>CAZLWN010000203.1:0-5034 GCA_964563195.1 uncultured Undibacter sp. | reverse complement strand
CCACCGTGATGCCGTGCAGGCCGAGCGCGCCCATCTCCGGCCATAGCTCGCGCGGGAAGACGTTGGCGCGGTCGATCTCGTCGGCACGCGGGGCGATACGGTCAGCTGCAAAATCGCCGACCGCCTTGCGCAGCATATCGACGTCGGGCCCAAGGCCGAAATCGAAGCCCGCCCAGGCATTGGGGATCATCGCATTCTCCGGCACACGCAAGCTCTGGCGCGATTAAACATAAGTCTATCGCACAGGCGTCGCGCTGTCAGCGGCTCACGCAGCGCCAGACGCGCGCAGGGCGCCACCCTGGCCGACTTGCAGCAGCCGGTCGATAGCGCCGGCCGGCGCCGGTTTGGCAAACAGGAAGCCTTGCATCTCGTCGCAGCCGGCCAGCCGCAGCAGCACGCGTTGCTGCTCGGTTTCCACGCCTTCGACTAGCACCGACAGCCCGAGCGCGCGGCCGAGCGCCACGATCGCCTGGATGATCACGCCGCCATTGGATGAAGCTCCGAGCGCGGCGACGAAGCTGCGGTCGATCTTGAGCTTGTCGAGCGGGAAGCGTTGTAGATAGCCGAGGCTGGAATAGCCGGAGCCGAAATCGTCGAGCGCGACGCGCACGCCGAGCGCGTGCAGGTCTTCGATGCGCTTGAGCATCTCGTCGGGATTGTCGATCAGCACGCCTTCGGTGATTTCCAGCATCAGCCGGGACGGCTTGACGCCACTCTCGGCCAGCGCCGAACGCACCAGATCGACCATTGAAGCGTCCCGCACCTGCACCGGCGACAGGTTGACCGCGACGTAAAGGTCGGGCCAGCGCTTGGCGTCGGAGAGCGCGCGACGCAGCACGAAGGCGCCGAGCGAATCCATCAGGCCCATCCGTTCGGCCACCGGGATGAAGTCGGCCGGGCCGATGGCGCCGCGCTCGCGATGGGTCCAGCGCAGCAGCGCCTCGACGCCGACGATGCGCGCGCCTTGCGCGGCGACGATGGGCTGATAATGCAGCTCCAGCTCGCCGGCGCTGAGCGCGCGCGGCAATTCGCGCCGGATAAATTTCTGGTCGCTCGACACCGTGTCGAGCGCGCGCTCGAAACCGACGATTGCCCCCGGCTCCTTCTTGGCCGCTGCGCGCAGCGCGAGCTCCGCCCGGCGCGTCAGCTCGCCCCGCGTCGCGGCGTGGCGCGGCGCCTGCGCGAAGCCGGCATGGGCGCTCACCCGCACCAGCCGCTCGATCCAATGCGGACCCGCCACCACCTCGATCGCGCCGCGGATTATGGCTTGCATGTCGGTAGCGGGCGCGGCAGAGAAAATCACGGCGAACTCGTCGCCGCCGATGCGGCCGCAACCGGCGTCCGCCGGCAACGCTTCTTTCAACCGCTCGGCGACTGCGACAATGAACTCGTCGGCGGCGAGCACGCCGAGCTGGGCGTTGACGTCGGCCATGCCGTCGAGCTCGATCAGCGCGAAGCTCACGACCTCGTCGCCGGCGCGCTCGGCCAGCGCAAGGTCCAGGAGATCAAGTGTCTTGGCGTGATTGGGCAGCCCGGTCAGCTTGTCTGTGTCGGCAGCGCGGCGGGCAAGCTCCTCGCTCGCCACCAGATCGCGGCGCGCGCGCTTGAGCTGGCGCAGCGAATAACCGGCGAGGCCCACCAGTAAGACGGCGATGCCGGCGATCAGCGGCAACAACCGGCTCAACGCCCGCGTCATCGGATGCGCCTTGTCCCAGGTGAAGAAGCCGGCGATGCGCCCCTGCCCGTCCACCACCGCTTGCATCTCGCGCTCGCCCGGTGCCGGGTCGGTCTCGAACTTGAGGCCGTTCAGTCGCGCGCTCTGCTCGACCATGCGCACGAAGCGCGGATCGATCGCGCCGGGCTTTCCGAACAGTACGCGAAATTCGGCGACGGCATTGCGCAAGGCGGCGCGCTGCTCGGACCACAGCCGCGCGTCGCTGCGCTGCGCCAGCCCATAGCCGATGACCGCGAAGGCAAGCGTCGCACCCATGGCGATGACGGCGAGCAGCACGATCAGCCGCGAGGCCGAAAACAGCCCTAGCGCATGCGCCCGCGGCGTGCCGGCAATGTCATCGCCGGCCGCGCGGGGCTCGGCCAACGCCACCAGCGCCGGCTTCGGACTCTCGCCCTCCGCCCGCAATATCGCCTCGCCCTCCACCGGAAACCCTTCGGGCCGCTCTTTGAGGCGATCAGGCTTACGAATTCAGCGTTAATGGTCGGTCAGCAAAAATGGTAAACGAAACGTAAGCCGAAAGTTGGCCCTAGCGCAGGCCGAACCAGAAGGTGGCAATGGAAAGAAACGAGAAAAACCCGACCACGTCGGTCACCGTAGTAACGAACGGGCTCGAGGCCACCGCCGGATCGAACTTAAGCCGGTTGAGCGCCAGCGGAATGAGGATGCCGCCGAGCGCGGCGGCGGTGAGATTGCAGAGCATCGCCAAGCCGATCACGAAACCCAAACCGGGCACCTTGAACCAGATATAGGCCAGGATGCCGGTAATGACGGCAAAGGCCGCACCGTTGACCAGCCCGACCAGCAGCTCACGCACGATCACGCGCCAGGCATTGGCGTCGGAAAGATCCCGGGTGGCAAGCGCGCGCACCGCGACGGTCATGGTTTGCGTGCTGGCATTGCCGCCCTGGCTCGCCACGATCGGCGCCAGCACTGCCAGCGCCACCATCTTCTGCAATTCCTCCGCGAACAGGCCGAGCACCAGCGAGGCGATGAAGGCGGTGCCGAGATTGACCAGCAGCCAGTTGAAGCGGCCGCGCGCGATCGTCCAAACCGAGTCGGAGAGTTCTTCGTCATGGGTGACGCCGCCGAGCGCCTTGATGTCTTCTTCCACCTCTTCCTCGATGACGTCGGCGACGTCGTCGAAGGTGATGACGCCGACCAGCCGGTCGTTGGCATCGACCACCGGCGCCGCAACCAGATCGTAGCGCTGGAACAGCCGCGCCACTTCCTCCTTGTCTTCATCGGCCCGCACGCGTCTCCGCCCTTCCTCCATCAAATCGGCGATCGGCACCGGTCGCTTTGAGCGCAGCAGCCGGTCGAGCGGCACGGCGCCGAGAAAACGCGCGCTTTCGTCCACCACATAGAGCTCGTAAAAGCGTTCTGGCAGTTCGATGGTCTCGCGCATGTAGTCGATCGCCTGGCCGACAGTCCACGCCGGCGGCACCGCGATATATTCGCTCTGCATGCGCCGGCCGGCGGCGTCTTCCGGGTATTCCAGGCTGCGTGCCAGCGCGACGCGCTCGGGCGGCGGCAGCTGCTCGAGGATCTCCGCCTGCTCTTCTTTCGTAAGATCGCCGAGGATCGCCACCGCATCGTCGGAATCGAGATCGCGCACGCCTTCGGCGACCGCTTGCGGCGGCAGCTCTTCGAGGATGTCCTCGCGCACCGCGTCGTCCACCTCGGTGAGCGCGGTGTAGTCGAAGTCGATCCCGAGCAGTTCGATCAGCCGCGGGCGCTGTTCCGGTTCCAACGCCTCCAGCACGGCGCCGAGATCGGCCTCGTGCAGGTCACCGACCAGGCCGCGCAGGGCTTCCACCTCGCCGGCACCGATCGCGCGCGCGACCTGTCTGACGAACGCAACGCGGATCGAGCCGTCCTTCGTGCGAAGTGGCACGTTGGTTTTTTGATCGAGCATGCCGGGCCTCGGCGTGGAAAATGATCGTGCCGCTTGTACGCCCGGCCTTCGGGGCGGGCAAATGATTAGCGCATGACGGACCCGATCAGGATGCCCTTGCCGCCTACCGGCACTCGCGGTCAATTGTCCGATGCTCGAGGTGCACCCATGATTCGCTTTATCGCCATCCTCGTTGCTGCGGTCCTCTTGCCTTGGGCCGCCGCGGCACAGCCGTGCCCGGGCAACCGCCAAGCGCTCGGAACCGAGCGGGTGCTCGAGGTCGATGCCAACAGCACGCGGCGGGTCGGCCGCAAGCAATTCCCCGGCACGCTGCCGCTGAGCCCCAAGGAACTCGTGCTCACCTTCGACGACGGACCGTGGCCGACCACCACGCCGAAAGTGCTCGACTCGCTCAAGCGCGAATGCGTTAAGGCCACGTTCTTCCTGCTCGGCCGCAACGTCGAGGCGCATCCCCAGATCGTCCGGCGTGAACTGGCTGAGGGTCATAGCCTCGGCCATCACACATTCTCGCACCCGCTGCTCAGGTACATGCCGCTCGCCAAAGCGCGAGCCGAGATTTACCGCGGCATCGCGGCCGACGAATTCGCCCTTTATGGCGAGCGCCGCAGCGATCCGGCGGCGCCATTCTTCCGCTTTCCGGGTTTCGTCCCCAGCCCCGCTTTGCTCGGCTACCTGCAAGACCGCGGGATCGTGGTGTTCGGCGCCGACGTCTGGGCGAGCGACTGGCTGCCGATGACCCCCGACCAGGAATTGCATCTGCTGCTGTCCCGAATCGAGACAGTCGGCCGCGGCATCGTGCTGCTGCACGACACCAAGGCGCAGACCGCTCATATGCTGCCCGCGTTCCTGCGCGCGCTGAAACAGCGCGGCTATCGCATCGTCCACGTCGTGCCATCCCCGAGCCGGCGCATCGTAAACTGAAGTTGTCCCCGTTTTTTCGCCCCCGAGCCGAAAACGTCACAAAAAGCAGAGCCCTAGGCCATTTTACCTCAGCTAATCTTCGGGTAACGTTGGGTTCGTTAGACTCAACAAACCCGCCATTCGGGAAAACGCCATTGGGCGCGAATGGGCGGAACGGGGGAGAAAATGCGTTTTGTTTTGTTTGTAGCTTGCTGCCTTGTTGCCGGTATTGCATCGGGTTTTGCTCAATCAGTTTCAACGCAGCACGAAGCGTCCGCCACACCGCTGTCCGCACAGCCGGTTGCGCCGCCGGCCGAACAAGCCACGAAGCCTGTCGAACAATCGGCTACGCCGCCGGTCGAACGAGCCGCTAAACCTGTCGAACAATCGACCACGCCGCCGGTTGAGCAAGCCGAAATGCAAGGCGAGCAGCCGGTCGCGCAGCCCGCCGACCAAGCCGCAAAGCCGACCGAACAATCCGCTG
>CAZLWN010000202.1:0-5078 GCA_964563195.1 uncultured Undibacter sp. | reverse complement strand
GGTCGCCCTCGGCCATCTTCTTGTCCTGCGCCATCGGATCGTGCTCGAGGATTTCACCCTTGAAGATCCAGACCTTGACGCCGCAAGTGCCGTAAGTGGTGAAGGCGGTGGCGACGCCGTAATCGACGTCGGCGCGCAGCGTGTGCAGCGGCACGCGGCCCTCGCGGTACCATTCCATGCGGGCGATTTCGGCGCCGCCCAGGCGGCCCGAGCAATTGATACGGATGCCTTCGGCGCCCAGCCGCATGGCCGACTGCACCGCACGCTTCATGGCGCGGCGAAAGGCGACGCGGCGTTCGAGCTGCTGGGCAATCGATTCGGCGACCAGCTGGGCGTCGAGCTCGGGCTTGCGGATCTCGACGATATTGATGACCACGTCGCTGTCGGTGAGCTTGGCGACTACGCGGCGCAGCTTCTCGATGTCGGCGCCCTTCTTGCCGATCACCACGCCCGGCCGCGCCGAGTGGATGGTGACGCGACACTTCTTGTGCGGACGCTCGATCACGATACGCGACACCGCCGCCTGTTTGAGCTGCTTCATCAGCTCTTCGCGGATCTTGATGTCTTCGTGCAGCAACGTGCCGTATTCGCTCTTGCCGGCGTACCAGCGCGAATCCCAGGTGCGGTTGATGCCGAGCCGAAGCCCGACTGGATTGACCTTCTGACCCACTCTATCTCTCCTTTAGGGCTTGACTCATTTCGTCTGAATGAGTCGCGTCCCTAACATTATGTTTGCGCATGATCTTTTCCGAAAACCGGTTCCTACTTTTCGGGATCATGCGCTAGGCTTTCGCTTCGGCCTGCGCCTCGACCTCACGCACCACGATGGTGAGGTTGGCGAAGGGCTTGAAGATGCTTCCCACCCGGCCGCGGCCGCGCGGAGTGAAGCGCTTGATCACCAGTGCCTTGCCGACATGGGCCTCGGCGACGATGAGATCATCGACGTCAAGGTCGTGATTGTTCTCGGCGTTGGCGATCGCCGACTCCAGGCACTTGCGCACGTCCTTGGCGATGCGCTTGCGCGAAAACTGCAGATCGGCGAGCGCGCTCGCGACCTTCTTGCCGCGGATCAACTGCGCGACCAGATTGAGCTTCTGTGGTGAAACACGCAGCATGCGGCTGACCGCTTTGGCCTCGTTGTCGGAGAGGCCTCGTCCGCGTGCGCTCTTGCCCATGACGTCTCTCTTCTATCTCTTACGTGGCGGCCGGAGCCGCCGGCGCCGCTGCGCCCGGCGCTGCCGCTTCCGCGCCCGGCGCTACCGGCGCGCCCGGCACCGCCGCGCGCTTGGCCCTGCGGTCGGACGAGTGGCCGTAGAACATCCGCGTCGGCGCGAACTCGCCGAACTTGTGTCCGACCATCTCCTCGGTCACCAGCACCGGAATGTGCTTCTGCCCGTTATAGACGCCAAAATTCAGGCCGACGAACTGCGGCAGAATGGTCGAGCGCCGGCTCCAGATCCGGATCATCTCGTGCCGGCCCGACGAGCGCACGGCCTCTGCCTTGCGCAGCAAATAGCCGTCGACGAACGGACCTTTCCAGAGTGAACGCGACATGATGCTGGTCCTTAGCTCTTCTTGCGGTTATGGCGGCTGAGCACGATGAATTTGCCGGTGCGTTTGTTCTTGCGCGTCTTCTTGCCCTTGGTCGGGAAGCCCCAGGGTGTCACCCAGTTGCCGCCGCCGTTGGTGCGCCCGCCGTGCGGGTGATCGACCGGGTTCATGCTGATGCCGCGGTTGTGCGGGCGCCAGCCCATCCAGCGCTTGCGGCCGGCCTTGCCGATGACGGTATTCATGTTGTCGGGGTTCGAAACCGCCCCGATGCTCGCCATGCAGCGGCCATGCACCAGGCGCTGCTCGGCGGAACTAAGCCGCAGGATGACGTAGTCCTGGTCGCGGCCGACGATCTGGGCGTAAGAACCGGCCGAGCGCGCGATCTGGCCGCCCTTGCCGATCTTAATTTCGATGTTGTGCACGATGGTGCCGACCGGAATGTTGCCGACCGGCATGGCGTTGCCCGGCTTCACGTCGGCATGCTCGGACGCGATCACGCTGTCGCCGGGCGCCAGCCGCTGCGGCGCCAGGATATAAGCGAGTTCGCCGTCCTGGTACTTGATGAGCGCGATGAAGGCGGTGCGGTTGGGGTCGTATTCCACCCGCTCGACAGTGGCCGGTACGTCGAACTTGGCACGTTTGAAGTCGACCTTGCGGTAGGCCCGCTTGTGGCCGCCGCCGCGGAAACGGACCGTGGTGCGGCCGTTGTTGTTGCGGCCGCCGCTGGCGCTCTGGCCTTCGGTCAATGACTTGACCGGCGGGCCCTTGTGCAGGCTCGAGCGGTCGATATTGACCAGCTGACGCTGGCTCGGGGTAGTCGGATTGTAATTTTTCAACGCCATCGGACTGATCCCTTACAATCCCGTGGTCACGTCGATGCGATGACCCTCTTCCAGCGTCACGATCGCGCGCTTCACGTCGGACTGCTGGCCGACCCTGTTGCGGAAGGCCTTGACCTTGCCGCCGCGGATCAACGTGTTGACGCTTTTCACCTTGACGTCGAACAGCTTCTCGATCGCTTCCTTGATCTGCGGCTTGGTGGCGTCTTTGCGCACCTTGAACACGACCTTGTTGTGCTCGGACGCCATGGTCGCCTTCTCGGTGATCACCGGGGCGACAATGACATCGTAATGGCGCGGATCGCTGGTGCTCATTTGAAGCGCGCCTCCAGCGCATCGAGCGCGGCCTTGGTCAGCACCAGGGTCCTGCGCCGCATGATGTCGTAGACGTTGATGCCCTGTACCGGCAGCACGTCGATGTTCGGAATGTTGCGCGCGGCGGCGCGGAAACCGTCTTCGATCTGCGCGCCGTCGATGATCAGCGCGTTTTCGAGCCCGAGCTTGCCGAACTGCTTGGCGAGCAGTTTCGTCTTCGCCTCCTTAATGGAGGCCTTGTCGAGCACCACGATGCCGCCATCCTTGGCCTTGGCGGACAGCGCGTGCTTGAGCGCGAGCGCGCGCACTTTCTTGGGCAGGTCGATGGCGTGGCTGCGCACCACCGGGCCGAAGACGCGGCCGCCGCCGCGGAATTGCGACACGCTGGCCGGACCGTGCCGGGCCTGGCCGGTGCCCTTTTGCGCATAGACCTTCTTGCCGGTGCGGTTGATCTCGCCGCGCTGCTTGGTCTTATGGGTGCCGCGCTGGCGCTTGGCGAGCTGCCAGTTGACGCAACGCTGCAAGATGTCGGTACGGGGCTCGAGCCCGAAGATGGCGTCGGAGAGCTGCACCGAGCCCGCCTCTTTGCCCTCGAGGGTGGTGATCTTCATTTGCATGTCACGCGCCCTCCTTCTCAGGCGGCGCGGCGTCCGGCGCCGGCGCTTCGGCTGGCTTGGCCTCAGCTTTCGGCTCCGGCTTGCTCTTCGCCTTGGCCTCGGCAGCTCCAGCCTCGGCCGGCGCGGCTTCGGCGCTCTCGCCCAGGCGGAACTTGCCGGGTTTGGGCGCCTCCTTGGGCAGCGCCTTCTTGACCGCGTCGCGCACGGTGATCCAGCCGCCCTTGGCGCCCGGCACCGCGCCCTCGACCAGGATGAGGCCGCGCTCGACGTCGGTCGAAACGACTTTGAGATTGAGCGTGGTGACCCGCTCGGAGCCGAGATGGCCGGCCATTTTCTTGTTCTTGAACACCTTGCCCGGATCCTGGCGGCCGCCGGTGGAGCCGTGCGAGCGGTGCGAGACCGACACGCCGTGCGAGGCGCGTAAGCCGCCGAAATTCCAGCGCTTCATGGCGCCGGCAAAGCCTTTGCCGATCGAGGTACCGGTGACGTCGACGAACTGGCCGACGACGAAATGGTCGGCGGTGATCTCCGCGCCGACCGGGATCAACGCGTCTTCGCTGACGCGGAACTCCGCGAGCTTGCGCTTGGGCTCGACCTTGGCCTTCGCGAAATAGCCGCGGTCGGCCTTGATCATATTGTTGGTGCGGCGTTCGCCGGCCCCGAGCTGGAGCGCAACGTAGCCGTTCTTGTCCTTGTTGCGATGGGCGACCACCTGGCACTGCGCAAGGCGCAGCACGGTGACCGGCACGTGCTCACCGGCCTCGGTGAACAACCGGGTCATCCCCATTTTCTGCGCAACCACGCCGGAACGCATCTTTGTCCCCATCAGGCTTTTACAGCTTGATCTCGACGTCGACGCCGGCGGCAAGATCGAGCTTCATCAGCGCGTCCACCGTCTGCGGCGTCGGATCGACGATGTCCAAGAGGCGCTTGTGCGTGCGCATCTCGAACTGCTCGCGGCTCTTCTTGTCGATGTGCGGCGAGCGGTTCACCGTGAACTTCTCGATCCGCGTCGGCAGCGGGATCGGCCCACGGACCTGAGCGCCGGTGCGCTTGGCCGTGGCAACGATCTCGCGCGTCGACGCATCGAGGATGCGGTGATCGAATGCCTTGAGCCGGATCCGGATATTCTGGCCGTTCATTTTCTCTTCTTCTCTTCTCTTTCGACTGTGTGGCCCGCTTTCGCGGGCCACAACAGCTCAGATTTACTCGATGATGCTCGCCACCACGCCGGCGCCGACGGTGCGGCCGCCCTCGCGAATGGCGAAGCGAAGTTTCTCCTCCATGGCGATCGGCACGATCAGGTGCACTTCCATCGCCACGTTGTCGCCCGGCATCACCATCTCGGTGCCCGCCGGCAGATGCACCACGCCGGTCACGTCGGTGGTGCGGAAATAGAACTGCGGGCGGTAATTGGTGAAGAACGGGGTGTGACGACCGCCCTCTTCCTTGGTGAGGATGTAGGCTTCCGCCTTAAACTTGGTGTGTGGCTTGACCGAGCCGGGCTTGCACAGCACCTGGCCGCGCTCGACTTCCTCGCGCTTGGTGCCGCGAAGCAGGCAGCCGACATTGTCGCCGGCCTCGCCCTGATCGAGCAACTTGCGGAACATCTCGACGCCGGTGACCACCGTCTTGGCGGTGGGCTTGATACCGACGATCTCGACTTCCTCGCCGACCTTGATGACGCCGCGCTCGATACGGCCGGTGCACACGGTGCCGCGGCCGGAGATCGAGAACACGTCTTCCACCGGCATCA
>CAZLWN010000201.1:0-5127 GCA_964563195.1 uncultured Undibacter sp. | reverse complement strand
GCACGCGGCCGGAATAACGTGCTGCCCGTGCGG
Source organism: uncultured Undibacter sp. (assembly GCA_964563195.1). GTDB lineage: Bacteria > Pseudomonadota > Alphaproteobacteria > Rhizobiales > Xanthobacteraceae > Pseudolabrys. Next base: position 5,094 of record CAZLWN010000201.1, on the reverse strand, counting down.
CCCCCTTGCCGGCTTTCGGGCGTGCCGTCGCTTTCATTTGCTGGACGGTAGCCATTTCGAAGTCCTCGTCTAAATCAATGGAAAAGGCGGCCTTTCCGCCGCCCGCGAACGCGGCAAGCATCCAGGGGTGCCGGGGGCCGCGTGTCGCGCGGCGTTATAGCGGCGGCGAGCGCAAAGGGCAAGAAAGCCGCATACGCCGCAAAAATTAGTCGCTTTCGGTCGCGTTCTTGCTCTTTTTGGACGCCTTGCCGGCGGGCTTGCTTGCCGGCTTGGTCTCCAGCGCCTTGATGCGGCTCTTCAGCGCCTCGTTTTCCTCGCGCGCCAGCCGCGCCATTTCCTTGACCGCCTCGAATTCCTCGCGCTGGACCACGTTGAACTCGCGCAGGATGCGCTCGATCTGGGTGCGGACCAGAGTGTCAAATTCCCGCCGTACCCCTTGCGCGACCCCGGCGGCGTCGTTCATCAAGCGCGCCATCTCGTCGAAAAAGCGGTTGCTGGTCTGGGTCATCTTTCGTCTCCGGCGTCATTCGCCCCAACAATGGCGAACCGGTCTTCGGCCCGCAAGACCCGGCATGCTACATAGCGCCGCACGGGCGCGAGTCTTCGGCGCCGAGCCGCCCGCCATAGTAACCGGATGCCGCAATGCCCCTGTTCGTCATTCCCTATCCCCAATTCGATCCGGTGCTGGTGCAGATCGGCCCGTTCGCGATCCGCTGGTATGCGCTGGCCTATATCTTCGGCATCCTTATCGGCTGGCTTTACGCCCGCGCCATGATCCGCGCGCAGCGGCTGTGGGACGGCAAGGCGCCGCTCACCGTCGTTGATTTTGACGATTTTATTCTCTGGGTGACGCTCGGCATCATCGTCGGCGGCCGCACCGGCTACGTACTGTTCTACAACCTTTCCTTTTTCAGCGAACATCCGCTGGAGACCGTGCAGCTCTGGCACGGCGGCATGTCGTTCCACGGCGGCTTCATCGGCTGCGTGCTGGCGGTGTTTCTGTTCGCGCGCCACCGAGGCATTCCGACGCTCTCGCTCGGCGACATCACCTGCGCGGTCGGGCCGATCGGGCTGTTTCTCGGCCGCATCGCTAATTTCATCAACGGAGAATTGTGGGGCCGCCCAAGCGACGTACCGTGGGCGATGATTTTTTCGGCCGGCGGTCCACTGCCGCGCCATCCGAGCCAGCTCTACGAGGCGGCGCTGGAGGGCCTGGCGCTGTTCATCGTACTGGCGCTGCTGACGCGCGCGGGCGCGCTCAGGCGGCCGGGCCTAATTATCGGCTGCTTCGCGGTCGGCTACGCGATCGCGCGAACGATTTGCGAGTTCTTCCGCGAGCCGGATGTTCAGCTCGGCTTCCTGTGGGGCGGTCTAACGATGGGCATGCTGCTGTCGATCCCGCTGTTCCTCGCCGGCGTCGGCTTCATCGTCTTTGCGCTGAAGCATCCGCCGCAACGGAACTGAGCATGGCCGAGGTCACGCCGCTCGAAGCCGAAATCCGCCGGCGCATCGCGGCAGCAGGCCCGATGCCGGTCAGCGAATACATGGTGCTGTGCCTGACCGACCGCGCGCACGGCTACTACATGATCCGCGATCCGCTCGGCGCCCGCGGCGATTTCATCACCGCGCCGGAAGTCAGCCAGATGTTCGGCGAGTTGATCGGATTGTGGATGGCCGCGGTCTGGAAACAGATGGGCGAGCCGGCAAACGTGCGCATCATCGAGCTTGGCCCCGGCCGCGGCACCATGATAAGCGACGCGCTGCGCGCCACCAAGGTGATGCCGGCCTTCCGCGCGGCGGTCGTGCTGCATCTGGTCGAGATCAGCCCGGCGCAGCAGACACATCAGGAGCGCACGCTCGAGCAATTGCCGGTCCCGATGTTCTGGCATCCCACACTCAGGGACGTGCCGGCGGGGCCCGCCATCATCGTCGCCAACGAATTCTTCGACGCCTTGCCGGTGAACCAGGCGGTGAAGACCGACCGCGGCTGGCACGAGCGCTGCATCGAGATCGATTCCGAGGGCAAGCTCGCCTTCACGCTCGCGCCCGATCCGATCCCGCAATTCGACCGCTTGCTGCCGCCGGCCGTGCGCGACGCGGCGAATTCGTCGATCTACGAGTGGCGTTCCGACACCGTGGCGATGGAAATGGGGCGGCGGATCACCCGCGACGGCGGCGCGGCGCTGGTGATCGACTACGGCCACACCAACAGCGCGGTCGGCGAAACGCTGCAGGCGGTGGGCCAGCACGCCTATGCCGATCCGTTGACCGCGCCCGGCACGATCGATCTCACCGCACATGTGGATTTCCAGGCGCTGGCGCGGTCGGTGGAGCCGATGGGCGCCAATAGCTTCGGCCCGATCGAGCAGTCGGAATTCCTGCGCCGGCTCGGCATCGAGACGCGGGCGGCGGCGCTCAAAGTCAAGGGCGCGCGCGCGGGCGCCGCCGCGGTAGATGCGGCGCTCGCGCGCCTGACCGGCGGCGGCCGCACCGGCATGGGCACGCTGTTCAAGGCCGCCGCCTACGCGCATCCGTTGCTCGGCGTGCCGCCAGCCTTCGGAATGTAGTGCCTCGGCCAAGGGATCGGTGGCCGCGCCGGTTTTGACGCATTATGTATTGGGCGCGGCGGACTGATCGATTTGAGCGCCCGGGATTAAGACAAATGCTGCAGGCCCCTTCGCTCGCCAGCCTCGCGGGTATCCGTCATGGCTTCTTCACGCGCGGCGGCGGCGTTTCCCAGGGCGTCTATGCCACGCTCAACGGCGGCACCGGCTCGGACGATGCCCCCGACAATGTCGCCGAAAACCGTGCCCGCATGGCGGCGGCGCTCGGGATCGCGCCCGACCGTCTGCTGACCGCCTATCAGGTCCACTCGCCCGACGCGGTGGTGGCCGAGCGGCCTTGGACGCGCGAGAACCGCCCGCGCGCCGATGCCATCGTCACCCGCACGCCCGGCCTTGCGGTCGGCATATCGACCGCCGATTGCGGGCCGCTGTTGTTTGCAGACAGCCAAGCGGGCGTGGTCGGCGCGGCCCATGCCGGCTGGCGCGGCGCGCTGACCGGCATTGTGGAGGCGACGATCGCGGCGATGGAGACGCTGGGAGCCGACCGCAGGCGCATCGCCGTGGCGCTCGGCCCCACCATCAGCCAGCCGAATTATGAGGTGGGGCCTGAATTCGTCGAGCGCTTCCTGGCCGCCGATGCCGCCAACGCACGCTTTTTCACAGGAGCGAACCGACCCGGCCATGCCATGTTCGACCTCACCGGCTATATCGCCGACCGTGTTGCGCGCGCCGGTGTCGAACGTTTCGACGACCTCGGCCTGTGCACTTATGCCGAGCCAGAGCGCTTCTTCAGTTATCGCCGCATGACGCGCCTGGGCGAGCCGGATTACGGCCGCCACATCAACGCCATCGCGCTCGCCGGCTGACTGATTTTCCTGGCGACCGGGCGCCTGCCGGTTTCGTTGCTGGACTCAAGCCCCCCGCAGCCGCTACCGTCAGGGCCATCCTGGGGACCAATAACAAAAGCACGGCCGACAGGGGCGTCCATGGTGTGGAGTCTATGCCGTTGCGTCGCGGGCGCGGCGGCAGATCGCGTGTTTCGGCTGCTGTTGGCCGCCGTCGGCGTCCCGTTGTTGGCCGCTTGCGTGCCCGACGGTCAGCTGAGCGTGAACGCGGCGCAGCCGCGCGGCGCCAGCGTCGCGTTTGAATCCATCGACGGGCCACCGTCCGCGCAATTCCACAAGTTGGTGCAGGACTTGAACGACGAGGCGCAGGCCCGCCGGCTCGCGGTGATATCGCGCGACAAGCCGTCGGCCTATCGCGTGCGCGGTTATCTTGCCGCCAAGGTCGTGAAAAACCGCACCACGGTTTCCTGGGTGTGGGACGTGTTCGATCAAAATGAACATCGCGCCTTTCGCATCGCCGGCGAGGAAACCGCCAAGGGCCGACATCGCGGCGGCTGGACTGCCGCCGATGATGCCATGCTGAAACGGATCGCCACCAGCACCATGGAGCAGCTCGCCACCTTCCTGACATCGCCCGAGGTCGCGCCCAATACGCAGGTTGCCGCCGCTCCGCCGCAGGTCGCCTTGATCGGGCGGCACGACAACTCGCCCGAGGCCGCCGGCATCTTCCGTATCTTCAAGGCCCATGCCGATCCGGTGCCGGCCGAGACCGCGCAGGCCTCTGAGCCTCCCGACGAACAGGCCCGGCCGGCGATTGCCGGTCCGGTGCCGCTGCCGCGCGGCCGGCCCCCTGTCGCCGCGGCGGTATCGGCCCGCGAAACGGTGACGCTGGCGGCCTCCAGCGCATCCAAACGCTGACGCAAGCCCTCGTTCAGCGCGCCGAAGGGCTTCCGGACAAGACGACGCCTGCGTATTGCCGGGCCCTGCCCGCCTTGTTATGACCACGCCGCGCGGGAGCCGGCGGTTAAAAGGGTAGCGGGGATGTCTGGCAAGAACGGAGCGATCAAGCTCGTCGCCGGCAATTCCAATCCCGCGCTGGCACAGTCGATTGGCGATTATCTCAAGACCCCGCTGACCAAGGCGGTGGTGCGGCGCTTCGCCGACATGGAGATCTTCGTCGAGATCCAGGAAAACGTGCGCGGCGCCGACGTCTTCGTCGTCCAGTCAACGTCGTTTCCGGCCAACGACCATCTGATGGAGCTGCTGATCATTATCGATGCGTTGCGCCGCGCCTCGGCGCGCCGCATCACCGCGGTGATCCCCTATTTCGGTTATGCCCGGCAGGACCGCAAACCCGGACCGCGCGCGCCGATCTCGGCAAAGCTCGTCGCCAACCTGATCACGCGCGCTGGCGCCGACCGCGTGATGACGCTCGACCTGCATGCCGGGCAGATCCAGGGTTTCTTCGACATCCCGACCGACAATCTCTACGCCTCGCCGCTGATGGTGCGGGACATCCGCGAAAACTTCAAACTCGACAACGTGATGGTGGTGTCGCCCGACGTCGGGGGGGTGGCGCGCGCGCGCGGGCTCGCCAAGCGCATCAACGCGCCGCTCGCCATCGTCGACAAGCGCCGCGAACGCGCCGGCGAATCCGAAGTGATGAACGTGATCGGCGAGGTCGA
>CAZLWN010000200.1:0-5135 GCA_964563195.1 uncultured Undibacter sp. | reverse complement strand
TTGACCAGGCGCTGGCCGAGCTGGGCGAGCTTGCCGCCGATCTGCGCCTCGACATTGTAGGTGAGCAGCGTGCCACCGTCCTTTTCGCTGAGCGCGACGACTGCCCCGCCCTTGGCGAAGCCGGCGACCCCGCCGTCGCCCTCGCCGGAAATCTTGTAGCCGTTGGGCGGATCGAGATCGGTGAGATGGACCTTGCCTTTAAAGCGCGCCTTCACCGGACCTATTTTGGTCACTGCGACTGCCTGAAATTCAGTATCCGAATTCTTGTTGAGCTCCTCGCAGCCGGGGATACAGGTCTTCAGCACCTCCGGATTGTTAAGCTTCGCCCACACCACCTCGCGGCTGGCGGGAAGCTGGACCTCGCCCGTCATCGTCATCGCCATCGCCGGTCTCCCTGTCGCGCGCGCGGCCTTCAAGGGCCGGCCCGCTCCGACTTAAGCCCTCGAAAGGCCGCTGAAAAGGGCTTTGCAGAAGTTCTTGAAGCCCTTTAAGTGTCGCTCGGCGCGCATGCAGATTAAACGCGGTATTAGGGAGGGCGCTCATGCCGACGATCAAGACCGATGACGGCTGCCCGATCCATGTCGAGGTCGCAGGCAGCGAGAATGCGCCGGCACTGATGCTGTCGAATTCGATCGGCACCGACCTGCATATGTGGGACGACCAAGCGTCGGCGTGGTCGGAGCGCTTCCGCCTCATCCGCTATGATCGGCGCGGCCACGGCAAGTCCGGCGTGCCGCCGGGTCCCTACACGATGGAACGGCTCGGGCGTGACGTGCTGGCTATTCTCGACGCACTGAAGGTCAAGAAGGCCAACTGGTGCGGCCTGTCGATGGGCGGCATGGTCGGGCAATGGCTGGGCGCTAATGCCCCGGATCGGATCGACAAGCTCATTCTGTCGAACTGCACCGACCATTACGCCGACAAGGGGCCATGGAACGACCGCCTCAAGTTCCTGCGCGAAAAGGGCCTTGAGGCGATGATCGGCCCGAACATGGAACGTTGGTTCACCAAAGCGTTTCGCGACAACAATCCGGACGTCATCAAGCGGATGACCGCGATGTTCGTAGCGACCCCGCGCGACGGCTATATAGCCTGCGGCGCCGCGGTGCGCGACATGGACCACCGCGCGCTGCTGCCGAAGATCAAGGCGCCGACGCTGGTGATCGCCGGCAAGCAGGACATGGCGACGACCTTGGCCATGGGCGAAAGCCTGCGCGACCGTATCCCGGGCGCCAAGCTCGCGGTCATCGACGGGGCACACATCTGCAATGTCGAGCAGGTCAAGAATTATACCGACACTGTGCTCAATTTCCTTGCGACCTGAGAGGGCTCCCCTATGGACGAGCAGGAACGCTACGACAAAGGCATGGCGCGGCGTCGTCAGGTGCTGGGCAATGCCTGGGTCGACCGCGCCAATGCCAAGAAAACGCCGTTCAACGAGGAGTTTCAGGATTTCATTACCCGCACCGCTTGGGGCGAGATTTGGACGCGGCCGCAGTTCGACGAGCGCACGCGCCGCGTGCTGGTGATCGGCACCATGATCGCGCTCGCGCAATGGGACGAGTTCCGGCTGCATGTCGGGGCGGCGCTGCGCGAGGGCGGCTTCACGCCCGACGACATCAAGGAAGTCATCCTGCAACAGGCGATCTATTGCGGGGTGCCGGCCGCCAACCATGCCTTCAAGGAGGCGGCTGAGATCGTCGCCGAACTGGCAAAGGCAAAATCATAGGGCTCGCGGGCCGACGTCAGGAGACACGTCCGACTGCGGATGAATGGCCGGTTCGCATTTCATAAAGCGACTGCTGCAGGATGCGAACCGAAGAATAGAAGAACAGCCCCGCCATCAGCGCCGCAACGATCAAGTCCGGCCATTTCGTTGCGGTCGCCCACACCGCCAGCGCCGCAAGCATCACCGCGACGTTGCCGATCGCGTCGTTGCGCGAGCAGAGCCAGACCGAGCGCACATTGGCATCGCCGTCCTTGTAACGCATCAGAATGAATACGCTCGTGACATTTGCCGCGAGCGCCAAAATGCCGACGATGCCCATGACCTCGGCGCGCGGCACGCCGACGATCAGCACGTGATAGGCGGTCATTGCCAGCACCCAGAGCGACATCAGGCTCAAGCTTGCCGCCTTGCCGATGGCCGCGAAGCCGCGGGTGCGCACCGAGGCGCCGATGACGGCAAGGCTGATGCCATAGGTCGCGGAGTCGGCCAGAAAGTCGAGCGCGTCGGCCTGCAGGGCATTGGACCCGGCCAGCGCGCCGGCGCCCATCTCCACCAGAAACATTCCCGCATTGATGACGATCACCAGCCACAGGCGCCGCTTGTAGTCCGCGGACAGTCCGTCGAATTTCACGCCGTTTCCGCAGCAATCCGCGCCCATGGCCGAGCCTCCATTATGCCCAATATGGGTCGCCGGGGCGGTGTTACACAATCACGCCGCGGTGACGCGCTCGTCATTTCTACTTGAAAAGGTTTCAATGCTAGCCGTGGGCCGCTCCATTGGGAGGAAACCATGGCCAAGGTCAACGTCCGCAAGGGCATGCCGAGCGTCGCGCTCGACAAGCGCGAATTCAAAAAGCGTTATCTGGCGAAGTTCTACGATCCCGTTTTCGAGCCGCTGCAAAGCGAAATCGACACGATCGCGGATGCGGCCTGGACCGCCTATCACGAGTACCACAAGACCCCACGCACGCGGAAAGCCGGGCCCGGCTTTGCCGATCCGGATTTCGACGTGGCGGTCGAGTGGCTCGAGACGCGCGTCAATATCCAGGCCGCCGAGCGCCAGCAGAAAAATCCGAAATCGCCCTCGCGCATTCTGCTCGTCAACGGCTCCACCCGCAGCGAGCACACCTGCCCGGGCGAGATGTCGAAGACCTTCCGCCTCGTCACGCTTGCCAAGCAAGCAATCGAGAAGACGCGTGGCTTCGAGGTCGAGGTGCTCGACCTGTCAAGGCTCGCCTCCGAATACGGCCGCGTGATCTACCCTTGCAAGGCTTGCGTCTCCACCGCACAGCCGCTCTGCCACTGGCCGTGCAGCTGCTATCCCAATCACGCCCTCGGCCAGGCCGGCGACTGGATGGCGGAGATCTATCCGAAATGGGTGGCCGCGCACGGCATAATGATCATCACGCCTGTCAACTGGTACCAGGCGCCCTCCTCGCTCAAGCTGATGATCGACCGCCTGGTCTGCGCCGACGGCGGCAATCCCGACCAGACCTCGACCAACGGCAAGGATCCGGTGAAGGCGAAAAAGCTCGAGTTGAAAGGCTGGCCCTATCCGCGCCACCTTGCCGGCCGCGTCTATTCGGTGGTCGTGCACGGCGACGCCGCCGGCACCGAAAACCTGCGCCGCATCCTGACCGACTGGTTGATGGACATCGGCATGATCCCGTCAGGCCATCTCAGCCTGATCGACCGCTATGTCGGCTATCTTACGCCCTATGCCACCAGCCACGACGACCTCGACAAGGATGAAGGCTTGCAGGACGACGTGCGCAACGCCGCGCGTGCGCTGATGCAGGCGGTCAAGGATCGTCGCAGCGGAAAACTGCGACCGCCCGATCGCGGTCTGCACGAGGCGCAGCCGAAATAGCTTTCAGCGTCGGAAAGGCGAGTACCAGGTCGCGCCTTCCGGTACGGCAACCCGGGGACCCGTGAGCTTGACCGGCGCGGCCGCCTCGGCCGCGCGATCGTAGCGGCGCTCCAGGATGCCAAAGCCGGCGGCGACACCCGCGAGCATCAGCTGGATGGTCTGCTCGCGCACCAAGTCGGCATTATGCGACCAGATCGCCGGGCCGACCGAGGCGATGCTGATCAGCACCACCAGCATCAGAGCAGCTTCGAAGATCTCGGTATTGGCCTTGCCGCCGCGCAGATTGCGGAAGCGGTCGACGATATGCACCGCGCAGATGCCGGCGACGGCGAGCTTGAGCGTGGCAAAAAAGGCCGCGAGCTTGATCAGGCCGACTGGCGCCAACCCGAACAAGCGCCCGATCTCGAACACGAATTGTGAGCGCCAGACCTCCTCGAGGCCGTAAGTCGGCGAAGTGAGCATGCGCAGTGCGTCGAAGCCCCAGTACAAGGTGAAGTAGAAGGCGATCGCCAGGATCATGGCGACGGCGACGGCTGAGAGCTTACGCATGGTTTCCTCCTCAGACAGGATCGCAGGCGTAAACGCTTCAAATGCCGAGTTCAAAGCAAACCGATCTTTTACCTTACTTATTAGCCGCTTAACCACATGCGGGCAAAGTTCGTGTTCAGCCGCCGCGGCCCTCGCGGAAGGCCTGCGGCGTGGTGCCGGTTTGCTTGCGGAAAAAACGCGTGAAATGTGACGGGTCGGAGAACGCCAGATCGTAGGCAATCTCGTGGATCGGTTGGCCGGTGAACACCAGCTGGCGCTTGGCTTCGGTCAAGACGCGCTGGCGGATCAGATGTCCGGCGGTCACGCCGGTTGCGCGTTTGACATGGTCGTTAAGCCGGTCGGCGGTCATCGCCAGTTTCTCGGCATAGAAACTGATCAGCCGCTCTTTACGGAAATGTTCGTCGATCAGCCGACGCAACTCGTCCACGCGCGCATCGGCGGGCTCAAGCGTTACTGCGCCAGTGCGCGCGCGGCTTACGCCCAAACGGACCACCTCGATCGCAATGAGCGCCAAAAGGCCGCGCATCGCCAAGCGAAAGCCCTCGCGCGCCAGCGAGGCTTCTTCGTTGAGGTCTGCACACAGCGCCGACAGCCGCTTGACTTCCGCCGCGTTCTTCAGCGGCACCAGCGGATCGGCCGCCACCGCCTTCAGGCGCGCCAACGCCTCGCCCGACTGGTCGCCGAGCGCATCTGCGACGTCCTCGGTGAAGCTCACCACCCAGCCGTCGGTGACTTGCGGGGTGAAGCGGAAGCCATGGGCGGTGGTGGCGGGAATGAGGATCGCAGCCGGCGCCGAAAACGGCATGGTCGCGGTCTCGAAGCTCATCTCACCGCCGCCCTTCTTGATAAGGAGAATTTGAAACAGGTTGCGGTGGCGGTGGGCGCGGATGGTCCATTCGTGCAGCGAGGAACGCGAGCGAATCGTCTCGATGTGGATGAAGTCGAACGCGCTATCGTCCGGCGGATCGCCGTAAAGGTGAAACAGCG
>CAZLWN010000199.1:0-5328 GCA_964563195.1 uncultured Undibacter sp. | reverse complement strand
GCCGGCCGCGGCATTTTCGTGCGCGAGGGCATTCCGGAATTCATGCGCGACAAGGTGGTGCCGGCGGCCGACGTCATCACGCCCAACCAGTTCGAGCTCGCTTTTCTTGCCGGCCGCGAATGCGAAACGCTCGCCACGACCCGCGACGCGGTCAAGGCGGTACACGATCTGGGGCCGCGCGTGTGCCTGGTCACCTCGCTGCACACCGCCGAGACGCCGGAAGACGCCATCGACCTGCTGGCCTCCGACGAGAAGACCTGCTTCCGGTTGCGCACGCCGCGGCTGCCGCTTGTGGTGAACGGAGCGGGCGACGCCATCGCCGCGCTGTTCCTGGCGCACTATTTGCGCGAGGGAAAGATTGAGGTGGCGCTGTCGCGGGCGGCATCGAGCATCTTTGGCGTGCTGACCAAGACCGCGGAAGTCGGCGCACCGGAGATTCAAGTGGTGACGGCGCAGCAGGAGATCGTCGAGCCGAGCCAGGTTTTCGAGGCGGAAGCTATTTAAGCCGCTGCTCGAACGCATTTCATAAATTGACTGTACGTGGCCGCGACGATCGGCGATAAAATGCCAGCCGTTCACATCCGGGACCGTCATGAAACGCCGCTTCGTTACGCTCGACGTGTTCACAGACCAGCGCTTCGGCGGCAACCCGCTGGCAGTTGTCTTGGAGGCCCAGGCCCTTGACCCGGCCGCGATGCAGGCGATCGCACGCGAGTTCAATCTGTCGGAGACGGTGTTCGTGTTGCCGCCGGAAAATCCGGCGCATCGCGCGCGCTACCGTATCTTTACGCCCAAGGAAGAAGTGTCTTTTGCCGGGCATCCGACCGTCGGAACCGCCGTGCTGCTCGGCTTGGTCGACGGCGGCAACACGACACGCGACATGGTGCTCGAAGCCAATATCGGACCGGTGCCTTGCCATGTCTCGTCTGGCGGAGAGGCTGGACAAGCAACTTTCGTGCTGCCGGCGCTGCCGGCAGAGGCCGGGGCGCCGCCGCCCGCGGAGGCGCTGGCCGCGGCGCTCGGGCTTGCCGCGCCGGACATCGGTTTCGGTCCGTTCGCGCCGAGCTGCTTCTCGGCCGGCATCGGCTTCACGTTCACGCCGCTCAAGGATATCGACGCGGTCCGGCGCGCCACACCCGATCTGGCGCGCTTTGCGTCCACGCTCACGGCGCCGGCGCACCGGGCGCTGTTCGTTTTCTGCCAAGAGACCGCCGAGCGCGGCCGCGATTTCCACGCCCGCATGTTCGCGCCCTCCTACGGTATCCCGGAAGACCCGGCGACCGGCTCGGCCGTCGCCGCCTTTGCCGGCGTGCTTGCGCGCTTCGCCGGCCTCAAGGACGGCAGCCACGCCTTTACGATTGAGCAGGGCTATGAGATGGGCCGCCCGAGCCTGATCAGGCTCGCGCTGACGCTGGCCGGCGGCGCGCTCACCACGGCTTCGGTCGGGGGCGGCGCGGTGACGGTTGCGCAAGGCACGATCGAGGCTTGACGGCGCCCCCGCGCTCGCGTCGATTGCCGGCGATGAGCGACCCCACTGTCTTTCCCGTTGACCGGCTGGAGCTTTCCTTTTCGCCCAAGCCGTGGGATTTCGCCAACGCAAAGCGCGCCGAGATCGACGCCTATTTCGCCGCCTTGCGACGCGAGAAGCCGGCGCTATGGAACGGCCGCGTGCTGCTACTGCATCATCAGGTGGTGGGCGACGGCGTGTTCAAGGGCGACTATCTGGAGACCGACTTTGCCAGCTTCGCCGCCTGGGTCGCCTGGGGGCGGCCCAGGGCGGGCGTGCACGATTGCTTCGGAGCGGCAGCGGTGGTGTCAATGGAGGGCGCGGTGCTGCTCGGCGTCATGGGCGCGCATACGTTCAACGCCGGGATGATCTATTTCCCCTGCGGCACCCCCGATCCCGACGACATCGTGGCGGGCAAGGTCGATCTCGATCTGAGCGTGCGGCGCGAGCTGAAGGAGGAAACCGGCCTCGACGCGGGCAAGCTTGCGGCCGAGCCCGGCTGGACCACCGTGGTCGACGGCGCGCTGATCGCGCAAATCAAGTTATTTCGCTCGGCCGAAAGTGCCGAGGCGCTGCGCGCGCGCATGCTCGCGCACCTTGCGCGCGAAAAGCAGCCGGAGCTTGCCGACATCCGCATCGTGCGCAGACCGGCCGATTTCGACAAGGCGATGCCGCGCTTCGTCACGACTTTCCTGGCCCATCATTTCGGCGGCGGTTAGGCTTGGTTAGGGCGTGGACTCATAATCGGCGAGCCAAGTACTGCCTTGGACGCATCGTTCATTGTCTGCTTTTGGTACTTCACGGAAAATCCGAGCGAGCTCAGGTTTGTCCGCTTTTGGATGCCATAGCGGACGTGCCGCCGACGAGATTGCCGATTCAGAGAAACTCACTTTTTTCACTCAGTTTTCACCAGCCAAGCTGCTGCCTTATCCTTGACGTCACTCGGAATTGCTTCCGCACGTCTGGTGTCAAGATTCAACATGACGCACTTGAAGATACTCTCGAAAGCGACCGCGCCATCTTCTGCACGGATCAGCCGATGACGAAACGTGATTGACTTGGTTCCAATCTCCATAACCTCCGTCTCCAAATGCATAACGTCACCAGATGAAAGCTCGCTTTTGAAGTCGCTTTCTGCACGGACGACCGCGAACGAAAGACGTCTCCCACTCCGCATATTATTTGCGGTGAGGCCCATTTCTGACTGTATGGCAAAAACTCCATCTGAGCAGGCGGCGAAATACCGCGAGACATTCATGTGACCCAGAAAATCACAGTCAGAAGGATCAACCACCGAACGAAACGAAATCATCGCCGCCATGAACTGCTCCCTATTGGACTTTAAGCTCATTTTAAGTAGGTTTGATTACCCAACAAGCAGCGTTGGATCGAATGCGACCCACATTTCCTGGATCCGTCCATCATTGACTTCGAACCAGGTAATGCCGGACAAGCTTACTCGCTTGCCGGTCGGTGGTTTGCCTTTGAAGTTACCCGTCTGCGAGCCGCTGAGAGACCAGCGCGCTGAAACATGGCGTTCCTCCCCAATTAGCGAAGAGACTTCGAAGGTTGCATCAGGAAAGGCGATCCTGAATGTCTCGAGATAGGCCTTGACCGCGTCGGCGCCATCCAATTGGCCCAACGGATAGTGAAACAATAGTCCAGGCGCGAATATCCGATCGGCGATATCCATGTCTCCTTGATTGAGCACCTTGGCAAAGTAGGTGCGAGCGGCCTCCTTGTTCAAGTTGGAAGTCATGCGACGCCTCTGGGATGGATTATCGGTGATCAGGGCCCACTTATGTCGACCACTATAATGCACCGAGCTTGCAAAGCATGGATGTCGCTTGTTGGCTGCCAGCTCAACCGGTCGACGCAATGAATGTCGGTTTTCGGGGTGAAGCGGACATGCGGCCTATATTATGAGTACACGTTCTAGCCTTGCCAAGAGCGCCGCGCTGGCGTGAACTCAAGCTCATGAAGCTCGAACACATCGCCAAGCGCTTTCGCATCGACCACCCGGACAAGTTTCGGCTCGCCGATCACAATCCGGCGGAATGCTGCGGCCTCGCCATCGACAAGAGCGACGCCAAGGCCATGCTCGATGACGGCCTGGTGCGGCTGTCCGAGCTGCAACAGAAGCTTTATGCGCACGACCGCTGGTCGGTGCTGATCGTGCTCCAGGCCATGGACGCCGCCGGCAAGGACGGTGTCATCAAGCACGTCATGACCGGCCTCAATCCGCAAGGCGTGGAGGTGCATCCGTTCAAGGCGCCGAGCGCGGAGGAGCTCGATCACGATTTCCTCTGGCGCGCCGGCAAGCGGCTGCCGGAGCGCGGCCGCATCGGCATCTTCAACCGCTCGCACTATGAAGAGGTGCTGGTGGTGCGCGTGCACCCGGAGCTGCTCGCGAAGCAGAAGCTGCCGGACCAGATCGCCGGCAAAAACATCTGGCAGCGGCGCTTCGAGGACATTCGCTGCTTCGAGCGCCATCTCGCTGGCAGCGGCACACTGGTGCTGAAGTTCTTCCTCAATGTCTCGCGCAAGGAACAGCGCCAGCGCTTCCTCGATCGCATCGAGGAGCCCGCCAAGCGCTGGAAGTTCTCCATGGGGGACGTGGCCGAGCGCAAGCTGTGGCCGAAATACATGGCGGCTTATCAGGACATGATCCGTGCCACCAGCCGCCCCGAGGCGCCTTGGTATGTGGTGCCGGCCGACAATAAATGGTTCACGCGGCTGGTGGTGGCGGCGGCGATGGTGGAGGCGCTCGACCGACTCAAGCTCGATTACCCGAAGGTCGAGAGGAGAGCGCTGGCCGAGCTGAAGAAAGCCGGCAAGGCGCTCAAGGCCGAGAAGCGCTAGCGGCGCTCATCAGATGCGAACGACAGCAATGTTGACCTATCCCGCCGGCACGCTTGATTCGAGGCGCCTGCTTCCGCTAGAAGCGGGGCGTTCCTATATGCGGTTAACGCGGGTTTTACCTTGTTCCGCGATCCTGACCGCCGACGACGAGGGTATTTGAGAGCCATGACGACGCGCCACAATATCCGCGCGATCGGGCGGGCGGCCTGCCAGGCCGCACCCGCGGCCTCCCTCATTCTGGGCACGCTCCTTCTCCTTATCCGCCCCTGAGGGCCGGCTGGGCATTTGCGCCTGGGCACTCGGGGGATGACGGAATCCATCACAACCCCATCGAGCGCCCTTGATACGGCGCATCTGAATTGAGAAGGATCGACTGCCATGACCGCCAAGAAACCGCATAAGGAGAAACCGCCCAAAGAGGACCGCGTCGTCATCTTCGACACGACGTTGCGTGACGGCGAGCAATGTCCCGGCGCCACCATGACCCATGAAGAGAAGCTCGAAGTCGCAGCGCTGCTCGACGAGATGGGCGTGGACGTGATCGAGGCCGGCTTCCCGATTGCCTCTGACGGTGATTTTGCCGCCGTCCATGAAATCGCCAAGCGCGCCAAGAATTCCGTGATTTGCGGGCTCTCGCGCGCCGGCTTCAAGGACATCGACCGCTGCGCCGAGGCCATCAAGCCGGCGGACCGCAAGCGCATCCACACCTTCATCTCCACCTCGCCGGTGCATATGAAATACAAGCTGCAGAAGGAGCCGCACGAGGTCTACGAGATGGTGATCGCGCAGGTGACCCGCGCCCGCGGCCACACCGACGACGTGGAGTGGTCGGCCGAGGACGCCACCCGCACCGAACACGATTTCCTCTGCCGCTGCGTGGAAGCCGCCATCAATGCCGGCGCCACCACCATCAACATCCCCGACACCGTCGGCTACACGGTGCCGGAGGAATATTTCGC
>CAZLWN010000198.1:0-5337 GCA_964563195.1 uncultured Undibacter sp. | reverse complement strand
TGCCCGTGCTCCATCTGGAACGCGCGCTCCGACACGTCGTTGGAGATGCAATAGCCGGCGACCGCGTCCATCGCCTTGTCTAGGCTGAGATAGCGCGCGCGCTTGCCGATGACGACGCCGAGCTCGCACTCGTAATCGAGCTTGGTCGAGCCCTTCGGGATCATGGTGTTATCGTTCGGCCCGCAGATGCAGGACGGCGCCTTGTTGAACACCACCGGTTCCTCCGGCACCGGCACGCCGCTCTCGGCGGCGTGGTCGGCGTAGTTGAGCCCGATGGCGATGAAATTGCGCACGGCGCCGACGCAAGGCCCGAGCCGCGGCTTGCCGGAGACGGCTTTGAGCCGCTTGAGATTGGCCTTCCTGATCTTGGCGAGCCCGCCGGATTTCAGCATCTCGCCGTCGATGTCTTTGACGATGCGGGAGAGGTCGCGGATCTTGCCGTCGGCATCGAGAATGCCGGGCTTCTCGCGGCCGGGCGCGCCATAGCGGACGAGCTTCATGAAAGGGTCTCCCTAGCGTGTTTTTGTATTGGGGCTGGTTGGACGGCGGGCGGGCGCCGATCATGCGATGGCGAAGGGGCAGGGAGCAACCCCCTAGCGCAGGCGGGCGTGCCGGCGGCGCGCGATCGCGAGCGTGGCGACGTAGAGCAGCAAGCCGCCGCCGGTGAGCCACATCCAGTTCTGGCAGGCCATGCCGAACAGGTCGCAATTGCCGACGAGCCAGGAGAGCATCGGGCGGGGGTCCTAAGGGCGCGCGGCCTTGGCGGCGCCGGTCGCACTGTAGGCAGGTGGGCGCGCTGATGGCCATAAATTGACGGTAAAATACGCGGCCTCCTGCGGTGCCGCGGCGTATCCGCGCGCCGCGCCGGCGCTGCGCCATCCGCGCAATTTGCGCACCCCGCCTTATCCGCAGGCGGGGCCATGGTTAGCGAATACGAACGAAACCCCGCGTCTTTAGACGATCACTTGCACGATCGGGTAAAGGTTCGGGCGTAAGCCCGATTGCATCGGTCGAACCGTCTGGCCCATACGGCGCGGCCGCGCCTGCGGCGCCTGCGGATGCCGACGTTGACGGGAGGATGCCATGCAAGAAAGACGCAGAAGTCCGCGCCGTCGCACGCTGAAGTCGGGCCGCATCGGCTTCAACCGTACCACCGGCATCGACTGCCGCGTGCGCAACCTCTCCCTCACCGGCGCCTGCCTTGAGCTAGCGAGCCAGATCGGCATTCCGGACGACTTCGTTCTGCGGGTCGGGAGCAATCATTTGCAGCAGCCGTGTCACGTGGTCTGGCGCGCGGCGTCGCGCATGGGCGTCGCGTTTTGCGCGGGCTGAGGACTTTATAACGCGCCGTTGAAGGTGCCGCCGTCGATCAGCAGGTTCTGTCCGGTGATGTAGCCGGCCTGCGCGGAACATAAGAAAGCGCAGGCCGCGCCAAATTCGACCGGGTCGCCGAAACGCTTGGCGGGGATCGTGTTGATCCTGTCGGCGGCGACCTGCGTCACGCTCTTGCCCTTCAGCTCCGCGGTCTTGCTCAACGTTGAGCGCAGCCGGTCGGTGTCGAAGGCGCCCGGCAGCATGTTGTTGATGGTGACGTTCTTGTCCGCCACCGTGCGCGCGACGCCGGCCAGGAACGCGGTGAGCCCAGCGCGCGCGCCCGATGACAGGTCGAGGCCGGCGAGCGGCATCTTCACCGAACCAGACGTGATGTTGACGATACGGCCGAAACGCCGCTGGCTCATGGGCTCGATCACCTTCTGGATCAATTCGATCGCCACGATCATGTTGGCGATGACGCCGTCGATCATCTGCTGGCGCGTCAGCTCCTTGAAGTCGCGCATCGGCGGTCCGGCATTGTTGTTGATCAGGATGTCGGGTTGCGGGCAGGCGGCCAGCAGCGCCTTCTGCCCCTGCGGCGTCGCCACATCGGCCGCGACGGGAGTGACCTTGGCGCCGGCGAGACTGCCGATTTCGGCGGCGGCCGACTCCAGCTTCTTGGCGTCGCGGCCGTTGATCACCACCGCGCAGCCAGCTTCCGCCAGCGCGCGCGCGCAAGCCTTGCCGAGCCCGCGGCTCGAGGCGCAGACGATGGCCTGGCGGCCGGCAATTCCCAGATCCATGGATCCCTCAATTCTTCACCCCTCCCCCTTGCGGGGAGGGGCCGGGGGTGGGGGTCGTTGTGATCGCGCTTTTAATTTCAGTCAGCACGCCTTCGATATTCGAGAGGACATCGTTATTCCAGAAACGCAGGACGCGATAGCCTTCCGAATTGAGGCGCCGCGTGCGCGCTTCATCTTTCGCTGTTTGCGAGCCATGCTGGCCGCCGTCAATTTCGATGACAAGCTTCGATTGGTGGCAGGCAAAATCAGCGAGGTACGGTCCGACCTGAACTTGCCTGCGAAAGTGCGAATCGTTCATGGGCAGACGATGACGTAGATGCCACCATAGCTTGCGTTCGGCCTCCGTCGGTGTCTTGCGCATGCGACGCGCGAAGGCGCGCTGTGGCGGCGCCATTGTCCGGTCGGTGCGCGCCCAAATGCGATCGTCGTCTTGGCCACTCCTAGCCATCGCGCTATCGACCCCCACCCCTAACCCCTCCCCACAAGGGGGAGGGGAACAGACTTCCAATTGCCCGCGGCCCATATCCGCCTCCAGGGTAAAACATCGCGGCTTTGCTTGCGAGCGCGTCGCCTGCCTGTCGCACTCGCTTGCTACCCGAAACTCCGGCAACGCAACGCGATTCGCGAGGGGGGACATGCTGCGCGATCCGGACCGCCAGGTGATGGAAAAAGCCTATGCCCGCTGGGCGCCGGTGTATGTCGCGCTGTGCGGCCCGTTCTTCCTGAGCGGAAGGCGGGCCGCAGCCCAAGCCGCGCGCGCGGTCGGCGGGCGCATCCTGGAGATCGGGGTCGGCACCGGGCTGTCGTTCGACGACTATGACGCCTCGACCGAGATCACCGGCATCGACATTTCCGATCCCATGATCGCGCGGGCACGCGAGCGGCTGGCCAGCGGCCGCTATCCTTAAGTCAAGCAACCGACGGTGATGGACGCGCACGACGTGATCGGCGATGCAGCCGTGGGCGCGCTCGACGAGGACCTGCAGCGCGCCTGCCTGGAAGCGCTGAAATGCTCGCGCGAGGAATGCCGCGCCTTCGCCCTCAAAATGACCTGGGAAGAAAGCGCCCGCATCTTCCTCGGCCATGTGGCGGACGCGATGAAGGCGGTGCGCCTGAAACGAAAGCGCCTGCGCGCCAGACTGGCGGCGTGACGAGGCTTGCCGCGCGGCTTAAGGCGGCGCTAGCGTGCCGCCATGGGCGCCATCGATGAGACGATTCTGCCGGACGCCGCCGATATCGCGGTCGCGCAAAGGCGCCTGGCCGGCGTCGCCGTGCGCACGCCGCTGATCAACGCAGCCGTGCTCGACGAACGCTTAGGCGCGCGCGTATTCCTAAAGCTGGAAACTCTACAACGCACTGGCTCGTTCAAGTTTCGCGGCGCCTACAACAAAATCGCCTCGATCCCGCCGGACCAACGCGCCGCCGGCGTGGTGGCCTATTCCAGCGGCAATCACGCCCAGGGCGTGGCGGCGGCGGCAAAGCTGCTCGGCATGCGCGCAACAATCGTGATGCCGAGCGACGCGCCGCGCGCCAAGCGCGAACGCACCGAGGCGCTCGGCGCCGAGATCGTGCCCTACGACCGCGACACGCAAGACCGCGCGGCCATCGGCGAGCGCGTCGCGCAAGAGCGCGGCGCCACGCTGGTGCCTCCCTATGACGACCCGCTCATCATCGCGGGGCAGGGCACCATCGGCGCCGAGATCATCGAGGACCTGCGCTGGCTGAACCTGCGGCCGCAGATCGTGCTGATCGGCGTCTCCGGCGGCGGGCTGGCCGCCGGCATCGCGCTCGCCATCAAGGCCAAGATACCTGCGGCCGAACTCTACGCCGTCGAGCCGGAAGGCTTCGACGACACGCTGCACTCGTTTACCAGCGGCCAGCGCGAGACCAATGCGCGCCTGAGCGGCACCGTCTGTGACGCGTTGATGAGCGCGACACCGGGCGCGCTGACCTTTCCGATTACGCGGGAATTGATCGGCAAGGGTTTTACCGTCACCGATGACGAGGTCGCCCGCGCCGTGCGCTATGTCTTCGCGGAGCTGAAGCTGGTGGTGGAGCCGGGCGGCGCCGTCGGCCTGGCCGCGCTGCTGGCGAGCAAGCTCGACGTCAGCGGCAAGGTGGTGGTCGGCGTCCTGTCAGGCGGCAACGTGGATGCGGAGCTGTTTGCCAGGCTGATTGCGGGCTAGGCGCGCGCATCACGTAAACAGCGCGATCCGCTCTTCTTCGCTCAGCATCATGATCGCCGCCAGCGGATCGGGCGGCGGCGCCAGCTTGGCGTTGGAAAGCTCCCAAATCCTGGCCTCGTCAGCTGGCGTCGCCGCCGTCGGCGCCTTGGGCATGGGTTCGCTGAGCGCGGCGACCTTCTCGGCCATGGTCGCAGACAAGACGCCCGGTCCCTCGTCGTCCTCGTCGAAGCCGGCCGCGCCCGGCGGCGGGCCGTCAAACCAAGTCACCTCTGGAATGCGCTTGTCTGTCTCCGGCTTGGCCGTTACGGGCGCGGGCGCCAGCACGACTGGCGGCGGCTGCGAGGCAGCGGGCGAGGGGATCGGCAGTTCCGGCTCCTCGGGCGGCGGCACCACGGCAAGGCGGGCGCGCGCCGTCTCAACCATTGCGTCGAGCGCCGCCGGCATGGGCGCGGGCCCGGCCAGCGCCGCGATGCGCTCCTCCAAAAGGTCGAGCAGCACGGCGAGCTTGGCCGCCCGCGTCGGCAGCTGGCTTGCCTCGATTTCGGGCCGCGCGCTGCGGATGGTCATCAGCAGCGTGCGCAGTTCCGCGCGCGCCGGGTCGGCGGGGGTGGCCGCGTTGGCCCGCACCAGCGCCTCAATGCGGGCGAGCGCGGTCAGCAATAGCTCGGTATCGGCGGCGCGGCTGCGCCGGGCATGTTCGGCCAGGAAGGCGCGGCCACGCGCGCTCGCCGTCAGCACCTCGTTGAACGCCTCGTAATCGGCCGCGATCGGCGCGCTTGCCTGCGGCGGCCTCGCCAGCGCCAAAAGTTCGTTCGCCATGGGCAATCCGTTCCGGCCAGTTTATCAATCAGGCCGCTTGATTCGGCTAGCCATTAAAAGGGTCCGGTATTCCGCATGCAAATTGGCTTCGCGACCCGGCTGGCGGCGCTCTATGGCGCCACATTCATTGTCCTTGGCATCCAGCTGCCGTTTTTCCCGGTCTGGCTGAAGGCCAAAGGGCTCGACGCTGGCATGATCGGCGTGGTGCTGGCGGC
>CAZLWN010000197.1:0-5350 GCA_964563195.1 uncultured Undibacter sp. | reverse complement strand
GCAACGTGCCGGCCGCGCTCTACAAGGCGCTCGGCGGCTTCGCCACCAACGGCGTGAACATGACCAAGCTCGAGAGCTACATGATCGGCGGCAATTTCTTCGCCACGCAGTTCTACGCCGACGTGGAGGGCCACCCCGACGACCGCGCGCTGGTGTTCGCGCTCGAGGAGCTCGCCTTCTTCTCCAAGGAGCTGACCATCCTCGGGGTCTATCCGGCGCATCCCTACCGCGATACGTTCAAGGAAGAGAAGGATTAGCTGCGCGGCGCTATTTCTTGGCCGGCTTCGGTCTGTTCAACTCTGCCAATTCATGTTGCAGCTTCGCCAGCGCCGCCTTGAGGGCGGCGAGCTTGGCCCGTTGCGCGGCGGCCTCGCGGCTCGCAGCATCGAGCTTGGCCCGCGTTTCACGCCTTTGTTTGGCCAGCGCCTGCTGAAGAAACTCGACATTGCTTTGCAGACAGCCGGTGCGCCGCTCCATGGTTTTCTCGGCGGTGCAGACTTCGAGCCCGCGGATATCCTGCGCGGCCGCCGGCGCGGCGATGGCAAGGATGGCCAACATGCCCATGACGAAGCGCATCATGGCCTCAGGCTAACCGAGTCGCTGGATCGCCGCTTGCCTTCGGCCACGCCGCCATGCTCCCGTGCGGCCCTGATCGTCGCCCGGGGAGCCGCCGCATGAGCGAACCGAAAACCGCCCTCGTCACCGGCGCCGCGCGCGGCATCGGGCTGGCCACCGCCAAGCGCTTTTTCGCCGACGGCTGGCGCGTTGCGCTGCTCGACATCGACGGCGCGAACCTGCAGCGCACTTACGCGGCGCTGGCCAAGCCCGACGTGACACTGGCGCTGAGCTGCGACGTGGCGGATGCCGCAGGTGTCGCCCGCGCGGTCGATCAAATCAAAGAGCGCTTCGGCCGGCTCGATGCGCTGGTCAACAATGCCGGTATCGCCATCTTCAAGCCGATCCTCGACGTCACCTACGAAGACTGGCAGCGCGTGCTGGCGGTCAATCTCACCGGCCCGTTCCTGGTGACGCAGGCCGCGGCGCCC
Source organism: uncultured Undibacter sp. (assembly GCA_964563195.1). GTDB lineage: Bacteria > Pseudomonadota > Alphaproteobacteria > Rhizobiales > Xanthobacteraceae > Pseudolabrys. Next base: position 4,304 of record CAZLWN010000197.1, on the reverse strand, counting down.
TTGATGCGCGATTCGGGCGGCGGGGCCATCGTCAACATCACGTCGATCTCCGGCTTGCGCGCTTCGACGCTGCGCACGGCCTACGGCACCAGCAAGGCCGGCCTTGCCCACCTGACCAAGCAGCAGGCCGCCGAGCTCGCTTCGCTCGGTATCCGCGTCAACGCAGTAGCACCCGGCCCGGTCGATACCACCATGGCGAAAGCGGTGCACACGCCGGAAATTCGCGCCGACTACCACGACCACATGCCGCTCAATCGCTACGGCGTGGAAGAGGAATTGGCGGAAGCGATCTATTTCCTGTGCAGCGATCGCTCAAGCTACATCACCGGCCAGGTGCTGGCGGTCGACGGCGGCTTCGATTCGACCGGCATCGGTCTGCCGACTTTGCGGGCCGAAAAGCGGAATAATTAGGCGCGCTCGCGTTCGTACCGCTCCACAAATTTCGGCGACAGCTGGCGCAGGCGCTCGATATCGACGCGGCCGGAGCGCGTGATGTAGCTCATGGCGAACTCGACCGGCGCTAGCGCCATGTGCTCGGCAAAACGCTCGTACCAGTCGGCGCTCCGGTTGGCGCCGGCCACCAGCTTCTTCAGGACCGGCCCGCGGGCCGCCTGGTAAGCGGCGAGCGCCGCCGGCGTATACCCGTGAGTGGCCAGCGCCTTGTCAAGCGCGATGGCGTCCTCCATAGCCAGCCGCGTGCCGGAGCCGATGGAGAAATGCGCGGTGTGCAGGGCATCGCCAATCAGAACGTATTTGTCATGCGTCCAGCGCACGTTGTGCACGATCGGAAACTGTCGCCAGATCGAGTTGTTGGAGATCAGCGCATAGCCATCGAGGGCGTCGGCGAACAGACGTTCGCATTCGCTGCGCGTCGCGCTCTCGTCGAGCGCGGCAAAGCCCATGCGGACAAACGTCTGTTCGTTCATTTCGACGATAAAGGTGCTCATCCCGGGCGCGTAGCGGTAGTGATGGGCGTTGAAAGCGCCCTCCTCTGTTTGAATGAAAGTCTGGGTCAAGGTGTCAAAGCGCTTCGTGGTGCCGAACCAGGCGAAGCGGTTGCTCAGCAGCCGCGCGCTCGCGCCCAGCTCCCGCGCCAGGCTGCGCCGCACCAGCGAATTGACGCCGTCGGCGCCAACCACCACGTCGAACTGGTCGAGCATATCAAGCGTCTTCACCGGATGCTGGTATACCGGAGCGACGCCCACCGAGGCTGCGCGCGCCTGTAACATCTGCAGAAGTTGCAATCGCCCGATGGCGGAAAAGCCGATGCCGTCGATGACGACGCGCTCACCGCGCAAATTCAACGTCATGTCCTGCCAGGATTCCATGTGCGGGACGAGAGCCGCGTAAGTGCCTTCGTCGTCCTCGCGCAGGAATTCGAGCGCCCGGTCGGAGAACACCACGCCGAAACCGAAGGTGGCGTCGGCGGCATTCTGTTCGATCACGGTCACGTCGACGCCGCGGTCGCGACGCTTGATCAGGAAGCTGAGATAAAGCCCGGCCGGGCCGGCGCCGAGAATGGCGATGCGCATGGTGCGGCACTTTACATGCAGTCATGCCGCCGTGGCTAATCGGCGGCGCCGTGTGCTAGCCTGTAAATCATGATCACCCTCGCACTCTCGCTTCATATGCTCAGCGCCGTGGTCTGGGTCGGCGGCATGTTCGCAGCCTTGATCTGCCTGCGCCCGGCCGCCGGCCAGCTCGAGCCGCCGCAGCGCCTGAAGCTGTGGCGCGGCTTCTTCCAGAAGTTCTTCCCCTGGGTGTGGATGTCGGTCGTGCTGCTGCTCGCCACCGGCTACTGGTTGCTGGTCGTTTACTTCGGCGGCTTCGCCAATACGCCGCCTTACGTCAATTTCATGCAGGCGCTCGGCTGGGTCATGATCGCGCTTTACGCCTGGCTGTTTCACGGGCCCTGGCTCAAGTTCAAGCGCGCGGTCGACGGCGAAGACTGGGCCGCCGCCGGCGCCAACCTGAACCGCATCCGCCAGATCATCTTGATCAACCTGCCGATCGGCTTGATCGTGGTGATTATCGGCGGCAGCGGACGCTATTGGGCGTTCTAGGCGGTGCCCACGTCAAATTTTCTGATTGTATTCGCCGACTTCCGGGGACGTGCGCAACACGCCGTCGACGGCGTGGGAACATCTCGCTCATGCGCGTTTCGGACACCGGGCTTTCCACCACCACCGCCAGCTCCGGTTTATTCGACGACGCCCGCACCTGGCCCCAGGTGCCGTCTTCCACCGTGACGCGCACGCCGTTGACGGTCACCAGATCACGGATCGACTCGCCCGCGGCCTTCCGCTCTTTTCATTTTGCCAGGCGCGCTCAACGTCTGCTTTTCCCCTGATAGCAAGCGCGTAGCAAACATGGCGATTGGTCGGCTTCATGCCAGTGGCGGACATCCGGCCCGTCATTAAACGGCAAGACCTCTATCTGTGCGACCTCCGGCGACTATGCTAGTATTCAACCACAACGTGTTGGATATTTGCCGAGCAGGCGGGTTGGAAATTATTCGCGATGAAACGCCGCACGTTCATCACGCTTCTCGGCGGTGCCGCTGCCACGCCATCGCTGCTTTGGGCGCACGGCGCGTGCGCAGCAGCCCGAGCGGATTCGGCGCATTAGGATACTCTTGCCCACAACGGCGAGCAATTCCGAATTTCAGGCCTGGGTCAGAGCGTTCCTGCAGGAGTTAGCGCTGTTGGGCTGGACTAATGGCCGCAACGTGCGGATCGATACCCGCTGGGCCAACTCCAAAGCTGCGGAGATTCGCAAAAACGCAACCGAAATGGCCGCGCTCGCGCCGGATATCATTCTGGCCCACGGCGCCTCGACCTTGAGGGCTGTGCTACAGGCAACCCGCACCGTGCCGATCGTGTTTCCGGTCGCGGTCGACCCGGTCGGCGCCGGGTTCGTCGACAGCTTGGCACGGCCGGGGGGCAACGCCACCGGGTTCATGAGTTTCGAATACAACATCAGCGGGAAATGGCTGGAGCTGCTCAAGGAGATCGCGCCGGGCATGACGCGGGTGGCGGTCCTTCGGGATGCCACACAAGGCTCCGGAACCAGCCAGTTTGCCGTAATCCAAGCCGCGGCGCCGTCACTCGGGATGGAGATCAACCCGATGAATATGCGCGAAGCGCCCGAAATCGAACGCGCGATTGCGGCGTTCGCGCGCGTGCCGAATGGCGGTCTGATCGTAACGGCGGGCTCGGCCGCCTTCCGTTATCGCGATCTGATCATTACGCTGGCGGCCCGGCACAAGCTGCCGGCGATCTACTTCGGACGCCTCTTCGTCGCCGCCGGCGGCCTGCTCTCTTATGGGCCTGATTTCATCGACCAGTATCGGCGCGCGGCTGGCTATGTCGACCGTATCCTCAAGGGTGAGAAGGCGGCCGATCTACCTGTGCAGGTGCCGACGAAATATGAGCTGGTCATCAACCTCAAGGCGGCGAAGGCACTCAAAATCACTGTCCCACCGAGGATGCTCACCCGCGCTGACGAGGTAATCGAATAACGGCAGCTCCGGGGTTAAGCTCGGAAAGTCCCGAATTGAGAAAAAGGGCTTTCGCAACACACCAAGCCAGGCGCTCATATTTTCTGATTGTATTCGCCGACTTCCGGGTGCGTGCGCAACACGCCGTCGACGGCCTGAAACATCTCGCGCATGCGCGCTTCGGACACCGGGCTTTCCACCACCACCACCAGTTCCGGCTTGTTCGACGACGCCCGCACCAGGCCCCAGGTGCCGTCTTCCACCATGACGCGCACGCCGTTGACGGTGACCAGGTCGCGGATGGGCTGGCCGGCGACATTCTCCCCGTCTGCTTTGGCGTCCTCGAAATGCTTTACCACCGCGTCGACCACCGCGTATTTCTTCTCGTCGTCGCAGTGCGGCGACATGGTGGGCGAGCCCCAGGTTTTGGGCAACGCCTTGCGCAGGTCGGCCATGCTCTTTCCCGGATTGCGGTCGAGCATGTCACAGACCGCAAGAGCGAAGATCATGCCGTCGTCATAGCCGCGGCCGAACGGCTTGTTGAAAAAGAAATGCCCGGACTTCTCGAAGCCGGCGAGCGCGCCGAGTTCATTGACGCGTCGCTTGATATAGGAATGGCCGGTCTTCCAGTAGTCGGCCTTGATGCCGTTGGCTTTCAGCACCGGGTCGGTGAGGAACAAGCCGGTCGATTTGACGTCAACCACGAAGGTGGCGTTCTTGTGCAGCGCCGACATGTCGCGCGCCAGCATCACGCCGACCTTGTCGGCGAAAATCTCCTCGCCTTCGTTGTCCACCACGCCGCAGC
>CAZLWN010000196.1:0-5378 GCA_964563195.1 uncultured Undibacter sp. | reverse complement strand
GGCGAAGGCCGCCCGGTCGCCCTCGTTGCGAAAGCGCCAGACCACGCCTTCGACGTTTAGTTCCAGATCGGGCCGACCGAATGTTGGCTTGTGGTCGGAAAAATAGGCGACCGGGTCGAACCCGCTGATGGCAAGCCCGGTGTTGGGGTTGACTACAATCGGGCCGTCCACGGCCCACGCCGGGAATGCGCAGATACCGCCACCTGCCGCAAGCCCGAGTAACATCCCCAGGGCAAGGCGTGCCTTCCGTTGTTGCCGTCCTACAGTCATAGTTCTTGGCGACATTTCAGTGATTCGGCCCGCTTTCGCCGTCACAATACCGCCATCGGCGTGAGCAACCCGTTAAGCGGGGCTGGGAACCTCACATGGAGCAACCAATGCGCGCCACCCTGCGCCTTGCGGCCCTGATATTGTGCCTCGTTGCTTTTGGCGCCGATTTGGCCGCCGCCCAGGGTGGGCCGCCGCCGCCCCCGCCGCAGCGTAACGATACCTTCTCGGTCAATGAAATCGTCCGGGCCGGGCACCAGTTCTTCGGCTCGGTGTCGCGCGGGCTGGCGCTGGTGGTGGAGAAGGCGTTCAGCCAATGGGGCGAGCCCAACGGCTATGTGCTCGGCCAAGAAGGCAGCGGGGCCTTCGTCGTCGGCCTACGCTATGGCGACGGCAAGCTCTACACCCGTAATGCCGGCGACCGGCGTGTGTTCTGGGAAGGGCCCTCGATCGGCTTCGATACCGGCGGCGAAGGCGCCCGCACCATGATGTTGGTCTATAATTTGCCGGCCACCGATGCGATTTACCAGCGCTTCGGCGGCATCGACGGTTCGGCCTATTTCATCGGTGGTTTCGGCATGACGGCGCTGACTGCCCACCGCATCGTGGTGGTTCCGATCCGCTCCGGCGTGGGCTTCCGGCTGGGCGCCAATATCGGCTATCTCAAATTCACGCCGCGAGCGACTTGGAACCCGTTCTGACGCGCCATTCTTTATTATTATTACTAGGCCGCGAAACCGGAACTTAGCCATAATTGAGCGCGGGTCCCTGTGACGCGGGTCCCGGGTTTAGGATAATCTTGGCTTAACGTGGAAGTGCTCGGCCCCCTATGTCATGGTTTCCGTGGGGTTGGGTGAGTTGGAGGCGTGGCATTATGATCGAACCGATCATGTATTTCGGGATCGGGTTTCTCGCCGCAGCCTTGATCGGGCTCGTCGTCATCCCCCTCGTCCACGGCCGCGCCGTGCGGCTGACGATGCAGCGGCTGGAAGCCGCAACCCCGCTGTCGATGGCGGAGATCCAGGCCGACAAGGACCAGCTGCGCGCAGAATTCGCGATGTCGACGCGGCGCCTCGAAATGAGCGTCGAGCAGCTCAAGAACAAGACCACCAGCCAGCTCGCCGAAATCGGCAAGAAGGGCGACGCCATCAACCGGCTCAAGATCGAGCTCGGCGAAAAAACTGCCACCATTTTTGCTCTGGAAGCGCGCGACAAGGCGCTGCGCGACCAATTGCGCGCGACCGAGGACGAGATCTTGGCCAAGACCGGCACGATGCACGAAGCCCAGCGCGCGCTGTCGGACAAGCAAGCCGAACTTGCCAAGGCCATGGGCGAACTCGACGAGCAATCGAGTTTTGCCGACGCGCAGAAGGTCGAGATCATCTCGCTCAAGTCCCAGGTCGAGACGCTCAAGGACCGGCTCACCGCCGCCGGCAACGAGGTCAAGGAAGCGGAAGATCGCCGCGAGGCCGAACGGTTCGAGCTGAAAGCTGCAACCCAGGAACTGGAGGAAGAACGCGGCAAGGTCGTGAACCTCGGCCGCCGCGTGGGCGAGCTCGAGCAGCATCTGGCGGCACAGAGCGCCGAAGCGGAACTTCTCGGGCGCCGCGCAGGCGAACTGGAAACCCGGCTCTCCGAACAGTCGCGGCTGCTGACCGAGGCCGAATTCGAGCTCAAGCAGCTACGCGGCGAAATCAAAGCCGCGCAGAAGACCGAAGCCGATTTACGCGCGGCCATTGCCGAGAGCGATAACCGCTTCGGATCGGCCAGCGAAACGCTCAAAACGGAGAAAGCGCAGTTGCAGGCCGAGTTCGAGCGCACCCGCGATGAACGCGACCGGCTCGCCCGTGAACTCGGCAATATAAAACGGGAGACCGAGGAAGCCTGGGCGTCCGAGCGGATGGAGAACGCATTGTTGCGCGAACGCATCAACGACGTCGCCGCCGAAGTGGCGCGGCTTGCCTCGGCGCTGGAAGGGCCGAATTCGCCGATCGACGCCATCCTCGCCGCCGAAACGGTGCGCGGCCGGACTACCGCGGTGGAGAGCACGATTGGCGAGACCAAAATCAGCGAAACATCCTCGGCCAACGGCAACCTCGCCGACCGCATCCGCGCGCTGCAGACCCATGCTTCGCGGGTAACTCAGGACGACAAGCCGAATTAGCGGGTTCGCTTGACACGCCTTCGACGCGCTCCTTATATCGCCCGGCCATTACGGCCGGGCGCTTAGCTCAGCGGGAGAGCGTTCCCTTCACACGGGAGAGGTCGAAGGTTCGATCCCTTCAGCGCCCACCATTGCTTCTCGCATAATCATTTGCGCCGCGCCGGCGGGTCGCGCGAAAGATTTTTAGCGGCGAGCTCATCGAGATAATCCTGCCAATAGCGCGCGTAATTGCGGCCGAGATCGAACAGGTAGTCCCAGCCGAAAATCCCGGTGGAATGCAGATCGTCGAACACCAGGCGCACGGCGTAATTGCCGACGGGGAGCACTTCGATAATGCCGACGTCGCGCTTGCCGGGAACGGTCTTGCGCTCCTCGGCCGAATGGCCCTGCACTTCCGCGCTCGGACTTTTCACTCGCAAATATTCAGCCGGCAGGTTGAAACTTTCGCCGCCGCCGAATGAGACGGTGAGCGTCTTGCGATCCTTGTGCAGGCGCAGTTCGCTCGGCCAGGCTTGAGCGGTGTCGGCGGTCATGGCACTTGTCTTAGCAAGCGCCCGGCCAAATCACAAACCGCACCTTACCGGCCTCGCTCATATCGTAACCGCTCAACTCCTTCGCCCGCGTGGCTAGTTCGTCCGATCGCAGAAACCTGATCAATGCCTGCAAGGGGGCATGGAAATAGTCGCGCTGGCGCATGGCCAGATCGAAATACTCCCAGACGACCGGCACGAAATCGAGCCCGGCCGCGCCGGCGACGCCGCGCGTGGCGATGCCGGTATCGGCGCGGCCGGCGCGGATCGCCTGCGCGATATCGGGCCCGGTCGGGCTGATAGGGCCGACGGCGGCGAGTTGATCGAGCGTGACCTTGGCGCGGTGCAGCAGTGCCAGCAACAGCAACTGGGCGCCGGCACCCTTCGGCCGCATGGTGATGCGCGCGCGCTTGGCGGCGACGTCCTCGATCGAGGCGAGCTTGAGCGGATTGCCGGGCGCCAGCAGAAAGCCCTGCTCGCGGCGACAGAATGCGATCAGCACCGTGTCCTGCAAATCGCTGCGGCTCGCCATCGCCGCCACATTGGCGTCGGCCTCGATGTCCTCGAGCGCGTGAAGATGCATCGAAGCGGCGATGGCTTCGCCGGTCACGAAGCGGTCAAAGCCGGCTTCGCTGCCAAGCGCGAGGGTGGCAAGTCCGGAGCCGCTCTCGCGCAGCGCCCATTCCAGCAGCGGGTCATGGCTGCCGGCGACGATCGGCGCCGGCTCCGGCCGCGTCATGCCCGCCGGCCGCGAAACGCTGGAGGCAAGCCACTGGTCGAGCTCCGCCTTCGGGAACAGCCAGCGGCCGGTGACTTTGGTGCAAGGCACCGTGCCCTCGGACACCATCTCGTAGATCTTGCGCTCCTTGAGACGGAGATAGGCAGCGGCTTCGGCGGTAGTGAAAAGCTGCATGGAGGCGTCCGGCAAGCGTATGCATCTTTTCCGAGGATGCCCGTAATAACAAAAATAACAAGGGACTGCGCAGCTCATAGCATAAGGTAATGAGATTCCGAATATTTTGCGGCGCGGACGGCCGGCGCGTCGATCGCTCGCCTGCGCCACGCGCGCCGCTTTGGCGCCGGCTTTCCGGCTGCGGATGAAGCGACGGTGAGACGGCCGAATTCGCGCGCGTCCTCGATGCGTCCTCAATGGCCGGCCGCCGGCGCGTTGAAATTCAGGTCTTCGATTTTTGAAAGACGTTGGCGCTCCCTACGGGAATCGAACCCGTGTTTCAGCCTTGAGAGGGATGTAATAGTGTCTTTGGCCATCCATGCCAGTGTCGAAATTGTCAATATCCACCGATAAAACTCGCGTCAGCACCGATAGCACCACAGACCGTGCAGTGCCCCCGGCGAGGAAGCGTCTGTAACGTCAGCTCGCCAAATTCCGATCCGCATTATCCGGCGCATTTTTCCAATGCTTGATGCTGTCGGCGATGAGCTTCATCACCGTTAGCGCCGCTTGATTCAGACTGGCGTAATCGGCGACGTTTTGGGCGACACGTTCACCCTCGCTGCGCAACATTTCACGTACGCTTTCGAGTTCAGTAATGACTCGGTCAATTTCGTCCATTGAAGCGCCAGCAACGCGCATGATCTGCGCATTCAAATTTTCGGCAGCCGGATCATTGGCCGAATCGAACTCGCTGCGTTGACGATGCAGGATCGAGACGTTGGACTGATGGATGATATCACGCTCCATGTTGCGCTGACGCTCGATATCGACGTCATTTAGTTTTTCCGATGGACGCCATTTGCGCGGAGCGTATTTCTCCAGGTCGGAATTTTCTGTCATGGTTTGCCCCCATCTTCGGCGGATCATTTCCGCCAGTATGGCGGAACCGAGCGCCGCATCGATTAGGTATATTGATCAGGCTGCCTTAACATTCAGCATAGCACGAAGCCGACTCCAATCTTGCAAGTGCAAGGTGTGACTTGCGCACAAACTTTCGAACACGATGTGCGCCGAAGTGATGTCGTGGCCCTCGTTTTTTAACCCTACAATAAGCTGACGCTGGCGTTCGATAAGCACATTACTTTCGGCGACGCGCCGCTCTACCTCTGCCAATTCAGCCAAGCCCCAATCGCGTGTGTATAGAGATTGCATTGTTTCGTAACGCCCCAGCGTCTTTCGGAGGTTTGGCTAAGGTCGGCGCTCCCGCGCCCACTTGGGCAACACCGTAATCACTGCTTGGCGTTTCCACTATGACCGCTGTGCAACAGTGGAAAAAATTCGCGCAAAGTTCCGTGTCGGGACTAAGCGGCAATTTCTTTTTGCGTCCGCTTTAGGTCAAAAGCGGACAAACAGCCGCTGGCCAAAATCGACTTTTGTCCGCTTTGGTCCAAAAGCGGACATTCGACGGCGCCGCAGACCATGCAGACCATACGCGGGCCGAATGATGGCGGTGACGAAGACG
>CAZLWN010000195.1:0-5383 GCA_964563195.1 uncultured Undibacter sp. | reverse complement strand
ATCGTGCCGGTCGGCGCCAAGGGCGGCTTCGTGCCCAAGCTGATGCCGAAGGGGGCGCCGCGCGAGGTGGTGCAGGCGGAAGGCGTCGCCACCTACAAGCTGTTCATCTCCACGCTGCTCGACATCACCGACAATATAGGCCCCGACGGCGCGATTATTCCTCCGGATTACGTAGTGCGCCACGACGGCGACGATCCCTATCTCGTGGTCGCCGCCGACAAGGGCACCGCCACCTTCTCCGACATCGCCAACGAGATTTCGAACGAGCACGACTTCTGGCTGGGCGATGCTTTTGCTTCGGGAGGTTCGGCCGGCTACGACCACAAGGCCATGGGCATCACCGCGTGCGGCGCCTGGGAGGCGGTGAAGCGGCACTTCCGCGAGATGGACGTCAACATCCACGCGACGCCGTTCACCGCCGTCGGCGTCGGCGACATGTCGGGCGACGTGTTCGGCAACGGCATGCTGCGCGAGAACACCACCAGGCTGCTGGTCGCGTTCGACCACCGCGACATTTTCATCGATCCCGATCCCAATCCCGCCGCCAGCTTCGCCGAGCGAAAGCGATTGTTCGCGCTGCCGCGCTCGAGCTGGCAGGACTACGACAAGAGGCTGATCTCCAAGGGCGGCGGCGTCTACTCGCGTGCGTCGAAGGCGATCCAGCTGGCGCCGGAGGCGCAGGCGCTGCTCGGCGTTCCGGCAACCGTGACGCCGCAGGAGCTGATGAAGGCAATCCTGAAAGCCCGCGTCGATCTCCTGTTCTTCGGCGGCATCGGCACCTATGTGCGCGCCTCGAGCGAGGGTGACGAGGCGGCCGGCGACCGCGCCAACGACGCCATCCGCGTAACCGGCGCCGACCTGCGCTGCAAGGTGGTGGGCGAGGGCGCCAATCTCGGCATGACCCAGCGCGGCCGCATCGAAGCGGCGCTCGCTGGCGTGCGCCTGAACACCGACGCCATTGACAATTCCGCCGGCGTCAACACCTCCGACGTCGAGGTTAATATTAAGATCGCGCTTTCGGGCCCCGTGCGCTCGGGCGCGCTGGCGATCGAGGCGCGCAACCGGCTGCTCGCCGAGATGACCGACGACGTCGCGGGCCTGGTGCTGCGCAACAATTACCAGCAGACGCTGGCGCTTTCGCTCGCGCAGCGGCGCGGGCTGGAGGACTTGGGCTTCCAGCAGCGCCTGATGCAGATCCTGGAAACCGCCGGCCAGCTCGACCGCACGGTGGAATTCCTGGCCGACCAGATGACGCTGGAAGAGCGGCGCAAGCGCGGCGAGCCGTTGACCCGGCCCGAGCTGGCGGTGCTGCTGGCCTATGCCAAGCTCTCGCTCTACTCCGAATTGCTCGACTGCAAGGTGCCGGACGATCCCTATCTCGGGCGCGAGCTCAACCGCTATTTCCCGCAGGCGATGACGCAGCGCTTCCCCGACGCGCTGCAATCGCACCGGCTGCGGCGCGAAATCATCGCCACGCAACTGACCAATTCGATGATCAACCGCGGCGGCGCCACATTGATCGTGCGCATCGCCGACCAGACCGGCGCGGCGGCTTCCTCGATCGCCGCCGCTTTCGCCGCCGTGCGCAACAGCTACGGCATGGTCGAGATCAATTCCGAGATCGACGCGCTCGACAACAAGCTGTCGGGCGAGGTGCAGCTGTCGCTCTACGCCGCGGTGCAGGATCTGCTGCTCGACCGGCTGGTCTGGTTTCTGCGCCACGTCGACCTGACGGAAGGGCTGGAGACCATCATCGGGCATTACCGCGACGGCATCGCGAAGGTGGAAGCCGCGCTCGATACCGCGCTTTCGAAACAAGCGGCCGCCGTGCGCGCGGCGCGGGCGGATGCGCTGGCCAAGGCCGGCGCGCCGGACGCCCTCGCCCACCGCATCGCCGGCCTCGGCGTGCTGAAGGCCGCGCCCGACATCGTGCTGGTGGCCGACCGCTCGGGCAAGCCGGTCGGCGAGGTGACCGCGACCTATTTCGCCACCGAAGCCTTCTTCCAGCTCGACCGCGTCGCCGGCGCGGTGTCGGGCATCGTGGTGTCGGATTATTTCGACCGCCTCGCGCTCGACCGCGCGCTCGACTCGATCGGCGATGCCGAGCGGCGGCTCACCGCCGCCATGGTCGGCAACGGCGTGGCCGGCGCCGGTGCGGTGGACGAATGGGTCAAGCCGCGCAAGGCGGAAGTCGAACGCATCCGGACGGCTATCCACGAGATCGCCGGTTCCGGCCTCACGCTGTCGAAGCTATCGGTGGCGGCGAGCCTGCTGGGGGATTTGGCGAGGCAGTAGTTTGTTAGCCTGAACCCAACATCCGGACCGAAAGACGTGCCGGGCAATTCACAGCATTTGAATTTTTCACTTGCGGCGCAGCCCATACATAGGCTGTACATTTCGTATAGGACATTATGTCCTGAAAATGCCGACGGGCCGCCAGAACCGAGTGTCTGACGACCCGCTGGGTATTGTCCCCTAGCTGCGACTAGGAGATTGACGATCGGAGAGACCGCGGCTCCCGGGAAGGTTCAGCGGTCACCCGGCTCCCCCCGCCGTAAGGCGGGGAATAGTGTTAGCTTGTACGCCGGTCGGCTCAATACGACTCGATTCGAGCCGACAGTGTCCATTGTCACGTTTGTGATTCACTCGCAAAGCGCAAAATGTGCTTGCGCACAGGCCTGTGCACAGCATTTCCATTGGAAATCATAGCCTTAGTTATAAGTAAGACTGCTCCGCCTAGTGCCGGAAATGCCTCACCCCGGTGAACACCATTGCCACGTCGTGCGCGTCGGCCGCCGCGATCACCTTGTCGTCGTTGACCGAGCCACCGGGCTGGATCACCGCCGTGGCACCGGCCTCGATCGCCACCAGCAGCCCGTCGGGGAACGGAAAAAAGGCGTCGGACGCCACCACTGAACCCTTGGTGCGCGGTTCGGCGAGCTTCTCGGCTTCGGCCGCATCGCGCGCTTTAAGCGCCGCGATGCGCGCGGCATCGACCCGGCTCATTTGTCCGGCGCCGATGCCGACGGTTGAGCGGCCCTTGGCATAGACGATGGTGTTCGACTTGACGTGCTTGGCGACACGGAACGCGAACGCTAAGTCGGCGAGCTCTTTTTGGCTCGGCGCGCGCTTGGTAACGGTCTTGATCTGCATCTCGTCCACCACCGCGTTGTCGCGTGACTGCACCAGCAGCCCGCCCGCCACCGACTTCACGGTCAGGCCGGCAGCGCGCGGATCGGGCAGGCCGCCGGCCAGCAGCAGGCGCAGGTTCTTTTTCGCCGCAACGATCCTGATCGCTTCGTTGCTTGCGTCCGGCGCGATGATCACCTCGGTGAAAATCTCGGTGATCGCCCTAGCCGCCTCGGCGTCGAGCAACTGGTTGAGCGCGACAATGCCGCCGAAGGCCGACAACGGATCGCAGGCCAGCGCTTGTCTGTATGCGTCGAGCAGGCTGTCGCATTCCGCCACGCCGCACGGGTTCGCGTGCTTGACGATGACGCAGGCGGCGGTGCGGCGCGGATCGAACTCGGCGACGCATTCGAAGGCCGCGTCGGTGTCGTTGATGTTGTTGTAGGACAGTTGCTTGCCTTGCAGCTGGCGCGCGGTGGCGACGCCGAAGCGCTCGCCAGGCGCGCGATAGAACGCCGCGCTCTGGTGCGGGTTCTCGCCGTAGCGCAGGGCTTCCTTGAGTTTGCCGCCGAAGGCGCGGTAGTCGGGCGCCTCGTTATGCAGCGTCGCGGCGAACCAGTTGGAGATCGCCGCATCGTAGGCTGCCGTACGCGCGTAAGCCTTGGCCGCCAGCGCTTTGCGCAATTCGAGCGTGGTCATGCCCGAGTGCTGCGCCAGCTCGGCCAGCACTTTCTCGTAGTCGGAAGGCTCCACAACCACGGTGACGGCGGCATGATTTTTGGCGGCCGCCCGAATCATGGCCGGCCCGCCAATGTCGATGTTCTCGATACAATCGTCGAAGGCAGCGCGTTTCGCGACCGTCGCTTCAAACGGATAGAGATTGACGACGACCAAATCGATTGGCTTGAAGTTGTGTTTGGCTAGTGCCGCCTTGTGTTCCTCGTTGCCAGGCACCGCCAGCACAGCGCTATGCACCGCAGGATGCAGCGTCTTGACGCGCCCATCCATCATTTCGGGAAAGCCAGTGATCTCTGCGACGTCGATTGCCTTGAGGCCCGCATCCTTTAGCGCCTTGGCGGTGCCGCCGGTGGAGATCAGCTCGACGCCGTAACCGTCGATCGCGCGCGCGAAATCGGCAAGCCCGGTTTTGTCGGACACCGATAGAAGAGCACGGGCGATGCGGCGCGGGTGGCTGGCCATAGGCTACGGGCTAACACAGGAGATGGGCCAAAGTGTATTCGGCCGGGCGCGCTTTATACAGATTTCGCCCGGGCCCCGATCAGAGCGGCAATTCCGGCTCCTCCACCGGCTCCGCCCGCTCGCCCGGCGTCGGCGGCGGGGTATGGCGGAAAATCCAGCGCACCGTCGGCTGCTGACGGGCATGGCCGTAGATCACGATCTGCACGGTGCGGCGTGGGCCGTCCGGGCCGGCCAGGAATACACTCTCCTCGATCTCCACCGTCTCACCATAGGTGCTGAACGACCACAGCTCGCGATCGGGCAGGAGCAAGATGACGCCGCGGCCGTCGGCCAGGCGGTTGGCCTTGATCGCCGGATGCAGATGAAAACGGATGACGAACTCGTCGGCGGCGCCTGCCGGTAGCGCGGAGCCCTTGGCTGGCGCGAATCCGTCCTCGCCCTCGAGCACGCGGCCGTCCGGGCTGAGCCTGATGGTGCGGCTATGGAGCACGCCAAAAGCGCGCGCGTAGCCGTCATGCGTAGCGCGTAGCGCGTCGGCTTCGTGCCGCTCGACGCTGATTTGACGCGGGCCGCCGACGATCGGGACGCCGAACAGCATGCGGCGCAACCAGCGCGATTCGAAAAATTGGCATGACGAGGCGTCGTTGAACGTGACGGTCGAATGCGCCACGGTGGCGCGCGCCACCTGCCGCCAGTTTTCCTTGTTCACCGCCGGCAAGCCGCAATTGATCACCAGCCGATGCTGCCGCCACGACAATTCGAACGACAGGCAGCCGGCATGCGCTTCTTGGCTCATCGCGATCGGCGGCGGCTTACCCGTGTCCATCAGCAGCGCGCTCTGGCCGGCGTCGATCCGCTGATAGCCGGAATGCGGCGCGTTCGACACCGGCGTGCCGCGGGCGTCGTCATAGGCCAGCACGGTGGCGAGCAGATCGACCGGCGTCGGGCCCATGCCGTTGAATTGCGCGAAGTTGCCGTCGGCGTGGCGGAAGAAGCGCAGCATCGGCATCATGCGGTCGATGGCGTTGTTGAGCGCGGCCGGCGGCTGCAGATG
>CAZLWN010000194.1:0-5496 GCA_964563195.1 uncultured Undibacter sp. | reverse complement strand
CCCAAAATCTTCAGATATCAACAAGCTGCCGGCCGATTACCCCATCTTTACCCCCCAAAGCGGACATCGGGCGCTACCAAAACGATGTCGGCTAAGTGCCATAAGCCGGCATAAGCGCAACGCCGCTGAAGGCTAGCCTTGGCCGCCTTTTTCGAGCAATCCGAGCGCGCGCCGCAGCACATCCGCTGCCGCTTTGCGCTCGTCGTCGGACATGCGGTCGGCGTCGACCTCGAGCCGCAGATTCGCCGTACTGGCCAGTTCCGCGTCTTGCTTCAAGCCGACCACCGCATACGTTGAGACCGGCTGCGCGATGCCTTTGACCTGCACCTGGCCGCGCTCCTCGCAGCGCACCTCGTCCTTCACGTGCGCATAGGTTTCGAATGAAATCAGCACTCCGCCGGGTGACGCTTCATGCTCCAACCGCGAAGCAAGGTTCACGGTCCCGCCGACCATGGTGTAGTCCATGCGGTCCTCGCTGCCGAAATTGCCGACCGTGCAATAACCGGTGTGAATGCCGATCCGGCAACGCAGCGGCGTTTCGATGCCGCTGTCGCTCCATTCACGCGTCAGCTCGCCGACGCGCTTTTGCATAGCGATGGCCATGTGGACGCAAGCCAGCGCATCCTCCTTCACACCCAGCGTCGTCGGATCGCCGAAGAACATGACAATGGCGTCGCCGACATATTTATCGACCGTTGCGCCATATTGCATCGCGATCTTCGACATTTCGGTAAGGTAGTGGTTGAGGAGCTGAGTGAGGTCTTCCGACTCCATCTTGTCGGTGATCTCAGTGAAGCCGACGAGGTCGGAAAAGCAGACAGTGAGCTTCTTGCGTTTGCTGACGATCTTGACGTCCTGCTGACCGGTGAAGATCGAGTCGTACACCTGCGGCGCCAGGTATTTTGCGAGCTTGGCTGATAGCGAAGCCAGCGCGGCGGACTTTTCGCTGAGATCTTGCTCGCGCTGCTTGAGCTCGGTGATATCCGAATAGACTGCGACGGTGCCGCCGTCGTCTGTGCGGCGCTCGCTGACCATAACCCAGCGGCCGTTACCGCGGCGCTGCACCTGCGGCTCGCCCGGATTGCGATGTTGCTGCAGCCGTTCCGCAACCCATTCCTTAACGCGGCCTTCCGCATCCTTGGCGTAGCCGCGCTCAGCGGCCCTGCGGATGATGCTCTCGAACGTCGTACCGGGGCTCAGATCGATCTCTAGGCCAGGGTAGAGCAGGTTGCGATATCGTGAATTGCAGATGACCAGGCGATCCTCTCCATCGTAACAGACGAAGCCTTCGGAAATGCTCTCGATCGCCTCGGCGAGCCGCCGTTCGCTGCGCATCCTAGCCTGCTCGGCGCGGCGCAAGGGCGTAATATCATAGAGCCAAAAGAGACGTTTGCCGCCCGCGATCGCGACATGGCCGCCACGGTAGGCTACTTGGATATAAGACATCAGCAGATTAAGTGACTCGCCTTGTTTGGTCCTAAAGATCACCTCTTCATTCACCAGTTGGCCACCGCTTATGCGCAATTGATCGATTATGCGTGATCGATGCTCGAGGTCGTGCCAGAAGCGTTTCGTATCGAACAGTTCGAGTTCCTCTTTTTCGTAGCCGGTAAGTTCACGCATGCGCCAATTGTGGAACAGAAGCCGTCCGTCCTCGTCTACAACGCCGACAGCAGCCGGGCTAAAGTCGAGAATTTCGCGAAGCTGACGTTCTTGTTCGGCGACCTTTGTCTCCTGCTGCGTCAGCGTGGTGATGTCGTAAACCCACAATACGCGCTTGCCGCCGACAAAGCTGATATGCCCCCCGTGGTACCCAACCTGCACGTAGGACAGCAGGAGATGAACCAGCGTCCCTTTCTTGGTCCGCCATGTCACCTTTTCATTCAGTAGCTGACCGCCGTGATCTCGTAATTGATTGATGATCCGCTCACGCTGATCGAGGTCGTGCCAAAGCATGCGCGTGTCGCAGAAATCAAGCTCATCCTTGCCGTATCCTAGAATTTCGCGCAGTTGCGCGTTGTGGAACAGAAGCCGCCCATCCTCATCGACGACCAAAAGCGCCGCCGGGCAGAACTCCAGCATCTCTCGGAATTGGCGCTCGTGCTCGGCTGCCTCGACTCCCGGAGCCGTACCGCCATTGGTCACCGCCGATCGGCTTGCTATCGTGTCTGAAGACATACGGTTTCCGCCGGACTGACCTGGCGAACGCTAGCACCGAAGCCCACTCAATTCGAGGGCCCACTCGGCCAATGGACACAGGTCCGAGGTGCGCGGCCGATGTCGGTTTTGGGTCATAAGCGGGCATGGCGGCTGCTTTTGATCAAGTTCGCTTTGCACCCGATAGCGGACATCCGGGCGGCGCAGGGGGCCGGCGGCAGCGCGGACAAGCCGGTCGGGCTGGTGAATATCGCGGCCGCCGCGCGCGCGGAAGTTTGTACGCCCCGGCAATGTCGACATAGCGTGGGCCATGACCAGTTCGCGCGACTCCTTCTCGCGCCGCCGCGACATCGGCTTCGCCGTGCTGGCGATCGCCGCCGTCGTTGCAGTATCGGCAGCCGGCCAGCTTGCCACTTATCCGAACCTGGCGCCGTGGTATGCCGGCCTCGCCAAGCCTTCGTTCAATCCGCCCAACTGGGTGTTCGCGCCAGCCTGGTCCGTGCTCTATGCGCTGATGGCGTTTGCGCTGTGGCGGATATTGCGGCTGGCGCCGTCACCGCTGCGCCGTTCGGCCTTGCTGCTGTTTTTCATTCAGCTCGCGCTCAACGGGGCGTGGTCGTGGATGTTCTTCGCCGCGCATAGTCCGCTGCTCGGCCTGGCGAACATCGTCCCGCAATGGCTGGTGATCGTGGCGACGATCGTGGCGTTTTACCGGCTCGACCGCACCGCGGCCTGGTGCCTCATCCCGCTCGCCGCCTGGGTCGGCTATGCGAGCGTCCTCAATGCCGCGCTCTGGTGGCTGAACGGCTGAGCCGCCGTATTGCTTTTCACGCGCGCCGCGTCAGGCGCGCTTGCGGCCGTAAACCACGTCGGCGCGGCGCTCGAAGGCGGTGGAGAATTTACGGAACGCGGTGTCGAACATCGCACCCATCAGCATCGCCAGCGTGCGGCTTCTGAACTCGTACTCGATGAAGAACTCGACATCGCAGGCGTCCTCGCCTTGCGGGTGGAAGGTCCAGCGGTTCTGCAGGCGCTGGAACGGGCCGTCGAGATATTCGACCAGGATCTTCAGGTTCGGCCGGTCGAGCGTGTCGCGGGTGACGAAGGTCTGGTGGATCATCTTGTAGGCGACCGTCATCGACGCGACCACGACGCTCACGCCCGCGCCCTTGTCGGTGCGGCTGCGAATCTTCAGCGCGCTGCACAAGGGCAGAAAGGCTGGATATTTCTCCATGTCCGCCACCAGGTCGAACATGTCCGATGCGCTGTGCTGAACGCGGCGCTTGGTGGAGAATTGTGGCATTTAACTAGGGACGCGCGCTACGCGCCGCCTTCAGCCGCGCGAAGTCCTCGCCGGCGTGGTGCGAAGAGCGCGTCAGCGGCGAGGCCGACACCATCAGGAAACCTTTTGTATAGGCGACGGTTTCCAGCGACTTGAATTCGTCGGGCGGCACAAAGCGCACCACTTCGTGATGCTTGCGCGTGGGCTGGAGATATTGCCCGACGGTGAGGAAATCGACATCGGCCGAGCGCAGGTCGTCCATCACCTGCAGGACTTCGTCGCGGTCCTCGCCCAGCCCCACCATGATGCCGGACTTGGTGAACATTTGCGCATCGAGCTCCTTCACCCGTTGCAAGAGGCGCAGCGAATGGAAATAGCGCGCGCCGGGGCGAACCGAGCGATAGAGCGAGGGCACGGTTTCCAGATTGTGATTGAACACATCGGGCTTGGCTTCGACCACCTTTTCGAGCGCGCCGTCCTTGCGCAGGAAATCGGGGGTGAGCACTTCGATCGTAACCGCCGGACAGCGCGCGCGGATGGCGCGGATGGTATCGGCGAAATGCGCAGCGCCGCCGTCGGCCAGATCGTCGCGGTCGACAGATGTAACGACGATGTGCGCGAGGCCAAGCTTGGCGGTCGCCTCGGCAACATGCGCGGGTTCGTTGACATCGAGCGCGCCCGGCAGTCCGGTCTTGACGTTGCAGAAGGCACAGGCGCGCGTGCAAGTGTCGCCCATGATCATGAAGGTGGCGTGCTTTTTCTCCCAGCACTCGCCGATATTGGGGCAGCCGGCCTCCTCGCACACGGTGTGCAAGTCGTTCGCGCGCATGATGGCTTGCGTCTCGACGAAGCCTGGCGAGACCGGCGCCTTGACGCGGATCCAGTCGGGCTTCGCAAGCGCGGCGGAATCCGGCCGATGCGCCTTTTCGGGATGGCGCGGGCGCGAATTTTTCAGGTCGAGAACGACGGCCATGGCCCTTACTTACGGCTGCGGATGGTTCGCCGCAAGGCGGGCGCGCATCAAGCCCGTCTGATCGCCCGCCAGATCAGCAGAAACACGATGGCGCCGATGGTGGCGCTGATCAATTGGCCGACGAACGTGGCCTGCGGGACGATATCGAGCGCGCCGAACAGCAGCCCGCCGACAATGGCGCCGACCAGGCCGACCGCGAGATTGTAAAGAAGGCCGCCGCCGCGCCCGCCCAATATCTGGTTGGCGAGCCAGCCGGCGATCAGGCCGATGATGATCCAGACGATGACGCCCATGATGTGTTGCCCTTACGCCGCTTTCGAGGGCATGCGGTGGTTCGGCGTCGAAGTGGAAATCTTCATTTCCTCCTCGTTCATGTCGGCGGCGATGTCGCCGAACAGCGGCGTGGAGAGATAACGCTCGCCGGTGTCAGGCAGCATGGCAAGAATGGTATCGCCCGGATTGGCGCTTTTGCAGACTTCGAGCGCGCCGGCAAAGGTGCCGCCGGCGGTGATGCCGACGAAAATGCCTTCCTTCTGCGCCAGCTCCCTGCTCCATTTCATGGCGTCGGCAGCGGCGATGGTGATGATGCGGCTGATGACGCCGGCATCGACCGCCTCGGCGGTGATTTTCGGAACGAAGTCTGGGCTCCAGCCCTGCATCGGATGCGGCTTGAATGCCGGATTGGCTTTGGCCGGCGAGCCGTCCGCATTGCGCTCCTGCGGCGTCTTGGTCGACAGCATGGGCGCGTCGGCCGGCTCGCACACCACGATCTTGGTGTCGGGGCGTTCCTTGCGCAGCACGCGCGAAACGCCGGTGAGCGTGCCGCCGGTGCCGAAGCCGGTGACCCAGTAATCGAGCTTCTCACCTTTGAAGTCTGCGACGATTTCGCGCCCGGTGGTGCGCTCGTGCATGTCGGGGTTGGCCTCGTTCTCGAACTGGCGCGTCAAGAACCAGCCGTGGCTGTTGGCGAGCTCGACCGCCTTGTTGACCATGCCCATGCCGCGCTCGGCCGCGGGCGTGAGCACCACCTTGGCGCCGAGGAAGCGCATCAGCTTGCGCCGCTCGACGCTGAAGGTCTCCGCCA
>CAZLWN010000193.1:0-5518 GCA_964563195.1 uncultured Undibacter sp. | reverse complement strand
CGAGAAGGACGTGCCGGACGAGAAGCTGGAGGAGTATGTGGTGAGCTGGCCGGGGCGGTGGCCGAGGGGGGCCAAGCGCAAGCCGGCAGAGGGAAAAGGAAAATGACGGCGCGGGGAAGAGTTCTGTCAGTCGCAGACAATGAGGGCGGCGCGGATGAGGCGAGGGAGGCGCAGGACATTGCCGAGCCGCCGCACGCGGCAAAAGCGTGACGCAGCTGTTAACCTCTCCCCCTGTGGGAGAGGGTGCCGAGCCGCCGAGGGCGGCGAGGCGGGTGAGGGGGCAGGTGCGTATAGAGAGTCACTTCCCCCCTCACCCGGCTCGCGCTCGGATTCCCTCCGCGCTCGCCACCCTCTCCCACAAGGGGAGAGGGGAAGCGTGGATGTCGCTCGCTCAGCGGCCAACGCTTCTCGATCGGAAAATCGTACGCGCGGCGCGGGCCGCCGAACTCGTAATGCCACCATTCGCGGAAATAGTTGCGGAAGCCGTGGGCGGCCATGGCGGCTTTGAGCACGTTGCGCCGGTGGCGCTGTTCGCGCGTGACCGCGCCGCTTTTGGTGTAGCTTTTCACGTCCAGGCAGTCGAAGCCGGTGCCCATG
Source organism: uncultured Undibacter sp. (assembly GCA_964563195.1). Lineage (GTDB taxonomy): Bacteria > Pseudomonadota > Alphaproteobacteria > Rhizobiales > Xanthobacteraceae > Pseudolabrys. The sequence goes on along the minus strand of CAZLWN010000193.1, from coordinate 4,921 downwards.
TCGAGCGCATTGTCGGGCGCGCGCTCTTCGGCCGGCGCGGTGCAGGGCCCGTAATGGGCGGCGCGGTCGAACGGCTTAGGTTTTGGCGCCGGCAGCTTGATGAGCGTGAGATCGACCGCGATGCCGGCGGAATGGCGCGAATGGGTGGCGATATAGCCGCGCGCGAATAGCTCGGATTTCGGCACGCGCGGATAAAAGCGCTTTTGCCCGCCGCCGCGCGTGCTTTGCGACCAGCGCCAGAAGGCGCGCACCGCGCGCGCCGGGCGGTAGCAGTCGTAGACCTTCAGGCCGAGCTGAAGGGTTTTTCCTGGCGCATGATCTTTTGCGAAAACCGGTTGCCACTTTTCGCGATCATGCGCATGCGCGAGGTCGGCTTGCACGCGGGCGAGCGCGGCCGCCACCTCGCGGCGCAGCACGCATTCGCCCGCCTGATAGCCGGGCAGGGGACGGCCGGTGAAATTGTCGGAAGTCGCGTAGCGCATGTCCTGCGCGATGCCAGGGGCGACATCGCGCAGATAGACGAACCCGGCCGGCAAGTCGCGCGCGCCGGCGGACGCGAGCGGTACCAGCAGCAAGGCGAGACAGGCGGTAAGCCGCAGCATCCGTTCCGGCATGGTGAAAGCCACTGTGGCGCGGGCGCGTCCGTCATACCAGTCCCGTGCCGCGGGCCATTGCATTAACCTTGACCAAGCGGCATCAACGCGCTGCGCAAGGTCCGCAGCATGAGTCCCAAACCCAAATCGAGGCGCCCGGAGGCGGCCAAAATTCCCGACAAGCCGGAGCCGCGCCCGCTCAGCCACCGCGAAATCCGCCCCATCGTCATCGGCATCATGCTGGCGATGTTTCTGGGCGCGCTCGACCAGACCATCGTGGCGACCGCGCTGCCGACCATCGGCCGCCATTTCGGCGACCTCGGCGATCTCGCCTGGGTGGTCACCGCCTACCTGCTCACCGCCACCGCGGTGACGCCGCTCTACGGCAAGCTGTCCGACATCCACGGCCGCCGCGTCATGCTGCTGATCGCCATCGGCCTGTTCGTCGTCGGCTCGATCGCCTGCGCGCTGGCGCCGAGCATGACCGCGCTTGTTTTTGCGCGCGCTTGCCAAGGCCTCGGCGGCGGCGGGCTGATGGCGCTGTCGCAGACCATCATCGCCGACATCGTTTCCCCGCGCGAGCGCGGCCGCTACCAGGGCTATATCGCCGCGGTGTTCGCCACCTCCTCGGTGGGCGGGCCGGTGCTGGGCGGCTTTCTCACCCAGCACCTCGACTGGTCGCTGATCTTCTGGATCAACCTGCCGCTCGGCCTGGTGGCGCTCGGCATCACCTCGAACGTCTTGAAGCGCGTGCCGTTTCATCCGCACAAACACGAATTGGATATCATCGGCGCGCTGTTGATGATGGCGGCGGCGGTGGCGCTGTTGCTGGCGCTGTCCTGGGGCGGGCGCAAGTTCGACTGGATCTCGGGCTCAACCGGGGCGCTGCTGCTGACCTCCGCCGTGCTGTGGGGCCTGTTCGCCTGGCGGCTGGTGACGGCGAAAGAGCCGTTCCTGCCGCTCAGCGTGCTCGCTAATCCGGTGGTGCGCACCGCGGCGCTCGCCGGCTCGTGTACGATGGCGACGCTGGTCGGCATGACCATCTTCGTGCCGCTTTATTTCGAGACCGTGCTGCATCTGTCGGCGAGCCAGTCCGGCATGGCGCTGATCCCGCTGATGGGCGCGACCGTCGCCTTCTCCACCGTCTCCGGCCGGCTGATGATGCACATGCGCCATTACAAGCGCGCCCCGCTGATCGGGCTGGCGATTGCGATCCTGGCGCTTGCCGCGCTGTCGATCTGGCCGGCGTCGATGCCGACCGGGCTGGTGCTGGCGCTGCTCGCCGTGGTCGGCGCCGGCCTCGGCACCGTGTTCCCGATTTCCACCGTTTGCATGCAGAACGCGGTGACGCAGCACCAGATGGGCGTCGCCACGGGTGCTGCCAATTTTTTCCGCGCGCTCGCCTCGGCGCTGGTGGTGGCGGTGCTGGGCGCGATCGTGCTCGGCGGCCTGGGCGGCGTCACCGGCATGTCGGTGGAGATGCTGGCGCGCGCGGCCTCGGCGCATGCGCTCAGCGTCGCGTTCCGTTTCGTGTTCATGGCCTGCGCGCTGGTGCTCGGCTTCGGCATGGCGTTCCTGATCGCCATGGAGGAGCGCGTGCTCAAGGGCCCGGCCGCCACCTCGCCGGCGGCGAGCGCTCCCACCGCGCCGGCCACCCCGATCCCGGCGGAATAGTAGGCATGCCGCAATAGCCGCGCTAAGGTCTGCGCGGCTTTGGCTTGGCAACGGCGCCAAGCGGTCGAGCGGCAATAATTTCGCCACAAGCCCGGAAGAGTAACGGCCCATGCGTTGGGATGATTTTCGCCGCAGCGACAATATCGAGGACGACCGCGCAGGCGGCGGCGTCGGATTTCCAGTCGGGCGCGGCGGGCGCGGCGGGCTCGGCATCGGCACGGTGATCGTGCTCGGCCTGATCGGATGGGCGCTCGGCATCGACCCGAGCATTCTCATCGGCGGCGCCGAGATTTTAAGCGGAGGTGGCTCGCAATATCAGCAACCGTCCCGACAGCCGAACCGGCAGACCGGTACGCCGAAAGACCGCAGCGGCCAATTCGTCGCCGCCGTGCTCGGCAATACCGAAGACGTCTGGACCGAGATTTTCCGCGCCAACGGACGAGACTACCGCGCGGCCCCTTTGCGCCTTTACCGCGGCGGCGAGGAGGGCGGCTGCGGCTTCGCGCAGGCGGCGATGGGGCCGTTCTATTGCCCGCGCGACAAGCGCATCTATCTCGACACTTCGTTCTTCCGCGAGATCGAGCTGCGCTTTCACGGCTGCAGCGGCAAGGCCTGCGAGTTCGCGGAAGCCTATGTGATTGCGCACGAGGTCGGCCACCATGTGCAGGACCTGCTCGGCGTGCTGCCGAAGGCGCAACGCGCGCAGCAAGTCGCCGGAAGCAAGGCGGCGGCCAACCGCATCCAGGTGCGGGTCGAATTGCAGGCCGACTGCCTCGCCGGCGTCTGGGCCCATCATTCCAACCAGAAATGGAATTCAATCGAGCCCGGCGACGTGGAGGCGGCATTGCAAACCGCGGCCGCGATCGGCGACGACCGGCTGCAAAAGCAGGCGCAAGGCTATATCGTGCCGGACGCCTTCACCCACGGCACCTCGGCGCAGCGCCAGCGCTGGTTCACCATCGGCCTGAAAGAGGGCAAGGTCTCGGCCTGCGATACCTTCGCGGCGGCATTGCTCTAGAGCGCTTAGTCATAAATGCGTCGCCATATCCGGATGCCTGCGGGCTTGATCAAGGCAAGACAATTGCCGGCGCGTTTATCGTAGCGATACCCATTGTTGATGGCACTTTGCTGCGTTCACGGCACCGCACCGTTTTGATCGCTGACGGCGCATGGCGGACAATGGCCGGAACCGGCGCTGAATTGGCCGGTCGCGAATGATCCTTTGCGTCATTGCCGTGACACCAATGCCAGCCACAGAATGCCAGCCATAGACTATGATCGGCTCTCTCGTTTGATTGGCCAGCCGGAGAGACCGCCGCGCGGCGGTCTTTCTTTTCTGCGCACACAGATGAAGACATAGCCCCAAAGCATCTGAAGCTCGGCAACTTGTTTACCGCGCGGTTTTCAATCATCTTCTGTGTAGGGCTTCGGAAGAATACAGGTAGCAAAATGGCCGGCCCAGTAGCTCAGCGCACCTCTTCGCTAATGATGACGCCTCTTACTTGGGCAATGCTGGTGCTGTTGTCATTGTGTTGGGGCGGATCGTTCTTCTTCACAGGCATCGCGGTAACCGAATTGCCGACCTTCACCATTGTAGTGCTGCGCGTCGGGTTGGCCGCTTTAGCGCTCTGGGCTGTAGTTCTCGCGAGCGCTACCGATATGCCGGAGAGCCTGCCCTTCTGGAGCGCAAGCGCGCTCATGGCAGTCATCAACAGCGTATTGCCCTTCCTACTCATTGTGTGGGGGCAATCTTACGTGCCGTCCAGTCTCGCCTCGATCTTAATCGCGACGGGCCCCTTGTTCGGTGTGGTGTTGGCACATCTCATGACCTCCGATGAGCGCATGACCGTGCCGCGCGTCGCCAGCGTCGTCTGCGGCTTTGCCGGTGTCGTTGTGCTTATTGGACCGGGCTTGCTCAGCGACCTCGGCACCGACCTTTTGGCCCAGTTGGCCATTCTCGGCGGTGCGCTGTGCTACGCGCTTTCGAGCATTTATGGGCGTCGCTTTTCGCGTGATGGCATTTCACCACTTGTCACCGCGACCGGTCAGCTCACTGTGTCTACAGTGCTGTTGCTGCCGCTCACTCTTTACATTGATCAGCCATGGACGCTTCCCATGCCAAGCTTGGCTGCGACTGCATCGGTGCTCGGCGTCGCCCTCGTTTCGACAGCCTTCGCTTTCCTGCTTTATTTCCGCATTCTGGCGACCGCCGGCGCGACCAATCTGATGCTGGTGAATTTCCTCGTTCCGGTCAGCGCGATTATGCTCGGCGTTTCGATCCTTGACGAGACCTTGAAGACAGAGCATCTCATCGGCATGGCGCTCATCTTTATCGGGCTGGCGTTGCGCGACGGAAAATTGCTGGCGCTGATCTGGCGGCCGGCATAGGTAGAAACGGCGATCAGCACCTGTCCCGCATCACCAGGAAGCGGCGGAATGCCGAGCAAGAACTATTGGTTGCTGTTCGTAACATGCAACAGCTTGTGTCAAGATTTTTGCTGGCACTTAACGAACAAACCAACCGCGCCCGCGTTTGTCCGCTTTTGGCTGCCGGCTCAAACGGGGGGAGCGATGCTCCCGTTGTAAAATTCTATCAATACCCCCTGACCTTTTGATCTGCATCATTGCACATGGCGCGGTGGGTCTGCTGGTTT
>CAZLWN010000192.1:0-5548 GCA_964563195.1 uncultured Undibacter sp. | reverse complement strand
GCACCTTGGCCGAGTCGACCACGGTCGTGCCCTCCAGCATCACCGCCGCCACGCCATCGGGATTGAGGAAAAATTCCGCCACCAGCGTGCCGACCATGGAAAGCGCGACCGACTGCTTGATGCCAGTCATGGCATAGGGCGTCACGTAGGGGATGATGACATCGCGCCAGAGCTGGCGCTCGTTGGAGCCGAAGATCGCCGCCACGTCGAGATGCTGGCGCGGAATGCTGTGCGCGCCCTCCAGGGTGCCGAGCAGAATCGGGAAGATCGAGATCAGCACCGAAACCAAAACGCGCGGCCAGAACGCGAAGCCGAACAGCACCGACACGAAAGGTACCAACGAAATCGTCGGGGTAGCGTAAAGAATGTAGACATACGGCTCAAACGCCGCCGAAATCAGCTTGTTGCGCGCGAGCAGAAGCCCGAGCGTGACGCCGACCACGATGTTGAAGACGAGCGTCACCAGATAAAGCTTGCCCGACACCCACAGCGCCGCCAGCAACTCGCCCTCGACGAGCATGGCCCACAACCGCTTCATGGTCACGGTGAAGGGAACGAACAGGACGCCGAAACTGTTGCCGAAGGCCTGCCACGCGGCGAGCAGGAGAACGATGCTCGATACGTAGCAGGCGATCCGGATCCACCAGGCATTGTCGGCGCGGAAGCGGGTAACGCGCGCGGCAAACGATTCCCTTATCGCCATGCGCGCCTGCCCGCTTCCGTCCGTCATCGCGGCCTTACTTCTTCATCATACCCATCTTTTCGACGCGCTTGGCCGCTTCCGCATAAAGCGAGGTATCGACGAGCTGCGCGTAGGTCGGGGGCTTGGCCTTCATGGAGCCGACCTTCACCAGCTCGTTGACCTGGCTCATCACCTGCTTTTCGTTGAGCCCGTCATTGTTGACCCAATAGTTTTTCGCCTGGAATGCTTTGATCGCGCTCATCGCCACCGACTCGTCGACCTTTTTGGCCTTGGCGGCGATCTCGGCGAACTTCTTCATGGTCTTGGGATCCTTGCTGCCCATCATCTTCTGGGTCTCGATCCAGCCGACCAGGAAGCGCACGAGGCCTTCACGGTCGTCCTTGATCGCCTTGTCGCTGGCGACCAGCACCGCGTAGTGCAGGCCTTCCGCGATCGAAGCCGGCACATCCATGATGTTCCACTTCTTGGTGGCGTGCTCGACCTGCGCCAGCTCGTCGATGTGGAACACGCCGCTATGCACCTGGCCGGCGATACCGGCCTTCACCAGCGGCGTGTTGGCGAGGTTGATCGCCTTGACGTCGGAAATCTTCAGCCCGCAAGTCGCGAGATACGATTGCAGGTACAGGTAGCGCGTGTTGTTGATGCCGTCGGCGGCCACCGTTTTGCCCTTGAGGCCTTTGCAGTCCTTGGCCTCGTCGGAGGCAATGACCCAGTCCTGGTTGGGCATGCCGCCCACGATCTTGATCTTGGCGCCGGAGGCGATCAGGTTCGCCGCCGGCGGCGTCGCGGTAAAGCCGATCGCCGCGTCGCCGGTCACCACCGCCTTGGCCGTGTCGGTGCCGCGCTGGAACCAGCGGAAGGTCACGTCGAGGCCGGCTTTCTTCCAAAAGCCCATGGATTCGCCGACGTCGGTGAAGGTATTGGAGAAGATCGGCGGGCGGCCGATGGCGGTGGCCGTCAGCTTGATGTCGGCGGCGTTGGCGCCGCTCGGGATGATGAAGGTCGCGGCCGACAACGCGGCAACCGCGAACAGCGACTTCCTCAAGACACGCATATTTCAGTTCCTCCCTGTATTGAGCACTTGTTAGTGAGCACGTGCTCCGTTTGCTGCCGGTTGATCGAACAGGTCATGCCAGACTTGTTCGCGCAGATTGATGAAAGTTGGGGTCGAGACCACGCTGCGGTCGCGCGGGCGCGGCAGATCGACCTTGCGCACCGCCCGCACATGGGCCGGGCGCCCCGCCAGCACCACCACGCGGTCGCCCATCAGCACCGCTTCGTCGATGGAATGGGTGACGAACATCATGGCGGTGGGCCGCGCGTCCCAAATGCGCAGCAGCTCGAATTGCAGTTGCTCGCGCGTCTGCGCGTCGATCGCGCTGAATGGCTCGTCCATGAGCAACAATTTAGGCTCCATCACCAGCGCGCGCGCCAGCCCCGCGCGCTGCTGCATGCCGCCGGACAATTGATGCGGGTATGCGTTTTCGAAACCCTTCAAGCCGACCAGCTCGATCGCCTCAGCCACCCGGCGTTCGATCTCGTCCTTGGGCGTGTGCTTAAGCTTCAAGCCATAGGCGATGTTGTTCCAGAGATTGCGCCACGGGAACAGCCCGAAATGCTGGAACACCATCGATACGCTAGACGAAGGCTTCTCGACCCGCTGCCCCTCGAGGCGGATCTCGCCGGCGTTGAGCTGGTTCAGTCCGCCCACGCAGCGCAGCAGCGTGGTCTTGCCGCAGCCGGACGGCCCGACGATGGACACGATCTCGGTGCCGCCGACACTCAGGCTCAGGCCGGAGAGCACGTCAAGCTCGCCATAGCGCAGGCACGCGTTCTCGACCACCAGTCGTACGTCCTGTTGGGCTTTCATCGCCGGTGCGCCCGCGCTGCGCCGCCGGGCAGCCGCCGGTGTGGCAAGGTCGCTGCGGCTCACCTCATTCCTCCCAAGCTCAAAACGTCGCCCCGAGGTCTCCCGAGGGTCTTATCTCTGTTGGAAGCCTAAGCTTTTGCCCGCTTCGTTGGGCAGCCTATCGGCTGGCCTTGCAATGGGCAATCCGGACCTCAGGCGCGCGCCGTGGCAAATTTCGCGACACTTGAAATTTTTCATATGGTGGAAGGGCGTCCGCGGTCCTCGCCTCACTTCGCGGTCATAGCTGCAACGCGCGTTTGTTCCCTGCGTCCTCGATCTCGCCCTCGCCAAGCCGGCGTTGAATTTTTCATTAAGCGCCCGCTCGGCGATGCGCGCCGAATCGTCCGCGATGGCAAGCTGCGTGCGGGCCGCGAGCCCGCGCGGCACCACGTATATCGCGAGCGCCGCCAGAAGGGCGGCCACCAGCAAAACGGGTCCGATGCTCGGGCGGCGCCTGAATTCTTCCTGCGATTCTGGCGGCGCCAACCCGCGCGTGCCGCGCTTGGGATCTGCCTGCGCTGATAAGACGGCGGAACCACGGCTTGGGGATAACCTTGACGCGCCTCGCCATTGCTTTTCGGGAACTCCGGCTTTACCGCAGCTTTACCGCACCACTGCCGGCAGGTTTTATCGGTGACAGCTAGGCAGGGCGAAGCCGCCTCGCTATGGTGCGCCCCGAAAATCGCCGCAACGCGCGGCTAGGCCCCCGAGGATTTCCCATGGCTGAGCACGTCATTCCTCATTTCCACAACGATCCGGGCGTGCCGGCAATCGAGATCGGCGCCAAGGAATTCATGTGCGTCGGCGCAACGCCGCCTTACGATCATCCGCACGTGTTTCTCGACATGGGCAACGAGAACGAGATCGTCTGCCCCTATTGCTCGACGCTTTACCGCTTCGACCCGGGGCTCGATCCGCACGCGGCCCGGCCGGAAGAATGCACGCTGCCGCTCACCGCCATCGCCTGATCAACGCCGGACTCCGATAGTGGCGGCCCCGCGTCACGTCATCGTCGCCGGCGCCGGCATTGCGGGGCTGACCGCCGCGCTGGCGCTGGCGCGTGCGGGCATGCGTGTCACCGTGCTCGAGCAGGCCGAACGTCTGGCGGAGACCGGCGCCGGCATCCAGCTGTCGCCAAACGCCACCCGTGTGCTGATCGCGCTCGGCTTGCGTGAGCGGCTCAACGCTTCGGCGATGACGCCGCAGGCGATCCGCGTCATGGCGGGCGGCTCAGGCCGCGAGATCGTGCGCATTCCGCTCGGAGACGAGGTCGAGCGCCGCTATGGCGCACCGTACTGGACGATCCACCGCGGCGACTTGCAATCGGCGCTGGCCGCCGCGGCAGGCGCCGCGCAGGACGTCATGCTCAAACTCGGGACACGTGTCACTGATTTCGCCGGCCACGTCAATGGCATCACCGTGCTCGCCCGCACCGCCGGCGAGATCACCGACGAGCGCGGCTTCGCGCTGATCGGCGCCGACGGGCTTTGGTCGACGGTCGCTTCGCGGCTGCGCGCGCAGCGCCGCCCACACTTTGCGCACCGCACCGCCTGGCGCGCGCTGGTGCCTTCAGCGGGCGTAGCGGAGGAATTCCGCGCGCCCGTCGTGCATCTGTGGCTCGGGCTCGACGCCCATCTGGTGCATTACCCAGTCAAAGACGGCCGCCTCATCAACATCGTCGGCATCGTGTACGATGAATGGAATAAGAGCGGCTGGTCGGCGGCCGGTGACCGCGACGAGGTTCTGCGCCATTTCGCGCGCTGGTCCTGGGCTGAGAAGGTGCGCGCGCTGATTGCGCTGCCGGACCAATGGCTGAAATGGGCGCTGTACGATCACAAGACGCCGTTCGGCCGCGCTGCGGGCCCGGTCACGCTGATCGGGGACGCCGCCCATCCGACGCTGCCCTTCCTTGCGCAAGGCGCCGCCATGGCGATCGAAGATGCTGCGGTGCTCGCCGACATGCTGTGGCGTTATCGCAACGACCCCGCCGACGCGCTGCGCGGCTACGAAGGCGCCCGCTGGCACCGCACCGCGCGCGTGCAGCAGGCCTCACGCAAGCAGGGCCGCATCTATGGGCTGAGTGGGCCGGAAGCGCTGGTACGCAATCTCGGCATGCGCCTGAAGGGCGGAGAAAGGCTGCGCGCGGGTTACGATTGGCTTTATAATTGGCAACCGCCCAAACTCAATTGGCCAAGTGCATGATCCCGAAAAGTGGGAACCGGTTTTCGGAAAAGATCATGCACAAAAACATTAGAACCCGCGCATGATGTTTCCCGCGACTGTCGCCGGCAGCCTGCCGAAACCATCGTGGCTCGCCGAGCCGAACAAGCTGTGGCCGCAATGGCGGCTGGCGGGCGAAGGCCTCGCGCAAGGCAAACTCGACGCCACGCTGCTCGCCATCAAACTGCAGGAAGACGCTCGTCTCGACATCGTCTGCGACGGCGAGATGTCGCGCCAGCATTTCGTGCACGGCTTTCTGGAATTCGTCGACGGGATCGATTTCGCCAATAAGGTCGAGATGGGCATCCGCGCCGACCGCTACAAGGCGATGGTGCCGGTGGTGCGCGGGGAACTGCGCCTGAAAGGCCGCGTGCATGAGGCCGAGACCCGCCACGCCCGCGTTCACACCAAACGGCAATTGAAGATCACATTGCCGGGCCCGATGACGATCTCCGACACCATCGCCGACCGTCACTACGGTAACAAGGTGAAGATGGCTTTTGCCTTCGCCGGACTGTTGAACCAGGAATCGCGCGCGCTCGAAGCCGACGGCGTCGACGTCATCCAGTTCGACGAGCCAGCCTTCAACGTGTTCATGGACGAGGTCACGCAATGGGGCGTCGAGGCATTGGAGCGCGCCATCGACGGCCTCAAATGCACCACCGCCGTGCACATCTGCTACGGCTACGGCATCAAGGCCAATATCGACTGGAAGA
>CAZLWN010000191.1:0-5694 GCA_964563195.1 uncultured Undibacter sp. | reverse complement strand
GCTATCGCGGCGCCCGCTTCGACGCCTGGAACCGCGAGGTGCGCGGCAACAACGATCTGCTCAACCTGAGCCGGCCCGACGCCGTGCGCGACATTCATCTGGCGTATTTCCGTGCCGGCGCCGATGTCGTCTCCACCAACACCTTCTCCTCCACCGCCATCGCCCAGGCCGATTACGGCATGGAGGACATCGCCTACGAGCTCAATCATGCCGGCGCCACGCTGGCACACGAGGCAGCCTGCCTGGCCGAGAAAGACGATGGCCACCGCCGCTTCGTGGCCGGCGCCTTGGGCCCGACCAACCGCACCGCCTCGATCTCGCCGGACGTGTCAAATCCCGGTTTCCGCGCCATCACTTTCGACGAATTGCGTAACGCCTATGGCGGGCAGGTATGTGGGCTGATCGACGGTGGCGCCGATTTGCTGCTGATTGAGACCATCTTTGACACGCTCAACGCCAAGGCGGCGATCTACGCCATCCGAGAAGTCTGCGACGAGCGCGGGCTGGATATTCCGATCATGATCTCCGGCACCATCACCGACCGTTCCGGCCGTTTGCTGTCGGGTCAGACGCCGGGCGCGTTCTGGAATTCGGTGCGCCACGCCGACCCCATGACCATCGGGCTGAACTGCGCCCTCGGCGCGCGGGAAATGCGCGCGCATATCGCGGAGCTCGCGCGCATCGCCGACACCTTCGTCTGCGCTTATCCCAATGCCGGGCTACCCAACGAGTTCGGCTATTACGACGAGAGCCCGGACTACATGGCCGAGCTGCTGGGCGAATTCGCTGACGCCGGCCTGGTCAATGTGGTCGGCGGCTGCTGCGGCACCACGCCCGAGCACATTCAAGCCATTGCCAAAGCGGTCGACGGCAAGGCGCCGCGCGCCATCCCCGATCTGCCGCGGCAGTTGCGGCTGTCGGGGCTGGAGGCTTTCGCGCTCACGCCGGAAATTCCCTTCGTTAATGTGGGCGAGCGCACCAACGTCACCGGCTCGGCCAAGTTCCGCAAGCTGATTACCGCCGGCGACTTTGCCGGCGCGCTCGACGTCGCCCGCGCACAGGTGGAGAACGGCGCGCAGGTGATCGACGTCAACATGGACGAGGGCCTGCTCGATTCGGAAGCGGCGATTGTGATCTTCCTCAATCTGATCGCCGCCGAGCCCGATATCGCGCGCGTGCCGGTGATGGTCGATTCGTCGAAATTCTCGGTGATCGAGGCCGGGCTGAAATGTCTGCAGGGCAAGCCGGTGGTGAACTCGATCTCGCTGAAAGAGGGTGAGGAGGCTTTCCTCGAACACGCCCGCTTCGTGCGCCGGCACGGCGCCGCGGTGGTGGTGATGGCCTTCGACGAGAAGGGCCAGGCCGATACGTTCGAGCGCAAGACCGCGATCTGCCAGCGCGCCTACGATATCCTGGTCGACAAGATCGGGTTTCCCCCTGAGGACATTATTTTTGATCCGAACATCTTCGCCATCGCCACCGGCATGGAGGAGCACAACAATTACGGCGTCGATTTCATCGAGGCCGCGCGCTGGATCAGGGCGAACCTGCCGCACGTGCACGTGTCGGGCGGCGTCTCCAATCTGTCATTCTCCTTCCGCGGCAACGAGCAGGTGCGCGAGGCCATGCATTCGGTGTTCCTGTATCACGCGATTCATGCCGGCATGGACATGGGCATCGTCAATGCCGGGCAGATGGCGGTCTATGACGACATCGACCCGGAACTACGCGGATCTTGCGAGGACGTGGTGCTCAACCGCCGGTCCGACGCCGCCGAGCAGTTGCTGGCGCTGGCCAAGCGGTTCCACGGCGACGGCCATGAGGCCAAGGCGGCCGATCTGTCCTGGCGCGAGCAGCCGGTCGACAAGCGACTGGCGCACGCGCTGGTGCACGGCATCACCGAATACATCGAGACCGATGTCGAGGAGGCGCGGAAGCAGGCGAAACGCCCGCTCGATGTGATCGAAGGGCCGCTAATGGACGGCATGAATATCGTCGGCGACCTGTTCGGCTCCGGCAAAATGTTCCTGCCGCAGGTGGTCAAGTCGGCCCGCGTCATGAAGCAGGCGGTCGCGTACCTCATGCCCTACATGGAGCAGAACAAGGACGGCCGTTCGCATGGCGGCGCCAACGGCAAGATCGTGATGGCGACGGTGAAGGGCGACGTGCACGACATCGGCAAGAACATCGTCGGCGTCGTGCTCCAGTGCAATAATTACGAGGTGGTCGATCTCGGCGTCATGGTGCCGGCGGCCAAGATCCTGGAGGCCGCCAAGGCCGAGAGCGCCGACATCATCGGACTGTCCGGCCTCATCACGCCTTCGCTCGACGAGATGTGCCACGTGGCGGCGGAGATGGAGCGGCAGGGTTTCGAACTGCCGCTGCTGATCGGCGGTGCCACCACCAGCCGCGTGCACACGGCGGTGAAGATCCATCCCAACTACCGGCGCGGCCAGGTGATCTATGTCAACGACGCCAGCCGCGCGGTCGGCGTGGCGCAGGCGCTGATGTCGGGCGAGGCCAGGCCCGGCTACGTCGCCGAACTGCGCGGCGAATACGCCAAGATCGCCGCCGCGCACGCGCGCGCGCAGGAGGACAAGGCACGGCTGCCGCTTCCGGCTGCGCGCGGCAATGCGCTCAAGCTCGACTGGTCGGGCCAATATCAGCCGCCGATGCCGACCTTCCTCGGCAGCAAGGTGCTGAGCGACTACCCGGTGCATGAACTGATCGACTTCATCGACTGGACGCCGTTCTTTCAGACCTGGGAATTGAAAGGCAAGTATCCCGGCATTCTCGACGATGCGAAATTGGGACAGATCGCACGCTCGCTGTTTGCGGACGCGCGCGCCATGCTGGACAGAATCGTGGCCGAGCACTGGTTCAAGGCCAATGCTGCCTTCGGCTTCTGGCCGGCGCAGGCCGAGGACGACGATATTCTCGTTTTTGCCGACGAGGCGCGCGACAAGCCGATAGCGACCCTGCACGCGCTGCGTCAGCAGCTTTCCAAGCGCGAGGGTCGCAACAATGTGGCGCTATCCGACTTCGTGGCGCCGCGCGACAGCGGCCTGCCCGATTATATCGGCGCCTTCACGGTCACCGCCTGCATCGGCGAGGACGAGATCGCCGACCGCTTCAAGCGCGCCAACGACGATTATTCCGCCATCCTGGTCAAAGCGCTGGCCGACCGGCTGGCGGAAGCCTTCGCCGAGCGGCTGCACCAGCGCGTGCGCAAGGAGTTCTGGGGCTATGCCGCCGACGAGGCGCTCGACAATGCCGCGCTGATCGCCGAGCAGTATCGCGGCATCCGGCCGGCGCCCGGCTATCCGGCGCAGCCCGACCACACCGAGAAGGGCACGCTGTTCCGCCTGCTCGAGGCCGAGCGCACCGGCGTCAAGCTGACCGAGAGCTTCGCCATGTGGCCGGGCGCGGCAGTGTGCGGGCTCTATATCAGCCATCCGCAGAGCGCCTATTTTGGCGTCGGCAAGATCGAGCGCGATCAGGTCGAGGACTACGCCAAGCGCAAGGGCTGGACCGTGGCCGAAGCCGAGCGCTGGCTGGCGCCGATCCTCAACTACGATCTGCGCCACGCGCCGAGTATTGCGGCGGCGTGAGGGGCTGGGCAGGCGGCCTCGGGACTCAAGAATACCGAGCCGCCGCCGCCCTTGTCCGCTTGCGGACGAGGACGGACGTAAATTCTACCGAGTTGCGTATTAAACCTGCGCTATAGTCTCGTGGTTCCACCGAACGGACGAGACTTGCTCCTCCGATGCGCCTGACCAATCGCTCTCTCGTGTTCGCGATGTGCCTTGGTCAGGTCGGCAACCTGTTGCCGCACGTCGCCGTGCCGGCGGTGATGCCGCAACATCTGATGCCGCTGTGGAGCCTGAGCGGATCGCAGGCCGGTGTGATGGCGAGCGCCTTCGCGTTCGGATACATGCTGGCGGTGCCGGTGCTGACGGCGCTGACCGACCGCATCGACGCGCGCGGCATCCTGCTGGTGGGTTCCGCGGTGACGGCGCTGGCGACACTTGCATTTGGGTGGCTCGCGCACGGCCTGTGGTCGGCAACCGCGATCTGGGGCCTGGCCGGCATCGGCTTTGCCGGTGCTTACATGCCCGGTCTCAAGGCACTGACCGATCGCCTGCCGCCCGGCGACGTCTCGCGCAGCGTGACCCTTTACACGTCCAGCTTCTCGTTTGGCGTCAGCCTTTCGTTTCTGGTCTGCCAGTTGGTGGCGGACCGGTTCGGCTGGCGCGCCGCCTTCCTGGTCACCGGGCTCAGCCCGCTGATCATGGTCGTCACCTGTCTGCTCATGCCGGCGGTGAAGCCGACGCCTTCCGCGCGCAAGCTTCTGGATTTCGGCCCGGTGCTGAAGAACCGCCCGGCCATGGGCTACGTGCTCGGTTACGGCGCGCACTGCTTCGAGCTCTACGGCATCCGCACCTGGGTGGTGGCGTTCTGGACCTTCGTCGTGGCACGCAATCCCGACGCGCTGCCATTCGGGCCGGTCGCGGTCAGCGTGGCGTTTGCAATTCTCGCCATGCCGGCCAGCATCCTCGGCAACGAGGCGGCGCGGCGCTTCGGGCGCCACCGCGCACTCAATGTGCTGATGGTCGCGTCCGCGGCGGTGGCGGTGGCGATCGGCCTGTCGGTGCAGGCCTCGCCGCTCCTGCTGCTTGCATTGTTGATGCTCTACGGCCTGACCGTACCGGCCGACTCCGGGGCGCTGACATCGGGCATGGCGATGAGCGCGGAGCCTTCGCACCGGGGCGCCACCATGGCGATGCATTCGACCGTCGGCTTTGGATTGTCGGCGGTGGGAGCGTGGTCCGCGGGCATCGTGCTCGACGTGGCCGGCGGCCCGGCGAGCACGTCCGGATGGTTCGCCGTGTTCCTATTGCTCGCGGCGGCGATCCTGCTTGGCCCGGTTGCGCTGTGGTGGTCGCGACGGGCCGTTCGTTCGTGAAAAGCGATGGCGCGACGTTGGTGTGCGCGCCAGGACGCTCGGTGAAGTCACCCCTTCACCACCCTCACCCGCGTGCCCCACGGATCGGCGAATTCCAACCCGTTCTCGCCCTCGCTGGTGGCAATGCCGGCGGCCTTGAGCCGTGCAACAAACCCATCATAGGTCGCCTCATCCGCGGCTTCGAACGCGAACCAAGATAACCCCGCGCGTTCGGGATCGCGCATCCCAGCGCCGGGCGAGCGCCAGGTGTTGGCGCCGACATGATGATGGTAGCCGCCCGACGACATGAAAGTGGCGCCGCCGCGCCGCCGCACTACATCGAGCCCCAGGATGCTGCTATAAAATTCTTCTGCTTTCTCGACATCGCCGACATGCAGATGGATGTGGCCGACCCGCAGGCCCTCGGGCGCGGTCTCATAGGGCGGCGTCGCCTCATCGAGCTCCTGCATGATCGCGTCGACATCAAGCGCCTCGGTGACCATGGCTACCATGTTGTCCTGCCAGCGCCAGGATGACGCCGGCCGGTCGCAATAGACTTCGACGCCGTTGCCTTCGGGATCGTCGAGATAGATTGCCTCGCTCACTTCGTGATCGGAGGCGCCTGACACCGGGAAGCGGAGCTTGATGATGTGCACGATCCAACGCGCCAGATCGAAGCGCGTCGGCATCAGGAAGGCGTTGTGGTAGAGGCCGGTCGCGCGCGGGTCGTCCGGCTTGAAGCCGGGCCG
>CAZLWN010000190.1:0-5701 GCA_964563195.1 uncultured Undibacter sp. | reverse complement strand
TGATGGCCAGCGCCATGATGTCGTCGATCTCCTGCGGGCTCGCCCAGCCGAAGGCTGTGATGTGCTCTTCCGACACCATCGGATCGTTGAGCGCATCGTTCTTGTAATAGAACTCGATGATCGACCGGGGCAGTTGGGTACCCTCCTCGATGCCGAGACGCTGCGCGAGCGAGCCGGCCGCGACGTTGCGCACCACCACTTCGAGCGGAATGATCTCCACCTCGCGAATCAACTGCTCGCGCATGTTGAGACGGCGGATGAAGTGGGTCGGAACCCCGATATCGTTGAGATGCTGGAATACGTATTCGGAGATCCGGTTGTTAAGCACGCCCTTGCCTTCAATCACCTCGTGCTTTTTGGCATTGAAGGCGGTCGCGTCATCCTTGAAGTGCTGGATCAACGTTCCGGGCTCGGGGCCTTCATAGAGGACCTTCGCCTTGCCTTCGTAAATGCGGCGGCGGCGACTCATCGGGGTATACCGTGGTTTTTGAAAGTCCATCGGATTTGCCGTGGCTCCTGCTTTATGACGACTTAAAGATCCGCGGCGGCGGGACCGGACCGTTCGCGGAGCGCGCGAATACGGTCCGGGCACGAGGTCAACCTAGCTGATCGATTCGGGCAGCACAATCGAGGTACGGTCACGTTTTCCACCTCGCAATTTCGCCGCAAACCTCCGGCCGGATGTTGCCTTGACGAGTGCCGGGCGATATGCAAGGCGCAAGCGGCCTATGTGTGCAAGCGGCCGGCCGGTCGCAAGCGGTAGTTTCCGAACAACGAGGACGGCCATGGCGACGAGCTTCGACAAGCGCGAGGAAGGCTTCGAGAAGAAATTCGCGCATGATGAGGAATTGCGGTTCAAGGTAATGGCCCGCCGCAACAAGCTGTTGGGGCTGTGGGCCGCCGGTTTGCTCGGCAAGACCGGGCCGGACGCGGACGCTTACGCCAAAGAAGTCGTGATCGCCGACCTGGAAGAAGCCGGCGAAGAGGACGTCGTGCGCAAGCTCACCAAGGACCTCGAGGGTAAAGCCACGGACCAGCAAATTCGCGCGCAGATGAGCGAATTGCTGGCGCAGGCGGTCGAGCAAGTAAAGAAGAGCGGCTGAGGTGGCCGACTTCTCTCTCGCCCGCGCCTTGCGCGCCGGCGAAACGGTCTATTGTGCATGGTGCACGCTCGCCTCCCCGCTCGCCGCCGAGACGATCGCGCGCGAGGGCTTTGCCGCGGTTGTGCTCGACGTCCAGCACGGACTGTGGGACACCGCCGCGCTGATCGCCGGCATCGCCGCGCTGCATCACGCCGACGCTGCGCCGGTGGTGCGCGTCCCGCTCGATGATTTCGCATTTGTTTCGCGCGCGCTCGACTTCGGCGCCGAAGCGATCATCGCGCCGATGATCAACAGTGCGACCGACGCCCACCGCTTCGCCAGCGTCGCCAAGTTTCCGCCGGAAGGCGAGCGCAGCTGGGGCCCGCAGCGCGCCATATCCCTTCAAGGTTTGGCGTTGCAGGGCCGCAGCGGCACCACCGACTACCTGCGCCAGGCCAACGAAGCAACGCTGACGCTGGCCATGATCGAGACCCCGGCCGCGCTCAATGACGTGGACGACATCGCCGCGACCTCCGGCATCGACGCGCTGTTTGTCGGGCCCTATGACCTTTCGACCTCGCTCTCGGCCGGAGCTGCGCAAGACGTGAACGCGCCGGAAGTGAATCGTGCCATCGACAAGATCTGCGCGGCCGCCAACAAGGCCGGCAAGATTCCCGGAATCTATTGCCGCGACGCCGCGCGCGCGCTGGCGATGGCCAAGCGCGGCTTCAAATTCATCGCCATCGGCAGCGATCTCGGCATTGTGCGCGAGGGCGCGGCGGGGATGTTGAAGGCGCTGCGGGGCTAGACCGGCTATTTCAACGTCACGCGGAAATTGAAATTGCCGCTGGCGTTGAAGCCTTCGCCCTGCTGGCCGTTGACATAGCGCGAGAAGCTCAGGTTGATCGATTCGATCCGACATTGCGAGGCAATGGTGGCGAGCAGCACGCCGCATTCGCGCATGGCGCTTTCATAGAGCTTGCGGCGCGCCTGCTCCTGGGCCTTGAGCGAGGCTTCGCTGTCGTCGACGGTGCCAGGCACGAAGAACGTCATGTGCACCTGCACGCGCACTCCGCCGCCGTGGGCCATGTTCGAGATCATCGCGCGTGAGGCAGTCGGTTGCGCACCGGCCGTGCCGGCGGCGATTGCAACGGCCGTGAGGGCAAGCGCTACGGCCAGCATGATCTTGCGGAACATTCGCTGTCTCCTCGTTTGCGGCGCAAGGCTAGCAGCCAAGGATTTCCGAACGGTTGTGGGCGCCGGCCAAGTGCCGGGCCGCGGCTTTACTAATTGCAAAGCATGACGGAAGCAGGGCGTGGGCGCTGTCATTCCGCCGCAAGTGCGGCAGTGAGCGCCGTGAGCGTTTCCGCGAGATCACGCTCCACCTCGCCCGCCCTCACCTCCACCACCCGGTAGCCGCGCTCGCTAAGATACGCGCGCTTGTCGGCGCGATTGTGCGCGGCCGCATCGTTTTCCTCCGCCGGCACCAGCTCGATGACGCATTTGAGCGGGAACGAGACGAAATCGGTGATGTGCGGGCCGACCGGCACCTGGCGCTTGAAGCCGCGGCCGGCAAAGCGGCGGTCGTTGGTGAGCGCCTGCCATAAAGTCCGCTCGGCCTCGGTCGGATTCCGCCGCAGCAGCCGCGCCAGGCCGCGCGCGGGGCTGCGCCCCTGCCGCCCGCCGCTATTTTGCTTGGCGATCAGGGCGCGCAGGCGCACGGCTTCGTCGGCGTCGAGCACGCCGCCGCGCGCTGGCCCTTTGCGCCCCTGCGCAATCGCCATGAACACGCCGTGCAGCGTGCGCATGTCCTGCTGCGAGGGCGCCATGCGCGTGAAGATGTTGCGCAGGTTGACGCGCATGGTGGCGCGCTTTTCTTGCGGGCGGAAGAATTCGACCTTTTCCAATTCGCGCTCCAGGTCCGCGAAGAAAGCGTCGAACTGCTGCTTGGCCGCCGGCGGCGACTTCTCCGGCATGGTGAAGGGCAAGTCGCCGCCGCCTGCGCGCTTGAACCATTCGTAAGCGACCACCGCCACCGCCTGGGCGAGATTAAGCGAGGCGAAGGCCGGGTTGACCGGCAGCGTGACGATGCGGTCGGCGAGCGCGACCTCGTGGTTCTCCAGCCCGATGCGCTCGCGCCCGAAAACAATGGCAACCGTTTCACCGGCGGCGACGCGCGGCGCCATCTCGGCGGCAGCGTCATCTGCGCCGAGCACCGGCTTGGCCTGGTCGTGGCCGCGCGCGGTGGCGGCGAGCACGAAAGAGCAATCGGCGATCGCGTCTGAAAGACTGTCATAGAGCGCGGCGGCATCGAGCACGCGGTCGGCGCCCGAGGCCATCGCGCGCGCCTTCTCGTTCGGCCAGCCCTGTAGCGGCTTGACCAACCGCAGGCGCGACAAGCCGAAATTGGCCATGGCGCGGGCGGCGGCGCCGATATTCTCGCCAAGCTGGGGCTCGACCAGCACCACGATCGGCGCCGGGGTCTCGATCCAGCGCTTGGTCTTGTCGGTTCCGGCGCCGGGCATGAGAAGCCTCCATTGCCGGCGGTATAGCGGGCCCGTGGACCCTGCGAAAGCACCCAAGACAGGACGGCTTCCGTCGCCCGTTTCCGGGTGCTATAGCCACGCCCGCCGGCACTCCCCGTGCGCATTCCCGAAGGTTCATCAATGGCGAAGATCAAGGTGGCCAACCCCGTCGTCGAAATGGACGGCGACGAGATGACCCGCATCATTTGGCATCTCATCAAAGACAAGCTGATCCACCCCTATCTCGACATCGAGCTGCTCTATTACGACCTCGGCATCGAGAAGCGCGACGAGACCAACGACCAGATCACCGTCGACGCCGCCGAAAAGATCAAAGAGGTCGGCGTCGGCGTGAAATGCGCCACCATCACCCCCGACGAGGCGCGGGTGAAGGAATTCAACTTGAAGGAAATGTGGCGTTCGCCCAACGGCACCATCCGCAACATTCTCGGCGGCACGATCTTCCGCGAGCCGATCATCTGCAAGAACGTGCCGCGGCTGGTCCCGGGCTGGACCAAGCCGATCATCATCGGCCGCCATGCCTATGCCGACCAGTACCGCGCCACCGACTTCAAGGTGCCGGGCAAGGGCAAGGTCACGCTGAACTTCGTCGGCGCCGACGGCAGCAAGATCGAGCGCGAAGTGTTCGACTTCCCGAGCAGCGGCGTGGTCATGGGCATGTTCAACCTCGACTCTTCGATCCGCGATTTCGCCCGCGCCTCGATGAATTACGCGCTCAACCGTGGCTATCCTCTCTACCTTTCGACCAAGAACACCATCCTCAAGGTCTATGACGGCCGCTTCAAGGACATCTTCCAGGAGGTGTTCGACAAGGAATTCAAGGCCGACTTCGACAAGAAGAAGCTCACCTACGAGCACCGGCTGATCGACGACATGGTGGCGGCGGCGCTGAAATGGTCGGGCGGCTACGTCTGGGCCTGCAAGAACTATGACGGCGACGTGCAGTCCGACACCGTGGCGCAAGGCTATGGCTCGCTCGGGCTGATGACCTCGGTGCTGCTGACGCCGGACGGCAAGATCATGGAGGCCGAGGCCGCCCACGGCACGGTGACGCGGCACTACCGCCAGCACCAGAAGAGTGAGGAAACCTCGACCAATTCGATCGCCTCGATTTTCGCCTGGACGCGCGGGCTTGCCCACCGTGGCAAGCTCGACAACAACGCGCCGCTCATGAAATTCGCCGCCACGCTGGAGAAGGTCTGCGTCGACACCGTCGAGGCCGGCTTCATGACCAAAGACCTGGCGCTGCTGATCAGCCCCGATCAGAAATGGCTCACTACCACCGGCTTCCTCGACAAGGTGGACGAGAATCTGAAGAAGGCGATGGGCTGATTCATCCGCTCTCCGCTTCCTTGATGAGCTTGCCGAGTTCGGCATTGCGCATGGCGGCCACGCGCTGAGAGATCGCCTCCTCGGGCAGATCGAGCCCTTCGAGCAGACGGGCGGCGAGCTGCAGGCTCGCCTCCACCGTTTCCGGGATCACGCTGACGGCGCCGAGCGCCATCAGCCGTTCGGCATGCGCGGGGTCAGTGGCACGCGCGAACACCACCGCGCGCGGATTGATCTGCTTGGCGGCGGCGACCATGCGCTCGGCCGCCAGGCTGCTATTGACGGTGACCACGAAGGCGCGGGCGCGCCGGGCGCCGATGCGGTCGAGCAGTTCGGGCCGGCCGGCATCGCCGAAGAACACCGGGCGGCGCTCAATCCGCATGCGCCCGACCAGCTCGCCATTGGAGTCGAGCCCGACATAGGGCACGTTCTCAGCTTCGAGTGTCCGCGCGATAAGGCGGCCGACCCGACCGAACCCGCCGATCACGACGTGGTTGTCGAGCTCGGTCAGCTCCGGCCCAGGCGCGTGCTTGCCGTGGTTCGCAGCCTCCAGCCGGACCGCGATGACGCGCGCCGCGATCGCCGCCAGCGGCGTCACCAGCATGCTCAGGCCCACCACCGCGACCGCGCCGCCGGCCAGCCGCGGCGGCAGCAGATTGCCGACCTGCGCGACCCCGATCACGACGAAGCCGAATTCGCCGGCCTGCGCCAGCAGCAGCGCCACTTCGGCGGCGGCCGCCCGCG
>CAZLWN010000189.1:0-5716 GCA_964563195.1 uncultured Undibacter sp. | reverse complement strand
CTGCGCCCCGAGTTCCAGGGCCTCGGCTTCGGCCGCCGCCTGTTTTCGGCCGCGCGCAAGGACCTGTTGCAGAGCGGGCTGAAGAGCCTGGTGGTGTGGGCGCTGTCCGATAACGAGCCGGCGGTGGAATTCTATCGCGCGCTTGGTGGCCGCGCGGTCGCCCGTTCCTCGGAACGCTTTGGGCCAAAGACGCTCGACAAGGTCGCCTACGCCTGGCAGGGCTGAGTACCGATCTCCATTCTTTCGAATGCCATGGCCGGCCTTGTGCCGGCCATTTGGCTTTTAGAGGCAAACAATATTCTCGACCCTCATCCTGAGAAACCCGCGTAGCGGATTCTCGAAGGATGAGGCCTGGGATTCTGGAGCCATGGTTCGAAACACGCGGCTTTGCCGCGCTCCTCACCATGAGGATTAGAAGTTAGGCGCCGGCAATCCCTTTTGCACGCAGGCGGCGCGCAGGGTATTCAGCAACAAACACGCGATCGTCATCGGGCCGACGCCGCCCGGTACCGGCGTGATGGCGCCGGCTATCTCGCGCGCTTCAGCAAAGGCGACATCGCCGACGATGCGCGTTTTGCCGTCTTCGCGCGGCACGCGGTTAATGCCGACGTCGATCACGGTCGCGCCCGGCTTGATCCAGTGACTGCGCACCATTTCGGGCTTGCCGACGGCGGCGATCAGCAAGTCCGCGCGCCGGCAAACTTCTGGCAGATCGCGCGTCTTGGAATGACAAATCGTCACGGTCGCGTTTTCCTGGAGCAGCAGTTGCGCCACCGGCTTGCCGACGATGTTAGAGCGGCCGACCACCACCGCCTCCATGCCGGCAGGAGAGGGATGCACACTCTTGGCCAGCAAGACACAGCCGAGCGGCGTGCACGGCGTAAACGTGGGCAGGCCGCTGGCGAGGCGGCCGACATTGAGCGGATGAAAGCCATCGACGTCCTTGGCCGGATCGATTGTCGCGATGATCTCGTGCGGATCGATCTGCTTCGGCAGCGGCAATTGCACCAGAATGCCATTGACGGACTCATCGGCGTTGAGCGCGGCGATGACATCGCGCAGCTCGGCTACGCTAGCGCTCGCCGGCAGCTTGCGATCGAGGGCGCGCATGCCTGCTTCCGCCACCGCTTTGGATTTGTTTCGGACATAGACTTGGCTCGCCGGGTTCTCCCCGACCAGAACGACGGCGATGCACGGCACGACGCCACGGTCGCGGCGCAACCGATGCACGGCGTCGGTCACCTTGCCGCGCAAGTCCGCAGAAACCACTTTGCCGTCGATGAGGCGTGCCGTCATAGGCACCTTCTAGCGCGCCGCGGTCATCTTCTCCAGCGCCGCGATCAGCATTGGGCAATCGCCCGCAATAGTGAGCCGCTTGACGCGCGCCGTGGCGCCGGCAGCCAGAGTGACATCGCGCGGCGCAACGCCGGCCGCCTTGCCGATCAGGCGGATAAGGGCGTCATTGGCTTCGCCCTCGCTCGGCGGGGCAGCCACGCGGATCTTTATCACCGCACGGCCGTCGGCCATTAGCTCGATACCGTCAATGGCGTCGCGGCCGCCCTTGGGCGTCAGCCGAACGGTAAGTGCGACGCCGCCAGCGACTGCGACCCAGGGCATTGTCATGTTATCGGTGGCGCGTGATCCTGTACGAATACCGGTGCCACTTTTCGGGATCATGCGCTAGAAAACGTTCGGATAGATATAGCGGACGATGATGTTCTCGATGAGTAGGATGATCAAGATCAGAATTACCGGCGACACGTCGATGCCGCCGAGATTGGGTAGCATGGAGCGGATCGGTCGCAGCAACGGCTCGGTGATGCGATAAAGAAAATCACCGACTGCCGCCACCACCGAGTTGCGGGTATTGACCACGTTGAATGCGATCAGCCACGACAGCACGGCGGCCGCAATCAATAGCCAAATATAGATTTGAAGCACCAGCAGGATAATGTCGAGGATCGAGCGCATGAGTGTTCGTCCGTTCGCAACGTGGGCGGAAAAGTAGCGAGTCGCATGGCCTTGAACAAGCCGACTGGCGGTGGCTGTGTGCCATTTTACTTGCGCTTGATCTAGTTCGAAAACCGGTGCCGATTCCCGTTCAGGTCGAGGACAAGCCTTTCGGGATCACGCACCGGCCGATCCTTGACAGCCAGCGACCCTGGCCCTAAATGGCGGCCACTCGCCGTAATTTCTCGCGCGATGACGTTAAATCGTTGCGATTCGGCGGGGCCGTAGCTCAGTTGGGAGAGCGCCTCGTTCGCAATGAGGAGGTCAGGGGTTCAAATCCCCTCGGCTCCACCATTCTAAGGCCCTCAGTTTGCTGAGCTATCCTTGGGTGGGCGCTGCGTCTCAAACACCGGAAACGTCGGTCTGTCACAACGCTGTCACAGCGGGGATGGACGTGGCGATCATTCGACGACGTAAGTCCGCATGGCAGGCGCAAGTTCGACGCCAAGGCCACTCGCCGCTATCACGAACCTTCCGCCTCAGAGCAGACGCCGAACTATGGGCGCGACAGATGGAGGCCGAACTCGACCGTGGCGGCCTACCCTTGGACAACCGCCTGCTCCGGTCCCAAACGTTGGCGGACCTCCTCAAGCGTTATGCTGCCGAAGTTGTGCCCCGCAAGCGCAGCGCTGACCGCGAGGTTTACCTGCTGCGTGTCATCCTCAGACACCCCATCGCTCGGGTATCACTGCGTCGCCTAACCGCGGCCGAGATAGCCAAGTACCGTGACCATCGGCTATCGCTGGTCAAGGCCGACACCGTGCGACGCGAGCTAGCCATCGTCCGTCATTGCCTTGAGGTCGCAAGGAACGAGTGGGGTTTCGCGCTGCCGACGAACCCGATGCAGCAGGTCAAATTGCCTCGGGCAGGCAATCCAAGGGAACGGCGGATCAACACTGGCGAATTAGAAAAGCTGTTAGCGGCTTGTGAAACCTCACGATGTCGTTGGCTTCCTGCCGTTATCCGGTTGGCCGTCGAGACTGCGATGCGACGGAGCGAATTACTCACGATGCGGTGGGAGGATGTGAACCTTGAGGCGCGCACGGTACTCTTGAGAAATACAAAGAACGGCCTTCCGCGCACTGTCCCCTTATCGACAGAAGCCCTTAATGTAATCAAGGACACGCCGCGCTGCGGGGACACTGTCTTTGTCTTTGTTGTTTCAGCCAATGCGCTCAGGCTTGCATGGGAGCGGCTAAAGAGACGAGCCGGTGTTTCGGGCCTGCGCTTCCATGACCTTCGACATGAAGCCGTCAGCAGATTTTTCGAGAAGGGCCTGAATGTCCCGGAGGTTGCAATGATCAGCGGCCATCGTGACCTGCGAGTGTTGTTTCGCTACACGCACCCCAAGCCAGAGGAGGTCGCGGCGAAATTGAGCAAGTAAGCGCGGCGTATTACGACTTACCGTAACGAAATTGTCATCCATTCGTCAATCTGCTGTCAAATTCCAGAGCGATACCGCCGGGACCCGTTGGGCAACAACAGATGGAGTTCCCGTGGAGACAAAGGAGCCTGTTTATTTCGACCTCGATACCGTCTTGCTGCTCCGGGAAGCGCTCGATGACGCATGGGCCCGCCTGCGACCCGAGCAAAGAGCGACAACGAGCCGAACCTTATTGGCGGAACGTATCCTCAAGTCGGCAGCGAAGGGCGAGCGCGATCCGGAACGCTTGCTTGACGCCGCCCTGACGGCGGTTGCTGCCTAGCGGGTCCCGGAGGCACGGGTCATAGAGGTAGCACTATCTTAACCAAGGTTGAATTAGACTATGCGCAGTTCAGTGGGGCATTTGAAATTTACAGGTCCCGCGCACCGCTAGAGTGAGTTGTTGCATGGCCTCGCGCGTATCATTCGAGCGCTGGATGTTGCGCGATTTGCCACAGGCCAAATTGGTACTCGTCTGGATTGCCTTCTCTTGCAGCATTTTCTTCTATTTCAGTGACTGGCCCTCACCTCGGCGCCAAACCGCGGTGATGCCGCAATTCAGCATTGCCAATAGTGAAAACAAATACGATGACGAAATCTACACAGGCTCAATCCGCATCACTCCCACGGGCGGGGACCAGTGTTGGGAACGCAAGTTTGATAATCGTAATGGGAAAATGTGGGGCAAGGGATTTGTCAATTGCGAAAAGCTAGTGCCACAAGAGAAAGAAAAAAATACGGCCGGCTACAAGCGCATACGTGGAATTATAGCATATTTCCACAACGGTGATTGATTAGCACTCACACGCCTTAAGCGCGGATTGGCAGGATTGGCGTCTTCGAGTATTTGCCATTGACATTTCTATCGTTTTCCAGTTGAGCCGTTTGTCTTGTGTACTCACCCTGTGTACTCGAAAGCATACTCGAAGAGGCTCGGGCCAGTCTTCGACACGATCAAAAAGCGACGATGAGCCGAACCCCGCTGGCCGAAGGTATCCTTAAGTCAGCAGCGGAAGGCGAGCGTGATCCAGAGCGCCTGCGTGAGACGGCATTGATGGCAGTGGCTGCCTAGCAGGCCACCTATTTGTCTGCGCGCGTCCTTTTTCGTTACGGATTTGGTGTGAGCGAGCTTGTTGTTACACGTGCCGGTTGGATTGCAACAGGCCGCTAAAGTTCATGTCAATAGCGGTGAGAATTTTCATGCCCCAATTTAACTGCCGGTAACACGCGCCAACTCATAATTCGGGCATTGCGACGCGAAGGAGCAGACGTGATGTCACAATTGGTCGCGTTCCTAAAGGAGGTAAGACGTGCCAAGGCAATCGAATACGCGTTCGCGTTCCTAAAAACCGGAGGCGAATACGCGTTCGCATTTCTAAAAACCATGGATCGTTCCGAGGCAATCGGATACGCGGTGGCCGCCGTCGTAATTATTCTTCTGGCGATTGCCTCGACGTAAATAGCCGCATCAGAGGCAAACACTCGAAGCGGCTTGGGTGAGCCTTCGACCAGACCAAAGAGCGAGGATAAGCCGAACCTTATTGGCGGAACGTATCCTCAAGTCGGCAGCAAAGGGCGAGCGCGATCCAGAGCGTTTGCTTGACGCCGCTCTGATGGCAGTTGCAGCCTAGCGGGGTGCTGGCTGGCTGCGAGTAGCGCCATAAAATCGTCTATATCGCCCCGTTCACGTCGCACTGGCTCCCATCCCGGTCAACGAGCCTAGCAAGAACCACTGCTGACGGATGACGTGCCACCACGTCAGAGGATACAAGGAGTTGGCCTGGCCGCCGCCCTAAGGATCGCTCGACGGCTGATCCTCGCAGCGGCCAGAGTTCAGTGGAGCTTGATTTGGAAGAATTGACCAAGAAGCTAACCGAAGCAATCGGCCTCCCCGACCCTCTCGCCACAGCAAACGAAAAGCTCAAAACCGAAGAAGACCTAAGCTTCCCCGAGTGGAGCAGGTCAGCCCACAGCGAGGTCAGTCACCTCGCGCTGACCGTTGGGGCGCTGTGTGTCGACAACGGTGGCGTCTACAGACGTGGTCCGGGCCAAGTCATCAATGCGCCCCGTCCCTCTCAACTCAGCAAGCGCGGCAACAGCCCCCATGCAGATCAGACAGCCAGCCTGACTGAAGACACAGCCACGATTGCGCCCGCTCGTGTTGAACGATTGAGGACCGCTCACGCCGAGGCCGTGGCTGAAATTGAAGGCATCCGCAAGCAGCCAGGACTGTCCGGCATCAGCGCCTGTGAGACAGATTTAGCGGCTTGAGGAACGGAGGAT
>CAZLWN010000188.1:0-5790 GCA_964563195.1 uncultured Undibacter sp. | reverse complement strand
CGCGAGATGCACCAGGGCTGGATGTTCTCCATCCAGTCGAAATAGGTCTTCTCCCAGTTCTTCGGGACGAAATTGGTCTTGCCGTCGCGCACGGCGGCAATCGCCGGCTCCGCCAGCTTCTTGGCGTTGACGTACCACTGGTCGGTAAGGAACGGCTCGATCACCACGTTCGAGCGGTCGCCATGCGGGACAACATGCGTATTCGGCTCGATCTTCGCGATCAGTCCTTTTTCTTCCAGCCGCGCGACGATCTGCTTGCGCGACGCAAAGCGGTCGAGGCCGTGCATCGCCAGCGTCTCATCGAGCTCGGCGGATTTCGGCACGCCGGCGAGGAAACTTGCGTTGTCTTTCAGGTCGAGCTTGGCCTCGACGCTGAAGATGTTGACCTGCGGCAGGTTGTGCCGCTTGCCGACCTCGAAATCGTTGAAGTCATGCGCCGGCGTGATCTTCACCGCGCCACTGCCCTTCTCGGGATCGGAATACTCGTCGGCGATGATGGGAATGCGCCGCCCGACCAGTGGCAGGAACACGTTCTCGCCGACCAGCGTCTTGTAACGCTCGTCTTCCGGGTGCACCGCCACCGCGGTGTCGCCCAGCATGGTCTCCGGCCGCGTGGTGGCAACCGTGATGAAGCTCGCCGAGTCGTCCGGATTAAAGCAGCGGCCCTCGATCGGATAGCGGATGTGCCACAGATGGCCCTTGGTTTCGACCTGCACCACTTCCAGATCGGAAATGGCGGTGTGCAGCTTGGGATCCCAATTGACCAGCCGCTTATCCTTGTAGATCAGCCCTTCGCGGTAGAGCTCGACGAACACTTTCAGCACCGTGCGCGACAGGCCCGCGTCCATGGTGAAGCGCTCGCGCGACCAATCACACGAGGCGCCGAGCCGCTTGAGCTGATTGACGATGGTGCCGCCCGACTCCGCCTTCCATTCCCACACGCGCTTGAGGAAGGCTTCGCGCCCCATGGCGCGGCGGGAGGGTTGCTGCCGCTCCATCAGCTGCCGCTCGACCACCATCTGCGTCGCGATGCCGGCATGGTCGGTGCCCGGCTGCCACAGCACGTCGCGCCCGCGCATGCGCTCGAAGCGGCACAAAATATCCTGCAGCGTGTTGTTGAGCGCATGGCCCATATGCAATGAGCCGGTGACGTTGGGCGGCGGAATGACGATACAATACGGCTCAGCCCGGGCGCGCTCGGGCCGGCCGGCGCGGAAGGCGCCGGCGCGTTCCCAAGTCTGATAAATGCGGCCCTCGACCTCGCCGGGCTGATAGGTCTTGTCGATCATTGCTGTTTGTTTGATCTCGCTCGCGCGGTACAAAGCCCGCCACCCAACGAGAAGTCAACTTTGCACCAGCCCCCGTCCCCGTCGGGCAGCGCCACCCGGGCCATCACGCTGCTGGCCGTCGCCGCCTTCGCCGCCCAGGCCATGGTGCGCGTGACCGATTCGCTGTTGCCGCAGATCGCCGCCGATCTCCAGGTCAGCGTGGGCGCGACCTCGATCGTGGTGACTGCCTACCTGCTGGCGCACGGCTCGGTGCAATTGGTGATCGGGCCGCTCGGCGACCGCTTCGGCAAATACCGCACGGTCGCCGTCGCCGCCGCCTGCGCAAGCGTCATGGTGGCGCTGTGCGGACTGGCCGCGTCGCTGCCGCTGCTGGTGGCGGCGCGTCTCGGCAGCGGATTAGCCACCGGCTGGATCATTCCCTTTGCCATGGCCTTTATTGGCGACGTCATCCCCTATGAGCGCCGCCAGCATGTACTCGGCAGTTTCCTCTCGGGCCAGATTCTCGGCCAGTTGTTCGGCCAGGCCGCCGGCGGTGTGCTCGGCGATTATTTCGGCTGGCGCGCGGTGTTCTTCATTCTCGCCGCCATGCTGGGGCTCGCCACAATCGGCCTGTTCTACGAGCTCGCGCGCAATCCGGTCACCCGCGGCGCGCCGGCGCCGGCACAAAACGGACGGCACTTTTTCGCCGACTACGCGACCGTGCTGCGCTCGCCCTGGGCGCGCACGGTGATCGTCATCGCCTTCGTGGAAGCCGGCGCCATGTTCGGCGCCTTCACCTATGTCGGCGCCGACCTGCATCTGCGTTTCGATTTGAATTTCGCGCTGGTCGGCCTGTTCGTCGGCGCCTTCGCGATCGGCGGGCTGATCTACAGCCTGTCGGTGCGCCGGCTCGTGAACCGGCTCGGCCAAACGGGCCTCGCGGCCGGCGGCGGCGCGCTTTTGGCGGCCGCCTACGTCACGCTCGCCTTCGAGCCGCACGCCACTATCGCGCCCATCGCCATACTCGCGACCGGACTGGGCTTCTACATGCTGCACAACACGCTGCAGACCAACGCCACCCAGATGACGCCGGAAGCGCGCGGCACCGCTGTCGGCCTGTTTTCGGCCGCGCTCTATCTCGGCCAGACCGCGGGCGTCGCAACTGCGGCGCTGGTGTTCGACCGCTACAAAGGCGTGCCGGTTTTCCTGATTGCGGCGATAGTGCTGTTGGCGCTCGGCCTCTGGTTCGCCCACGCGCTCAAGGCGCGGCGGGCGGCCGGCGTCGAGGACATGATTCGCTTAGATTGAACCGCCGTGCTTGCCTTACATTTTGCTTGCGCATGATCTTTCCCGAAATCCGGTTCCCATCCCCGACTAAATCGGGGACAGGCTTTTTCGGGATCATGCGGCTCAAGGCTTGCCGCGCGAGACCCGTTCGATCTCGGTGCGCACGATGCGCTCCACCAGCCCCGGTAGATTGTCGTCGAGCCACGACTTCAGTATCGGGCGCAGCATTTCCTTGACCAGGTCTTCGAGCGTGCGCGCGTTCTGCCCAAACACGGTGTGGGCGAGCGCGTTGAACGCGCTGTCGACCGCCGCGACGGTGGTGTTCGAGATCAGTCCGTGGTCGGGCGCCGGCGCCTGCGGGTACGGCGTGTGCACCTCCGGCTCCGGTTCCGGCGGCGGCTCCGGCGGCCGGTCGGTGAACACCACGTCGGAATCGCCGTCGATGGTGCGGAAGCGCGGCGCCGGCCCCGGGGGCGGCGTCGGCGCTACATTCTCTTCGGTTAGATCGAGCACATCGTTACCGGCCAGCGCGGCGGCGGGCTTTGCCGGTTCGGGCTCGGCCTTGGCTGCGGGCGGCGGTTCGTCGAGGTCGGCGAGCATGGCATCGATATCGCTCTCGCCGTTTACGGCGGCCGCTGGCGGCGGCGGTGGCGGCGACGGCTCGGGCGCCGCCGGCTCGGGCCCCTTGGCCGTCTTGCCGCCGTCCTCATCGGCGATAATGCGCCGAATGGAGGCCAGAATTTCCTCCATCGAAGGTTCTTGGGCCTTCGCCGTCTGGCTCATTCAGTAATCCCGACCGCAGTCTTCAAAAACCCGCACGACGGTGCGCTCACGCAGCGAATCGGCACCGCTTACCATTTATACGCCAGAACGGTGCGGGTATGGCAGGGCGAAAGCCTGAGAAATGCTAATGAACTGTGGACACCAGCCGCGTCGGCGCCGGTTTCAGCGTCCGTCCGGGGTGCGCACCCCGGCCCAGTTGTCGCGGATCTGCTCGTAATGGACGGTGGCATCATAGGCCGGCACATGCAGGCCGAGCACGTCCGGCGACAGCCGGCCGACCGCGGCTAACAAGGTGTAGGACGCCACTACCCGGTCGCGCTGAGCGCCCACCATCGCCACCCGGGCATTGACCAGTTCCTGCTGGGCATTGAGCACGTCGAGGGTGGTGCGCTGGCCGACGCGCGCTTCCTCGCGCACCCCGTTGAGCGCGATCTCGCTCGCCTGCACCTGCGCTTGGGTGGCGTCGATATTACCCTTGGCGGCTTCGAGCTGGCCCCACGACTGCACCACCGTCTGGCGCACCTGGTCGCGCGCGGTGTCGAAGTCGAGCCGCCTCTGACCGAGCGTCTCCTTGGCCTGGCGGATAAGGGAATATTCCGTGCCGCCCTGGTAGATCGGCACGGTGAGCGTGCCCAGCACCGATGCATTATAGCTTTCGATGGTGTTGAGGTTGCCCACGGCCAGATAGTTCTTCTGGTAGCTGCCCTGCACCGACACGGTCGGGAGCAGCGCCGCTTCCGCCACTTTCACCGCCAGTTGCGCGGCGTCGACATTGTATTGCGCGCTCATCACCGACGGATGACTGCCCGTGCCGACGGAGACCGCCGCCGGCAAGCTGCGCGGCGAGAAACGGTCGACCGGTGCGGCGGCCGTGAGCTTGCCGGGGTTGGTGCCGATCACTTGGCGATAGGTCGCCGCCGACGCCTTGTAATTGGCTTCCGCGGTCAGCACTTGCGAGCGGCCGGCGGCCAGACGCGATTCCGATTGCGCCACGTCGGTGCGCGTCACCTCGCCGACGTTGAAGCGGTCGCGGGTCTGGCGCAGTTGCTCCTGCAAGACTTCGACGTTACGCCGCTGCAAATCGAGGATCGCACCGTCACGCAGCAGATTCATGTAGGCGGTCGCCGCATTGAGCAGCACCGTCTGCACCGTGGTCGCCAAGGTCGCGCGCGCGGCCAGCACCTGCGACTCCGCTTGCCGCGTCTTGTTGGCTGTCTGGAATCCGTTAAACAGCGTCTGCGTGATGGTGGCGCCGTAGTTGAATGGCGTGTTGTAGCCGCTCTGCGTCCCGTAGGTCGCCGGCCTGTTGGGCGGCACGTTGGCCGGCAGATTGGGAGCCACCACCCTGGTCGTGCTTGAGAGCGATTGCTGGCCGCCGGTGGCGGTGACGGTGACCTTCGGCCGATAGCCGGACAGGGCCTGCGGCACGCCTTCGTCAGTGGCGCGGACCGATGCGCGCTGCGCATTGAGCGACGGATTATTACGATAGGCCTCGACCAGGGCTGTTTCGAGCGTCTCGCCATGCGCGAGCGGCGCCGCAAACGGCAGCGCGGCGCACGCGATCACGCCGACCGCGAGCCCCCCTGCCCAGCCGCTAGGACTACCAGGCCACATCTCAAACCCAACCCCCGCGCGATCGGTATTTTGTGCACACGCGATTCGCGCGACCAAACCACCCAAAACCATATGCGGCCCGGTGCGGGCTTGGAAGCCCCCACCCCTCTCAGCCAACAGAATGCCTGCCATGTGGGGCTTTCACGTCACGGTTTACAGCTAATATCGTCTCAAAATGCGAATTCCGGGGGTTTAACGAAGCCGGGCAGGATCGGCGCCGCGGCGTCGAACAGCGGCCGGCCGCCGGCCTCCCCGCCGCCCCGCCGATACAGCGTGGCATTGGCGCCCGGCCCCACGCCCAGCACGCAGACCAGCCGGCCGCCATCCTTGAGTTGCCCCAATAGCGTCTCGGGTGCGAACTCGGTCGCGCCTTCGAGCAGGATGGCGTCATAAGGCGCAGATTTCGGCCAGCCTTCGATGAGCGGGCCACTGACCACGCCGGCATTTGGCAGCTGCGACAGCGCCGCGCGCGCGGCATCGGCAAGCGCGGCATCCTGTTCGAGCGCGACGATCTCGCCAGCGATGCGCGCCAGCAGCGCCGCGGCATAGCCGGTGACGCAGCCGACATCGAGCACCCGGTCGGTCGCGGCAAGTTCGGCGGCCTGGATCAGCTTGGCCAGCACCATGGGCTTGATCAGCCGGCGCGAAGCCTGAGCGCCTTGGCCGACCGGCACGTCGAGGTCGAGATAGGCAAGCCCGGCCATGGCGGGCGCAACGAATTGCTCGCGCGGAATCTCGAGCATGGCCGAAATGACGCGCAGATCGGTGACATCGGCGGTGCGCACCTGCCCGTCCACCATATTGCGGCGCGCGGCGGCAAAGTCGGTCATCGCGATCC
>CAZLWN010000187.1:0-5846 GCA_964563195.1 uncultured Undibacter sp. | reverse complement strand
GCGTGACGATCAGGCCTTGCGTGGTCTTGAGCGCGTGCTCGCGCGCCATCAGGAATTCGGGGATGATGCCGTTGACCTTCCCGCCGTGCTTGACCACCGCTTGCGAGAGCTCGCCCATGATGCCGACGGCGCCGCCGCCATAGATTAGGCCGATGCCGTTTTTGGCGAGGATTTCCCCGAAGGCGCGGGCAGCCCGCACGTAGGCGGGGTCTGTTCCCGGACTGGAGCCGCAATAGACGCAGATTCTTTGGATTTTGCTCATTTTGTCGATTTTGTTCATGGCCATGCATGTGCGCTGCGTCGCTGGCGCCGTCAAGGCGAGGGCGGAAACCCTTGCCGAAACGGCACTTTCGCTGGCGGCGAGGGTGATTACCGGCAGGAATCCTCCTATATGGAGAGCCTTGACGCTTCCGGGCCTTGAATGAGCGACCATCACCACCACCACCGGGCATCCGAAGACGAGTCGCACGTCTCCGCCAGCCGCGGGGCGCTGTTATCAACGCTCGTCCATCTGTGGCCCTATATCTGGCCGTCCGACCGGGCCGACCTGAAGTTGCGCGTGCTTGGCGCGGTGGCTTTGCTGCTGGCCGCCAAGCTCGCCACCATCGCGGTTCCCTTCACCTTCAAATACGCGACCGACGCGCTCGTCAGTGGCGCCGGCGCGCCGGCGGCGCATTGGCTCACTTTCGTGGTGGCCGTGCCCATTGCCATGACGATCGCCTATGGCGGCATGCGCATCCTGATGGCGCTGTTGCAGCAATCGCGCGACGGCGTCTTTGCCAAGGTGTCGATGCATGCGGTGCGCCGGCTCGCCTACCGCACCTTCGTGCACATGCACGAGCTGTCGCTGCGATTTCACCTCGAGCGCAAGACCGGCGGCCTGACGCGCGTGCTGGAGCGCGGGCGCAACGCCATCGAAACGATCGTGCGCATGGTGATCCTGCAATTGGCGCCGACCATTGTCGAAGTGACGCTCGTTGCCGCCGTGCTGATGTGGCGGTTCGACTGGCGCTACGTCCTGGTGGTCCTGATCGCCGTCTCGATGTACATGGTTTATACCTATCATGCGACCGAATGGCGCATCGGCATCCGCCGCAAGATGAACGACAGCGACAATGACGCTAATATCAAGGCGATCGACTCGCTGCTCAACTACGAGACGGTGAAATATTTCAGCGCCGAGGAGCGCGAAGCCGCGCGCTACGATCGCGCCATGGCGCGCTACGAGGGCGCCAGCGTCCAGGCCTATACCTCGCTCGCAGTGCTCAACGGTGGTCAGGCGGTGATATTTACCGTCGGGCTCGCCACCGCCATGGTGATGTGTGCGTTCGAGGTGCGCGCCGGCACCAAGACGGTCGGCGACTTCGTGCTGGTCAACGCCATGATGATCCAGCTCTACCAGCCGCTCCATTTCATGGGCATGGTCTATCGCGAGATCAAGCAGGCGGTGACCGATATCGAGCTGATGTTCTCGATTCTGTCGCGCGAGCCGGAAATCATGGACGTGGCCGGCGCTGCCCCGCTCAAAGTCTCGAGCGGCGACATCCGCTTCGAGAATGTTTCATTCGCCTATGAGCCGGAGCGCCGCATTCTTAAAGGTGTCAGCTTCGAAGTGCCGGCCGGCAAGACGGTGGCGGTGGTCGGCCCCTCGGGCGCCGGCAAATCGACCATCTCGCGGCTGCTGTTCCGCTTCTACGATTTGTCCGGCGGCCGCATCCTGATCGATAACCAGAACATCGCCCAGGTGACGCAGAAATCGCTGCGCCAGGCCATCGGCATGGTGCCGCAGGACACCGTGCTGTTCAACGACACCATCCGCTACAACATCCGCTACGGGCGCTGGGAGGCGAGCAACGCCGAAGTCGAGGAGGCCGCCCGGCTGGCCCAGATCGACCAGTTCATCCGGTTGGCGCCCAGGGGCTACGAAACGGAAGTTGGCGAGCGCGGCTTGAAGCTCTCGGGCGGCGAGAAGCAGCGCGTCGCCATCGCCCGCACCATCCTGAAAGGACCACCGATCCTGCTGCTCGACGAAGCAACCTCCGCGCTCGACAGCCATACCGAGAAAGAAATCCAGGACGCGCTCGATCGGGTCTCGACCGGCCGCACCACCCTGGTGATCGCGCACCGGCTCTCCACCATCGTCGGCGCCGACGAGATCATCGTGCTCGACCAGGGCGAGATTGTCGAGCGCGGCACCCATGTCGCGCTGCTGGCCAAGGACGGGCTCTATGCCAGCATGTGGAACCGGCAGCGCGAGGCCGAGGAGGCGCGCGAGAAGCTCGCACTGGCCGGCGAAGAACCGGTTGCGCCCAACCGCAATCCGCCGCCGGTCGTGGATGAGATCGACGTGGAAACGCCGGTTGCCATCGACCTGCCGGCCGACGCGGCGGAGTAAAATAGGCGCATGTCGATTTCCGATTCCATCCGCTCCCAAATCGTGCCGATCACGCCGGAGGGCTATCCATTCATCGGTGCCTTCGCGCTGGTCAGCCTCTTTTTGTTCTGGCTGTGGACGCCGCTCGGCTGGCTCGGCACGCTGGCGACGCTGTGGTGCGTCTTTTTCTTCCGCGACCCGCCGCGCGTCACGCCGGTGCGCAATGGCCTCGTGGTGGCGCCGGCCGACGGCCGCGTCAGCCAGATCACTACCGCAGCGCCTCCGCACGAGCTTGGCCTCGGCGATAAGGCGCTGCCGCGCGTATCCATCTTCATGAGCGTGTTCGACTGCCACGTGAACCGCAGCCCGGTCGCCGGCACCATCGAAAAAATCGTTTACCAGCCCGGCAAGTTCTTCAACGCCGACCTCAACAAGGCCAGCGCCGACAACGAGCGCAACTCGCTGGTGATCGCCACCGCAGGAGCGCGCGTGGCGGTGGTGCAGATCGCCGGCCTGGTCGCCCGCCGCATCGTCTGCTTCGTACGCACCGGCCAGCCCATCGGCGCCGGCGAGCGCTTCGGCATGATCCGTTTTGGCTCCCGCCTCGACATCTACCTGCCGGAGGGCGTCGTCCCGCTGGTGGCGATCGGGCAGACCGCGGTCGGCGGCGAAACCGTGCTTGCCGACCTGCGGCTCGGCGATGCCGGGCGCGCCTTCCGCAGCAGATAAATCGTTAACGCTGGGGCCAAAGCTACGCCGAGGCGCCGTGGCGCGGGCGAACCCGAGCCTCTATATTAGCGCCCATGGTGTTTCAGCCGCTCGATCCCGCCCCGCCGCCGTCGCGCCGCCGCCGCTTCAAGGCGGTCCCGATGCGCACGCTGCTGCCCAATCTAATTACGCTCTTGGCACTGTGCGCCGGCCTGACCGCGATCCGCATGGCGGTCGAGAACAATATCCAGCTGGCGCTCGCGGCCATCGTGTTCGCAGCCCTGCTCGATGGCATCGACGGCCGCATCGCGCGGCTTCTCAAGGGCACCTCGCGCTTCGGCGCCGAACTCGACAGCCTCGCCGACTTCGTCAATTTCGGCGTGGCGCCAGCGCTGATCCTGTATTTCTGGGGCCTGCACGAGCTCAAGTCGGCGGGTTGGATCGCCGCGCTGGTGTTCGCGATCTGCGCGGGGTTACGCCTCGCGCGCTTCAACGTGATGATCGACGAGCCCAACCAGCCGGTCTGGGCCGGCAATTTCTTCACCGGTATTCCGGCGCCGGCCGGCGCCATCACCGTGCTGCTGCCGATCTATCTCGCTCTGCTCGGCATGCCGACCGGCCTCGTCGTCGTATGGATCACGTTCTTCTACACGCTGCTGATCGGCCTGCTGATGGTATCGCGGCTGCCGGTATTCTCCGGCAAGCGGGTGGGCAAGCGCGTGCCGCCGGAAATGGTGCTGCCGGTCTTTGTTGTTGTCGTGTTGTTCTTCGCGCTGCTGATCAGCTATCCGTGGGAGGTGCTCACCATCGGCACGCTCGCCTATCTTGCTTGCCTGCCGCTCGGCTGGTGGTCCCACCGCGGATTCCAGCGCAAGGATGCAGCGGCGACCGCATCCACCGCCGGTGCCGCCGCCCCGGCGGAAGCGCCGCTCGCGCATGGATCGCCCGGGCTTGCCGGTGATGAAGATCGCCCGGCGCGCCTGAACTGATTCGCCGACGCTCCCGTCCATGCCGCGCGCCATATGCGTCCTTAAGGCTGGCGAGCGGGGCAATCGGCCGGTCATTGACACCGTCATCCTCGACTTCGCCCAACGCAGCGCGCAGAGGATCGCTGTCACCGGCATCAAGGGCGGCAGCTACGAAATCGAACTTGCCGAGCCCGCCCGCCTGCGCACCGATGATCTGCTGGTTCTCAATGACGGCGGCCTGGTGGAAGTGGTGGCCGCGCCGGAGCCGTTGATCGAGGCGCGCGCCGCCGATTTGCCGTCTCTTGCGCGGCTCGCCTGGCATCTCGGTGACCGCCACGTGCCGGTGCAGCTCTTGCCCAATCGTATCCGCGCGCGGCGTGATGCGAGCGTCGAAAGCCTGCTTATGTCGCTCGGGGCCAAGCTGGCACTGATCGAAGCGCCGTTCGAGCCCGAAGGTGGCGCCTATGCCTCGTCGCACGGCCACGGGCATGGCCACGATCACGCGCACAGCCATCATCAGCACGATCGCTGAATACCAGGCCGTGGACGCCTGACCGGGCAGCCAAATGCCGACGTGACTGCCGGGAAATCCCGGATTGACTCCGTTGATCTGGATCAATGCAGAAAAATTCAGAAAAACTGCAAGGTTTTCAAGTCAGCCGCTGAGAGAGAGCGACACACAACACCAGGAGCACCACCAATGACGGGCGAGAAGGATTTAATTGCAAAAGGCGCGATGGTGACGCGGCTGGATAAAAGCTTTCGTTGGCCCGGGGGGAACCGCATCGCGATCTTCTTCAATATCGCGTTTGAGGCCTGGAGCGATGGTAAGGGCCCAGGGATCGGCCCCATGGGCAATCCGCTGCCGGCGGGTAATTTCGATACCAACGCGCTTTCTTTCGGCAACTATGGTGCGGTGCGCGGAATCTGGCGGCTGCTCGAAAGTTTGGAACATCACAAGCTGAAGGCGGGCGTCATGGTGAGCGGTGTCCTTGCAGAGCGGCATCCTGAAGCGGTCAAGGCGGTCGCCGCGGCCGGGCACGACGTCATTGCGCATGGCTATGGCCAGGAGATCATTCCTGTCATGCTCACCGAGGCCGCGGAAAAAGAACAAATCGCCAAGACGACGCAGCTCATCGCCGATGTCATCGGTAGCGCGCCGAAAGGCTGGATGAGCCCGCGCGCCACGCCAAGCGTTGACTCGTTCCGGCTGCTTGCCGAGGCCGGCTATCTTTGGCACGGCGACGTAATGGATGACGACCTGCCCTACATCCAGGATTTTTCCGGACGGAGAATAGTGGCGATGCCCTTCACGATCGAGGTGAACGACATGCCGATCATTCTCCGCTACGGCAATTCACCGCGCCAATATGTGGAGACTTTCGAGAGCACGCTTGCGCGGCTGCGCCATCGCGAGACGGGGGCCGTATTGCTGGACGCCACCGCGCATGCCCATGTATTCGGCCGGCCGATGGGAGCCTGGGCCTATGAGGCGGCCATGGAAATCGCCAAGGGGACCCCCGGCGTATGGATCGGCACGCGCAGCGAGGCGGCGAAGCATATGCTCAAGAGCGTTGCAGGTGCGCGCTAATCGCCTAGGACCGAGTGGCTCGGAGAAAACGCGCGAGAGGGTGCCGCCGACCAGCGATTTACGCGTAATTCGCCGTGTCGCCAGCGATCTGATCGAACAGTGATATTTTTGCTATTGTGCCCCGTCCACCCATGACCCACGGTGGACATAAGCGGAGCTTATGGTATCTCGAACATAGCGTCGTCTGCTATCGTCTACGCCGCAG
>CAZLWN010000186.1:0-5853 GCA_964563195.1 uncultured Undibacter sp. | reverse complement strand
GCGAGACCTGGGATTGGGACATCATCAAGAAGGGCTCCAAGCTCGGCTTCCGCACTATGGCGGTGCCGAAGAAATGGGGCGGCCACGGCACCGACTTCGTGACGCAAGCGCTGGTGATGACCGAACTCGCCAAGGCGGACAGCGCGATCTCCAAGGCCTTCAGCCAGAACTGGAAATGGAGCCATTTGATCTCGCACGCCTGCACCGAGGAGCAGAAGGAACGTTTCCTCAAGCCTTTCGTCGCCGACGACACCTTCCTTCTTGGCAAGGGCATCACCGAGCCGGGCGCCGGCTCCGACAGCCGCCTGCCGCCAGACGATCCCAAATTCGGGCTGAAGCTGAAGGCCGAACGCCAGGGCGATGAATGGATTCTCAACGGCGAGAAGGCCTATATCGCCAATGCGCCGGTCGGCAAGCTGTTCTTCATCGACGCGCGTACCGATGCAACGGTGCCGCCCAAGCAGGGCACCACCATGTTCCTGGTGCCGCGCGACACGCCCGGCTTCCGCATCGGCAAGGTGTTCAATAAAAGCGGTTGGCGCTTTTATCAGAACGGCGAGATGATCTTCGAGAACGCGCGCGTGCCGCATGCCAATGTCGTCGGCGAGGTAGGCGGCGCGGTGCGCAAGGCCGGTGGCCGCGGCGGCGACACCACCGGGGGCGATCTCTTTGGTGATCTTGAGCTCTGTTCCAGTGCGCTCGGCATTTGCGCCGATGCCTGCGAGACGGCGATGCATCATGCTAAGACCGCCAAGCAGGGCGGCCAGACGCTGTTCGCACAGCAGATCGTCCAGTTGAAGATCAATAAGATGTTTATGCTCACCGAGGCGCTGCGTTCGTTCGTCATGCGGGTCGCCTGGGAACACGACCAGAAGATCCATTCTTGTAACGCGGGTCTTGCCATGAACTATTCAACCTATGTCGTGCAGGAGGTGACCGAGCTCTACATGGACGTACGCGGCGGCGATGGCTGCCGCATGGATCACCACACCGACAAATTGTGCCGCGACGCAATCATCTGGAGCCATCTCGCTGGCGACGCCGTGCAGCAGATGAAGGTGGCGCGGCGGCTGGCGAGCTAGATCGTTGCTGGAAAGGCGGATTTCAGATCGGCCGGATTGCTAGCGCGCATGCTCAAGTAGCGCGATCAATCCCTTCAAAAGCTCAGTCGGCGACGGCGGGCAACCGCGAATGTGCAGATCGGCCGGGATTATATCTTTGACGCCGCCTGCCACCGCGTAACTGCCGGCAAAGATGCCGCCATCCACCGCGCAGCCGCCCACCGCCACCACCCATTTCGGATCCGGCGTGGCGTTGTAAGTGCGCAGCAAAGCCTCGCGCATGTTCTTGGTCACCGGCCCGGTCACCATCAGCACGTCGGCATGGCGCGGCGAGGCGACGAAGCGCAAGCCGAGGCGTTCGAGATCGTAGAAGGCGTTGTTGAGTGCATGGATTTCCAGCTCGCAGCCGTTGCAGGAGCCGGCATCGACTTGGCGGATGGAGAGCGAACGGCCGAGCTTGGCGCGGGCGGCGCGGTTGACGCTCTTGGTGAGTTCGGCCAGCGCCGTCTTGTCGGGTGCGGGCGGCGCTTCCGTAAGCGCGCGTTGCGTCAGGCTCTCAAACAGCGTGCGGCGCATCAGAGGTCGTGTCCCGAATACGAGCAATTGAACGATTTGTTGCAGAGCGGAAAGTCGGCAACGATATTGCCCTCGATCGCGGCCTCCAGCAGCGGCCACTGGAACCAGGAGGCATCGCGCAGGTGACAGCGCGCAACGCGCCCTTTGCCGTCGAGCCGCAGCCAGACCAATACCTCACCGCGGAACGCTTCCGCGACGCCTAAGCCTTCGCAAATCCGCGCGCTCGCTTTGACCGAAGTCCGCGTCGCGCCTTCCGGTAGTCGGTTCAGAATCTGCTCGATCAGCGACAGGCTCTGCTCGACCTCGCGAATGCGAATCCAGACGCGGGCGTTGACGTCGCCGGCTTCCAGCACCGGTACATCGAATTTAATCTCGTCATAGGGCGCATAATTTAGGTTGCGCCGGGCGTCGAAGCCGCGTCCCGAAGCGCGCCCGACAGTGCCGCCGGCGCCGAACTGGCGCGCCAGAGCGGGCTTCACAATGCCGGTGGTGACGGTGCGGTCCAGCAGCGAGGCGGTGTTGTCGTAAAGCTCAATCAGGCGCGGAAATGCTTTTCGGATCTCGGAGAGCAGCGCGCGCAGTTGCGCTGGACCATTTGGGGCAATGTCGCGCGTCACGCCGCCGGGCACAATGACGTCCATCATCAGCCGGTGGCCGAAGCAGGCTTCGGCCGCCCTTAATGTGCGCTCGCGCAGGATGCTGGTTTGCGCATGCATCAGCGCGAAGGAAGCGTCGTTGCAGATGGCACCGATGTCGCCGAAATGATTTGCCAGCCGCTCCAGCTCGGCCATCAGCGCGCGCAGATAGTTGGCGCGCGGCGGCGCCTTCACTTGCAAGGCGGCTTCGGCTGCTTGTGCAAAGGCATAGGAATACGCGACGGTACTGTCGCCGGAAGTGCGCGCGGCAAGCTTGGCCGCAGCGTCTAGCGCCGCGCCGTCCATCAACGACTCGATGCCCTTGTGCACATAGCCGAGCCGCTGCTCCAGCCGCACCACGTGCTCGCCATTGGCGGTGAAGCGAAAGTGTCCGGGCTCGATAATGCCGGCATGCACGGGACCGACCGGAATCTGGTGCAGGCCTTCACCCTGCGCCGGCAGGAAGACGTAAGGGGCAGGCTTTTGCGCGCGCTGTCGTTTTCCAAGCGGATAGCGGACGTCCCAGAAACCAAGATCAAGCCAGGGCCGCGTATCGGGTGTGCCCACAGCCTCCATTCCGAACAGATCGCGGATGGTGCGCTCGAGCCGGAGCGCCGGCGCGTGACGTTCGGCGACGCTCGGATATTTGCCGTTCTTGCAGGCGTAGCTGACGACGGCGATGTCGCCGGCTTTTTCATCCAACAGCGCCATGTGCACATCCGGCGCATCGCCCCACAGGCCCAGCAGCGTGCAGCGGCCGCGCGCCAAAAGATCGATCGCTTTCTTCCAGCCGTCGTCGCCGACGATCGCGCGCGGCCAGGGCCGGTGCGCCTTGGCGTGCTCACGGTGCTTGATGCTGTCGATCAGGGCCATGGCGCTATCCCAGCAATTTGGCGACGTTCTCGAAGCCGGCAACAAGCGCCGGCGGCATATAGAGGCCGGCGGTGAATACGATGGCGAGATGGGCGAACATCGGCACGTAGGAAGCCTCAGCCTTCGCGGTTGGGCCGCGCGGTTCCCCAAAGGCAATCGTGTTGAGGCGCATAAACAGGCCGCCGAGCGCAATGAGAATGCCGAGAACCAGGATGACCGCCAGCCAGGGCTGGCGCGCGAAGGTCGAGCTGACTACCAGGAACTCGCTCATGAAGATGCCGAGCGGCGGCAGGCCGGCAATCGCCACCACGCCCAGCACCAGGCCCCAGCCGAGCACCGGGTTGGTCACAGTCAGCCCGCCCATGTCGGCGATCTTCTGCGTGCCCTTGACCTGCGAGATGTGACCGACCGCGAAGAAGATCGCCGACTTGGTGAGCGAATGCATGGTCATGTGCAGCAACCCGGCGAAATTGGCGAGCCCGCCGCCCATGCCGAAGGCGAACACGATGATGCCCATGTGCTCGATCGACGAATAGGCGAACATGCGTTTGATGTCGCGGCGCCGGTACAGCATGAAGGCGGCGAACACGCAGGAGATCAGGCCCATGGTCACCATCAGCGGGCCGGGCGCGATCGCCGCCGGGTTGAGCGCCAGCAGCATCTTGAAGCGCAGCAGCGCGTAGAGCGCGACGTTCAGCAGCAGGCCGGAAAGCACCGCCGAGATCGGCGTCGGGCCTTCTGCATGCGCGTCCGGCAGCCAGGCATGCAGCGGCGCCAAGCCCACCTTGGTGCCGTAACCGAGCAGCAAGAACACAAAGGCGACGTTGAGCAGTGCCGGATCGAATTTCGCCGAGTTTGCGACCAGCACGGTCCACACCATGGCGTAGAGGCCCTCGCCGATCACCGGGCGCGCGGCCATGTAGACAAGGATGGTGCCGAACAGCGCCAGCGCGATGCCGACGCTGCCGAGGATAAAATATTTCCAGGCCGCTTCCAGCGCCTCGTGGGTGCGGTAGATGCCGACCATCAGCACGGTGGTGAGCGTCGCCATCTCGATCGCCACCCACATCAGGCCGATATTGTTGGCGACGAGCGCCAGGTTCATGGCGAACATCAGCACCTGGTACATGGCGTGGTAGAAACGCACGAAACGCGGGCTGAGCCGGCCGATCTCGATTTCGTGGCCAATATAGCTAGCGCTGAAAGCGCTGGTGGTGAAGCCGACGAAAGTGGTGAGCACGATGAAGACCTTGTTGAGGTCGTCCACGAGCAGATAGGGCCCGGACTTCGGCTGAACCACGAACAGCGAGCAGGCCGTGAAGAAGGTCGCCAGCGCCGCCAAGACGTTGAGGCGTGCAGTCAGTCGGTAACCGGGCAGCGCCGCCAGCAGCGCCGCGGCCACCGCCGGGATCAGCAGAATGCCGGTGAGAGCGTCGAGCTTCATTCCCGTTCTCCGCGGAACTGGTCGAGCGCCTGCAGGTCGACGGTGTCGAAGCGTTCCCGGATGCGGAACAGGAAGATGCCGATCACGATGAAGGCGATCAGCACCGAGAAGGCGACGCTAATCTCGACCACCAGCGGCATGCCCTTGGCGCCAGTCGCCGCCAGCACCAGGCCGTTCTCCAGCGACATGAAGCCGATCACTTGGCTCACCGCGTTGCGGCGCGTCACCATCATCAACAGGCCGAGCAGCACCACCGAAAGCGCAAAGGCCAGATCCTCGCGCGCCAGCGGATCGGCCTCCGCCGTCACCCGCAGCATCACCACCATGGACAGCGCCACCAGGCCCATGCCGAGCAGCATCGCTGGCCCAACGCCGACCACGGTCTCGATCTCGCGGTGGATGCCGAGCCGCACGATGATCCGGTGCAGGACGATGGGAATGACGATGGCCTTGAAGATGAGCGCGATGCCGGCGGTGACGTAGAGATGCGGCGCGTCCTGGATGAAGGCCTGCCAGGCAACCGAGGCCGTCAGCACCAGCGCATGCAGTGCGTAGATATTGAGCAGCGCGTAGAGCCGGTCCTGGTAGAGCTGCATGAAGCTCACCAGCACCAGCGAGCCCGCTAGCATATGGGCGACATCGAAAGTGAGGCTGTGCATGCCGCTCACAGGCTCCCCGACACGAACAACAGCAGGGTGGCGAGCAGGCCGAGCATCAGCGCGGCGCCGAGAAAGGCCGGCACCCGGAACACCCGCATCTTGGCGATAGCCGTCTCAAAAACAGCCAGCAGCGTGGCCCCGGCTGCAAGCTTGCCGACGTAAGAGGCGACGCCGATCGCGATCGCCGCCGGCCCGGCGTCGGGCCCGGCAATGCCCCAGGGCGTGAACAGGCAGCCGATCAGCGAGACGTAAAGCAGAAGTTTGAGCTCGGACGACAGATCGATCAGTGCCAGATGACGGCCGGAATATTCCAGCACCATGACCTCGTGCACCATGGTGAGCTCCAGGTGCGTTGCCGGATTGTCGATGGGGATGCGCGTATTCTCGGCAATCGCCACC
Source organism: uncultured Undibacter sp. (assembly GCA_964563195.1). Classification (GTDB taxonomy): domain Bacteria; phylum Pseudomonadota; class Alphaproteobacteria; order Rhizobiales; family Xanthobacteraceae; genus Pseudolabrys. The sequence continues at coordinate 206 of CAZLWN010000186.1, read as the reverse complement.
ATGACTAGCGCGAGCAGGGCGAGGCCCAGCGACACCCGCAGGCCCACCTGAGACGAGAGCATATAGGCCGCTATGATGGAAAGCTGCGTGGAGCCTGCCACCAGTGCCAGCGTGAATACGATCATCAGCATCGCGGGTTCCGCCAGCGAAGCGATCATCACCTCGCGGCTGGAGCCGATGCCGCCGAACGAGGTGCCGACGTCGAG
>CAZLWN010000185.1:0-5905 GCA_964563195.1 uncultured Undibacter sp. | reverse complement strand
CTTCCTTGCCGCCGATGTAGCGCAGGATCATCGACATGCCGTCCCAATAGGTGGCAGGCGGGTTGAAGATCCAGGGGAAGTCCTTGCCGACCGCCGCGGCTGACAGGCCGTAGGCCATCGACAGCACCGGAACCTTGTCAACCGCCGCTTTCGGGATCAGTTGCAGCGTGATGCCGGTCGAGTAGGGGTTGATCACCGCCGGGTTCTTGCCTTTGACAAACTCGTAGCACTCCACACCCTTCTTGGTGTCGTAGCCGGTTTCGCATTCCTCGACATTGATCTTGACGCCACCGATGCCGCCGTCACGCTCGTTGAGCATGGTGAGGTAGTCGTGCATGCCGTTAGCAACCGGAATGCCGGAATTAGCATAGGCTCCGGTCCGATAGGTGAACAGCGGCACGTAGATGGTGTCTTCAGCCTCGGCCTTGCTGACGAGCACGGCGCCCGTCACCAGACCTGCGCAGACAATCGCAACGAGCAGTTGTCTTGCCTTCATGTCGTTCCTCCCTTTGGTTCGCGCCTGTGACGACGCGCTTCTGGTTTCTTTATCGCCCCCTATTTCTCAGGAGGCGCTTTCGCATCCGCGGCCTTGCCCGCCGCGGTCGGAAATTGGGTCCTATCTTGCACCATCAATAAGGAAACGGCCACACCCTCAATTTCTGCTTGCCCACCTGCCATAACCGGGCCAAGCCGGCCGGCTCGGCGATCAGGAAGAAGATAATCAGCACCCCGGTGATCATGAAGGAGACATGCTCGACGGTCGCCGCATGCAGCGGCAATCCGAGCTTTTCCGGCACGAAACGCAGTATGATCGGCAGGATGAAAATTAGCGCCGCGCCCAGATACGCGCCGAGCAGGCTGCCGAGGCCGCCAATGATGATCATGAACAGGATGGTGAAGCTCTGGTTGATGTTGAAAACGGTGGATTCCGCGGCGCCATACCACAGGAACGTCAGCATAGCACCGGCAACTCCGCAGTAAAACGATGACACCGCGAAGGCGAGTAGCTTGGTCGGCAGCAGACGGATACCCATGAGCTCGGCGGCGATGTCCATGTCGCGCACCGCCATCCACATGCGGCCGATGCGCCCGTGCACGAGGTTGGAGGCGAGCCACGTCATCACGACGACGATGGCGAGCACGATGTAATAGCGGGTTTCGGGGGTGGCGCGGGGACCGGTGACGATGATGCCAAACAGCTCGCGCTGCGGAACTTCGATCGCGGCGGAGTTGTTGTAATTGTATAGCCACGGTATGTGGGTGAAGCACCACTCGAGAAAGAATTGCGCGGCCAGCGTCGCGATGGCGAGATAGAAACCCTTGATGCGCAACGAGGGCAAGCCGAAAATGGCGCCGACCGCCGCCGCAAAGAATCCGGACGTAATGATCCAGATGATGATATTCACGTTGGGAAAGATCGATGTGAGCTTGTAGCAGGCATAGGCGCCGACACCCATGAAGGCGCCGGTGCCAAGCGAGAGCAGGCCGGTATAACCGGTGAGCAGATTGAGGCCGATCGCCGCCAGCGTGAAGATCAGGAACGGGATCATTACTGCGTTGGTGAGGAAGTCGTTGTCGGCCAACGGAATGGCAAGCGCGATGACGAAAATGATCGCGAGCCCGATGCGGTCCTGCAATATCGGGAAGACCGCCTGGTCGCTGGCGTAGTCGGTCTTGAACTGGCCGGCCTCGCGGTAAAACATCTTTGCGTCCTTACACGCGCTCGATGATGCGCTCGCCGAACAGTCCTTGCGGACGGAACAGCAGGAACACCAGCGCGATCACATAGGCAAACCAGGCATCGGTGCCGCCGCCGACCAGCGGCCCCCAATAGAACTCCCCGAGTTTCTCGCCGACGCCGATGATCAGGCCGCCGACAATAGCGCCCGGGATCGAGGTGAAGCCGCCGAGGATGAGCACCGGCAGCGCCTTGAGCGCAATGATTTCGAGCGCGAAGGAGACGTCGGAGCGCGCGCCCCAGAAGATGCCGGTGACGAGCGCCACCAGGCCGGCGGCGAACCAGACGATCACCCAGATCTGCTCGAGCGAAATGCCGACCGAGAGCGCCGCCGAGTGGCTGTCGGCGACAGCGCGCAGCGCGCGCCCGATGCGGGTCTTGGAGAAGAACACCGCCAGCCCCGCCACCATGACCGAGGCAACGATCACGGCGGCGACGTCGAGCTTCTGCAGCTGCACGATGCCGCCCAACGTATGGTAGGTGACGGAGCCCTTGGGCAGGAACAGATTTTCGGTCTCCATCACCTTGGGGTCGCCGCCGAACACGAACTCGCCGAAGCCGATGAGGAAATAGGTGATGCCGAAAGTCGCCATGAACAAAATGATGTCGGGCTGGTTGACCAGCGGGCGCAGCACCGAGCGCTCGATCGCAAAAGCGAGACCGAACATCACCACGATGGTCAGGCCGAGCGCGAGAAAAGCGTTCAAGCCGACATCGTTCAAGCCGACAAAAGTGAGTGCGGCGAACACCACCATGATGCCTTGCGCGAAGTTGAACACACCCGAGGCCTTGAAGATCAGCACGAAACCGAGCGCGATCAACGCATAGAGCATGCCGCCGACCAGGCCTTCCCACAGCGTCTGCGCCAGCAGGTCAGGCGCGCTGCCCATCTGCACGAAGGGATCGATGAAGATCATGTAGAGGAGGTGCATCGCATCGCCCTCAATGCGCCACGCCGAGATAGGCCTCGATCACCGCCTGATTGTTCTTGACCTCGTCGGGCGTGCCATCGGCAATCTTGATGCCGTGGTCGAGCACCACCACACGGTCGGACAAGTCCATCACCACGCCCATGTCGTGCTCGATCAGCGCGATGGTGGTGCCGTAGTGGTCGTTCACGTCGAGCACGAAGCGCGACATGTCCTCCTTTTCTTCCATGTTCATGCCGGCCATGGGCTCGTCGAGCAGCAGCAATTCCGGCTCCATCGCAAGCGCGCGGCCGAGCTCGACGCGCTTCTGCAAGCCGTAGGGCAACCGGCCAACCGGCGTGCGGCGGATTTCCTGGATCTTGAGGAAGTCGATGATCTCCTCGACCCGGCGGCGATGCGCAACTTCTTCTGCCATTGCCGGCCCGTAGCGCAGCAATTGCCAGACAAAACCCTTGGTCATCTTGAGCGAACGGCCTGCCATGATGTTGTCGAGCGCAGTCATGCCGCGGAACAAGGCGACGTTTTGAAAGGTGCGCGCGATGCCGCCTCGGGCGGCCTCGTAAGGGCGCATCTTGGTACGCGTCTCGCCCTTGAATGTGATGCGGCCCTGCTGCGGCTGATAGAAGCCGTTGATGACGTTGAGCATCGAGGTCTTGCCGGCCCCGTTCGGCCCGATGATCGCGCGGATTTCTCCTTTCCGGATATCGAAGGAGACGTCGCTCACCGCGTTGACGCCGCCGAACGACAAAGACACGCTCTCGACCGACAGCAGCACGTCGCCGACCGCGACTTCTGAGCCGCCCGGCGCCCTCATGCTGCTTTCTCCAGCGGCGCGGGCACGACCGGCTCGGTCTTCATGTCGCGGATTTTCACGCGCGCGCTGATAACGCCTTTGCGGCCGTCTTCGAACGTGACCTCGGTCGAGATGTCGGCCTCCTTGGAGCCGCCATAAAGCGCCTTGATCAGCGGCGCGTAGCGCTCGGCGACAAAGCCGCGGCGGACTTTCAGCGTGCGGGTGATTTCGCCATCGTCGGCGTCGAGCTCCTTGTGCAGGATGAGGAAGCGCTTGATCTGCGCGCCGGCCGTTTTTTTGTCCTGGGCGAGCGAGCGATTCACCTCGGCAACGTGCTGCTCGATCAGGTCGTAGACTTGGGGGTGGCCGGCGAGCTCCTGATAAGAGCCATAGGCCACGTTGTTGCGCTCGGCCCAGCTTTCCACCGCGGTCAGATCGATGTTAATCATCACCGCGACGAAGTCGCGCTTGTCGCCATAGGCAACCGCTTCGCGGATGTTGGGAAAGAATTTGAGCTTGTTCTCGATGTATTTCGGCGGGAACAGCGTGCCGTCGTTAAGCTTGCCGACATCCTTGGCGCGATCGATGATCTTCAGGTGGCCGGTTTTTTCGTCGAAGAAGCCCGCATCGCCCGTCTTTACATAACCGTCCGGCGTCATCACTTCGGCGGTCTTGGCGTCGTCCTTGAAATAGCCGGCAAACATGCCAGGCGCCTTGTATTGCACCTCGCCGTTTTCAGCAATGCGTAGATCCACATTTGGGAAGGTCCGACCGACGGTGTCGGAATAGATCTGCCCGTCCGGTTGGGCAGTGAGAAAAAGGAAAGCCTCGGTCTGACCGTAGAATTGCTTCAGGTTCAGTCCGATCGAACGGTAGAAAGCAAACAGGTCGGGCCCGATGGCCTCGCCCGCGGTCAAGGCTATGCGCACGCGCGACAAGCCCAGCACGTTCTTGAGCGGCCCGTAGACGAGCAGCTCGCCGAGCAAATAGAGCAGCCGCCCGGTCAGAGGCACCGGCTGCTTGTTGAGGATACGCTCGCCGTATTTGCGCGCGACGCCGATGAAGAAGCGGAACATCTTGCGCTTGAGGTAACCGGCGTCCTCCATGCGGATCATCACGCGCGTCAAAAGCTGTTCGAGCGTGCGCGGCGGCGCGAAATAGAAGGTCGGCCCGATCTCGCGCAGGTCGGCCATGGCGGTGTCGGTGCTTTCCGGGCAGGCCGTACAAAAACCGGCGACCAGCCCTTGCGCATAATTGAGGTAATGATCGCCGACCCATGCCAGCGGCAGATAGGCAAGCGCAACGTCGTTTTCGTTCAAATGATCGAAGGCGACCGTATCGGACGCCGCCTTGATCGATCGCTCTTCGGTCATCACCACGCCCTTAGACGCGCCGGTCGTGCCGGAGGTGTAGAGGATGATGGAGGGATCGGAGCCTTTGCCGGCGGCAATCTCGCTGTCGAGCCAAGCGGCGACGGAAGGATCGGCGAGCGCCTTGCGCCCCTCCGCGATGATCTCGTCCATCGGACGCAGGTGGCTGTGATCGTAATCGCGCAGCCCGCGGCGTTCGTCGTAGACCATCTCCTCAAGCTTGGGCAGGCGCTCCATCACCGACATGATCTTGTCGACCTGCTCCTGGTCCTCGACGGCGGCGAAGCGCGTTTCCGCGTGCGCCAGCACGAAGGCGAGCTCGTCGGCGACGGCGTCGGCGTAGACCGGCACCGGCACCGCGCCGAGAATCTGGGCGGCCATCACCGACCAATAGAGCTTCGGCCGGTTGCCGCCGACGATAGCGATGGTCTCGCCGCGCATGAGGCCGAGCCGATTGAGCCCGACCGCGTACGCACGCACGATCTCGAGCACCTGAGCCCAGGTCCAGGTTTGCCAGACGCCGAGGTCCTTGTGCCGCATTGCCGGCCGCGCGCCATACAATTGGGCGTTTCGAATCAATAGCTTGGGGAACGTATCCGCCGACGCGGCGGCGTTTGGCGCCACAGCGATTTCCTCCCATTTGGCCGCGTTTGACTGGGCGGCCCAAAAACCCCTCGCCGCCCTAGTCGGGGCGAACTTGTTTGTCTGGATATGAAAACACCGCCAGTGTGCGGTCAAGCCTTTGCGGCCATGGAAACTGGTCGCAAATGCGTGATTAAATCATTCCGCCGCCTTGAGAAACGGCGCCGCGCCGCTGCGGAATCGCTCGTGCAGGGCGGCCTCCTCGGCCTTGGCAGCGGCAAGATGCCGCTGTTTGACCGGGCCGAAGCCGCGAATCTTTTCCGGAATGGTGGCGAGCGCCACCGCGGTCGGATGATTGGCGGGGTTGAGGTCCGCGACGATCTCCGTCAGCAGCGCCTCGTAGTCGGCGATCAACTGGCGCTCGCTGCGGCGCTCGAGCGAATAGGCGAACGGATCGAGCGGCGTGCCGCGCAGGAACTTGAACTTCGACAGC
>CAZLWN010000184.1:0-5943 GCA_964563195.1 uncultured Undibacter sp. | reverse complement strand
GCGCGCGCCCAGCGGGTAGTGGCGAGGCTTTTGAAATAGCTTCATATTAAAGGTTAGGCTGCGCGGATTCGTAGACCGGTCGTCCGGAGCATTTTGATGATTTTCCACGCTGGCATGGGTGCGCCGAATAGGAAACCTTGCACTTGCACGCAACCTTCAATCCGAAGAATTTCAAGCTGCTCTTTGGTTTCGACGCCCTCCGCGATCGTGATCATTCCCAGGTTGCCGCCGAGCCGCGTGACGGCGCGGATGATCGCCCTGCAGTCGTCCTTTTCGCCAAGCTCGCGAATAAAGGAACGATCGATCTTGATTTTGTCGAAGGGGAAGCGGCGCAAATAACTGAGCGAGGAGTAACCCGTCCCGAAATCGTCCATGGAGATTTTGACGCCGAGGTTGCGAATCTCATGCAGCGTGTCGAGGACGCCGCTGTCTTGCTGGAGCAGCACCGTTTCGGTGATCTCCAGCACGAGCCGCTTGGCGTCGAGTCCGGAATTGCCCAAGGCGGAGATGACGCTCAATGCAAGCGCCGGGTTGCGGAACTGCACCGCCGATAGATTGACCGCCACCGTCTGCTTCCCGGGCCAGGCGACGGCGTCGCGGCAGGCCTGCCGGAGCACCCACTCGCCGAGCGGTACGATCAAGCCGATTTCTTCCGCCACCGGAATGAAATTATCCGGCGTGACCAGCCCACGTTGCGGATGATTCCAGCGGGCGAGCGCCTCGCACCCGGCGATTTTGCCGCTGGCGACGTCGATGATCGGCTGATAGTAGATTTCGAACTCGCCGGCCAACATCGCATTGCGCAGGTCGACTTCGAGCGCATGGCGCGCCTGCATCTGCGCGTCCATCTCCGGTTGAAAAAAGTGATAGGTGCCGCGCCCACTGCCCTTGGCGCGATAGAGCGCCATGTCGGAATTGCGCAGCAGCTGATCGGGTTCCCGTCCGTCGGTCGGCGCAATCGCGATGCCGATGCTGGCGCCCACGACGACCTGGTTGCCCAGGACATTGAAGGGCTCGGACAGTGCTTCAATGATCCGGGACGCGAGCTCGGTTGCGTCTGTCGGCTTGGCACCGAACTGCACGATTGCAAACTCGTCGCCGCCAAGCCGTGCAACGGTGTCGCTACCGCGCACCGCCATTTGCAGCCGCTTGGTAACCGCGCAAAGCAGCGCGTCGCCGACCGGATGCCCCAAAGTATCGTTGACGGTTTTGAAGCGATCGAGGTCGACGAACAGAATCGCGAGCATTTCGCCGCGGGCAAGCCCCTGCTCGATCCGCTCGCGGAACAGCAATCGGTTCGGCAGGTCGGTAAGCGCGTCGTGGCGCGCCATATGCATGATCTGCGCTTCCGCTTGCCGGCGCTCGGTGACGTCTTCGAACGTGGCGACCCAGCCACCGCTCGACGTCGGGCTGTAGACGCTTGCGATCACGCGGCCGTCGCCGAGTTCGTAGTAATGCGTCCCGGTCTCATAGCGGCTCTTGAATTCCGCCTGTTCCGCCAGCAATTTCGTGGCGGTCTGACTGTTGCGGTCACCGCGCGCCTCGCTCAGCTCAATAAGCTCGCTGAAACTAACCCCGGGCTGAATTTGTTCGCGCGACAGACCGAAGATTTCAAAAAACCGGCGGTTGACGACTTCGAGTCGGTTTTGCCCGTCGAACAGGCAAAGGCCCTGCGACATGTTGTCGAGTGCGGCGTCGAGACGCAGATTGATCTGTCGGAGATTGGCTTCTTGTTCCTTCGAATGACTGATATCGCTGCAAACGACTATAAAGCCTCCGTCGCGGGTCGAACTCTGGCTGACCCGCAGCCACCTTCCGTTGGCGAGTTGGAAATCACCGCTCGACGGCCGGCCGTCGTCTCGTCGCGTGAGACCCGCGTCAGCGAGCAATGAATCATCGAGGTCCTGTCGGAGATTCGAAAGCGAGGTGCCCGGTTTCATCAGCTCCGGCGCCACACCCAACAGATTTGCCGTCTGCGCATTGGCGAGCGCGATGCAATCCATTGCATCGACGACCACGATGCCTTCCTGCGAACACTCAAGCGCGTCGGCGAGGCGGCTTTGCGCGGATCGGCGCTGCGCCACTTCGCGCTCCATCATTCCCTTAATGTTGTCGCGCATCGACCGCATAGATAAGAGCAAAGCGCCCAGCTCGTCCGCTGCGCCAGTCGGGATCACCACGTCGAGTTTGCCGCTCGCGATGCATTCGGCAACATTTGATGCGGCTGCGACGGGACGAATAATGCGGCGCGCCAAGGTCAAAGCGACGAGCCCGGAAAGCAGCAGTGCCAGCGCCGTGCCCGCAATATTCACGCGCAGATCGCGCGCGACCGTTGCGCTAGCCTCCTCCCGGTACAGAAAGCCGTCGCCTGCGGTATAATTGATGAGCAGATCGATTTGCTGGTCGACCTTCTTGGCATAGCGATCGAGCTTGTCCCAGCTGGCGTCGAGTTTCGTCTTGTCGAGCAGGTGTTCGCTCGTGTCTTTCCAAGCATCCGCCGCGCGCTGCACGTTGACGGCGGCCTCCCTGGCGCGGGCCGACTGCGACCGGTGCGCCGCGATCGCCAGATCGTCCTTGAGCGTTTTGGCAAGGCCCGCGATCTGATCATCGAGGGTGGCGCGCATATCCGCATCGTCGGCTATCCACCGGCGCGCGAAGACCGCCCGCATGGCGGCGAAATCCGTTGCCGCCGCCCGGGCGTAATTTATCGACATCAGCGACTGATCGTAGGTCTTGCGGACTAGTACGCCGGCATCCTGGATGCCCCAGACGGCATATCCACCGAGAGCGGCCGTAATCGCGCTCATGATTAGGAACGCCACCAGGATGCGGCCGCGGATGGTCTTGCCAAACGACGATGCCCAGCCGGCGCGTCGGCGCCATTGGTGGACAAGTTGGGCGGCAAACAATCGAAGCCGGGACATGCGCACGCCTGGTTTGTGACGCTGGCAAGCGTACAGGGTCCCAAGTTAAAGCCGTTTCAGCGCCGTACCGATCCTATTACCTTCGTTAACGCTACCTTTACTGCCCGCACTCAAGCTCTCTTCCATGAGTGCCAAAAGAGAGATCGTACGAATTCTGAGATTTCGAGCGCCCCTGCGGATTTTGCTTGTATTCACCCTAATTGCCGCTTTTTCGGCCGGCTTGGGCGCACTGGCGGCGCTGGCGCAGCAACGCTATGTGGTTTCGCAAAAAGGACGGCAATTCAGGCCGGGCGAGATCACCATCTCGCGCGGCGAGAAGTTGCAAATCGTTAACGATGACGGCGATTTACGCCACCACGCCTACGTCGATTCAAACCGGTTCAAGTTCGATTCCGGCGATCAAGAGCCTGGTAGCAAGACGAACGTCACGTTCCCGGTGGCCGGCGATTTTGACGTCTTGTGCGCAATTCACCCCAAGATGAAGCTAGTCGTCCATGTCAAGTGACCGGCGCGGACTTCGGCGCCGGCTTGCGCCGTCAGGTGAGCGACGTTCCGAATAGGACGGCGTGCGCCAGATAGTAGGTTGTCATGAAGACGCTGAGCGCACCCGCATAGCCGACCGGAACCAGCCACGGATACCGCGTTATCGCGGACTTGCCGCCACTGTCTGCGACGATGCCCAGCAAAACGACCACGATCAGCGTGTGGCCGATCAGGTCGATCTTGCCGAACTCGAACACGGCACTGACGAACATGGAGACCAGTATGATCGCGGCCACGCGGCGCACCAGCGGCGTCCACATCAGCGCAAAGGCCAAGGCGAATTCAACCGCGCCGGCAGCCTGCATGAAGACATCCGGGTCGAGCCCTAAAGCCAGATTCGGATGCTCGATGAACAGCGGAAGCGACCACTGCGGATAGGCCCATTTCTCGATGGAGGCCCACATCAGCGTGACGCCCACGCTCCAGCGCACCAGGTCGATGGGCCGCACGCCAAAAAAATTCGTCTGGCCCCCCACGAGCGCGATATAGGCCGCCACGCCGAGGAAAATCGGATAGTCGGCGAGATGAAACGCGCCGTAGTTCCAGAGCGCGACCTCGAACAGCACGAAGATCCCGATCGCGGACAGCGGCATGGTGCGCCGCGATACCATGCCGGCCGCTATGCCGAGCTGCAGGACGCCGATCGCCGTCGAATTGGTTTTCAAATCCGGCGTCAGGATCATTCCGCCGACCGCCCAGATCGCGACGAAAAAGAAAACGCAGCCGCCGCGGAAGATCAGTTCCGTGTTTTTCTCGATCAAACGGGTCGCGCGGTCCATGGCGCGCAGCAACGCCGGACCGAGAAGCGACCACTCGACCAGGCAACCCTCCATGAGCGCGAGGATCGACAAGCCGATCAGGACTTCGAAATTCGGGCACAGGACGTTTTCCAGGCCGCGCGGCTGCCCGGTGACATTGTAGGCACAAAACCATTTGACGTGAGCGCTTGCACTGCCGGCCATGCCAGCGTTAACCATGACTGCAAGCAGAATCACTTCCAGCCGCGGCAGCCGTATGGCCAGCCGGCTCATTCAGGCCTCCTAACGCTACAAACGCCACTTGAGATACCAGCCGTACCGCCGCACGCAGCTGGTTGGTATCATTAATCTTTTACCACATTTTTTAGGGTTTTGGTAACGAATTGCCGAAAATTTTAACTCTTGGTTAACCCCCAAAATCGACGGCGGCGGTGCAGACCTCGCAGCGACGACTGCTGAAGTTCGTTGGTAGGAATCTTGTGGCTAGGATTGTCGCGCGAACGACGAAATTGGATTTCGCGGCAGGGACTCATGCTAGGCGTAGCGAGCTTTATCAGCGTCGTACTCGGAGCGGCCGCTGCCGCCGTAGCGGAGCGTTTCCCAGCTTATGTCGAGACGATCGAGACCGGCGCCGGCGTATTGCTGATCGGCGGCATCGCGCTGGCGGGATCTTTCCTGCCCGTGGTTCTATAGCAACGATAATTCGGACGGGATGAACGCGCTGCGCGGTATAGCGATTAGCGTGGCAATGAAGTTATCGCGATTTGCTTCGGCGCGGACGTCAGTGTCTTCATGAACTCGATCAGGTCGGCTTTCTCCGAATCGCGGAGATGGAGTGGCGAGATGAGCTCTGAGCGGCTCGGCCTATCGATGCCGCCGCGGTCGTAAAGATCGATCACTTGTTTCAGCGTTGAAAGCGAGCCGTCATGCATATAAGGCGCACGCCGCGCGACGTCGCGCAAAGTTGGGGTCTTGAAGGCATAGCGAAGCTTGACCGAAGTTGGGAAGAGCTTTCCACGGCCGATGTCGTTATTTTTCGCACTTCCGATGTCGTGAAAAGAGGAATCGGTGAACGCCCAACCGCTGTGGCAGGGCGCGCAATGCGCTTTGCCGTTGAATAGGTCGAAGCCGCGCTTGGCCGCCTCGCTGATCGCCGCTTCGTTGCCTTTGATCCAGGCGTCGAACGACGCCTCACCCGAGACGATCGAACGCTCGAATGTCGCCATCGCGAGCTCGATGTTCCGGCGGGTAATTTTGCCATCGCCGAACGCGGCGTGAAAGGCGCGTACATAACCCGGGATATTAGACAGGCGCCTGATCAGCTCCTGTTCCGGCAAATTCATAATTTTGGGCGACGTAATCGGACCGAAGGTTACCGCCTCGAGATTGCGGAAATGACCGTCCCATCCAAGTTGCGGCGTCCATGCCACGTTGAGCAGCGTCGGCGTGCGAACCGGCATCGATTTTTCGCCGATGGCGCGTGGCAGGCCGTCCGCCCAGGACAGGCTGGGATTATGGCAACTAGCGCAGGCTTGGGAGCGGGATCCCGAAAGAATGGGGTCGAAGAATAGCATACGGCCAAGCTTCGATTTGCCCTCCGAATAGAGATTGCTTTCGGGAAATGGGATTTGCGCTGGCCGTCGGTATTTTGCCTGCATAGTGGCGCGATCGGGCGGAGCGCCGCCGGAAAGGGAAGCCCCAGCGCCCAGCAGCAGCGC
>CAZLWN010000183.1:0-6105 GCA_964563195.1 uncultured Undibacter sp. | reverse complement strand
CAACCGCCCGCCGTCCGAGATCGAGAAGGAGATCGTGGCGCTGGTGCGCGAGAAGGTCGGTCCCGTGGCCTCGTTCAAGCTGGCGATCACGGTGGCGCGGCTGCCCAAGACGCGCTCGGGCAAGATCCTGCGCGGCACCATCAAGAAGATCGCCGACCACGAGCCCTGGACCATGCCGGCCACCATCGACGACCCGGCGATCCTGGATGAGATCGGCGAAGCACTGAAAGGGCATGGCGTGGGGAACTGACGCGCTTCACCAAGAACATCCGAATCCAATAAGCGCTTCCCGCCCGCCGCCTGCGCCGCAATATAGTTGTATCTATCGGCGCCCGAAGCGCGCATAGTGCCGCGATGGCTATTCAAAACGCGCCGAACGAAGCGATGGATCGAACGATGACCTATTCCTTCTGGGGATTGGGTCTGTTGATTTCAGGCGGAATCGTCCTCGCTTACTTCATTTGGTGACGGCGCCGCGCGCGATCGCGCGCTTTCAGTGCGTTTCCGCCAACACCGCCAACATCGAGGCATTGCAATGCTGACGCGCACAAATCGCGTGACGCTGACGTTCAAGCATCCCTTTTCGCTCAAGGGCGTCGAACGGCGGCTGGCGCCCGGCCAATACGAAGTGGTGGCCGACGAGGCGCTGGTCCAGGAAAAGGCGTTCCCGGTTTATCGCCGCGTCGCCACGCTGATCTTCCTTCCGGCGCAGGCCTACGAGCCGTCCTCGATCGAGATGGTGAATGTCGACCCGGCCGACCTGGCGGCGGCGCATGAACGCGACCAGGCCACCGTGCCGGCGGTGCCGGCCGCCGCGCAGCAGCGTGCGCCATGAGCGCCGGCTTCGACCGCGCCGACTATTCGGTGGTGGTGAAGAACCGCGCCCGTCTGCCGAAGCCCTGGCGCTGGGAAATCTACCGGGCCGGGCGGCAAAGTCCGGTGGCGCATTCGCAGGAATATTTCGACCTGCGCAGCGCGGCGATCGCCGAGGGCCGGGCGGCCCTCGGGCGGCTGCTGGACAAGCTGAAGTTTTGACGCGCAGCTAGCGTAGCAAGCCCGCCGCAATCACCCCGATCGCCGGCAGCACCGGCACCACGACCGGCGGCACGAACCATCTGCGCATGTCCCCCCATGGACGATAAAAAAGCCCGGCGCTCGGCCGGGCTTTCGTTTTCAGCGGTCGCGCAGGTTACTTCTGCTGCGGCTGGCTGGCCGGCTTGTCGGTGGCCCGCTTGCTGTCGCCCTGCTGTTGCTGCTGCGGGGTCGGATTGGAAGCGGGCTTTTGCTGTTCGGAAGACGCGGTCGGATTATTGGGAGTATTGGTCATGGTATTGATCCTTTTAAAAGGCATTTCAGTACGAACGCAGTACGCAATAGAGCTATGGTCGCGGGCGGCGATAACAAGGCGCCGCGGCGACAACCGGCCGGTTTATTATCGACCGTTGCCTTATTTCAATATGCGTGCGCGCGCCATTGCACCGGCGTAGACGGGGGAGATGCGCCCAGGCAAAATCCTGCGCGGCACCCTCAAGACGATCGCCGACGGCGATGCGTGGCAGATGCTGGCGATCATCGACGATCCGGCGATTCTGGATGAGAGCGGGAGTGCGTTGAAGGAGCATGGGGTGAGTGATAATGGCCTATTACTTAGACCTCTTTACGCTTGAGACATGGGCTGCTTTTCGAAAGCATGGGTCTGTTATTAGTGGATTTCGTGAAAAACAAAGGAAGAGCGCAGAGCGAATTAAACCAGGTGATATTTTCCTTTGTTATCTCGTACGGTTATCGCGATGGTGCGGCGTGTTGGAGGTCACCTCAAATAGCTTTACTGATACAGCTCCTATTTTTTCAGATCCCGACCCATTTGTTGTTCGTTTCAGAGTTAAGCCAATTGTTCAACTTGAACTTGAGCAATCTATTCCGATGCTCGATGAGCATGTTTGGAATAAGCTGTCACTTACAGAAGGCGTAAAAAGAGGCGTTGTAGGCTGGGCTCAATTCTTGAATTTGCGCGCGTCATTGAGGGAAATTAATTCCGCCGACGGAAAAGTCTTGCTTGATATGTTGATTGAACAGACCGCTAAGCCAAAGTCATACCCGTTGTCGGCGACGGACAAGCAGCGTCTTGGGCTTAAGTCGACAGTCAGAACTGTCGACCGCTCGGTAGTTGTGGAAATCCCAGCAGCAACAGAAGAAGAGGCCGCCGAAACACCCATCTCGGAAATAAGAAACGATTTAAGAGAATCTCTAAAGGTGCAGTCAACAATTGCTCGTATTGGTGCTGAAATGGGATTTCGAATTTGGGTGCCTCGGTCTGATAAGCAACGCGTCCTTGAACAAGTTCCAGAAATTATGCATCAGGCCTTTCTTGATGTTCTGCCGTTGAATTATGACGACAATACCCTTCGCACGGTCGAGCAAATTGATGTTATTTGGATGAAGGGACGTTCGATGGCGCGTGCTTTTGAAATTGAGCACACTACCGCTATTTACTCCGGTTTGTTGCGAATGGCAGATTTGTTGGCGCTTCAGCCAAATATGGACATTCGTCTGCACATTGTTGCCCCAGATGATAAGCGTGAGAAAGTGATGCGCGAAATAACAAGGCCAGTCTTCTCACTCCTTGAGAAGGGGCCTCTCTACGAGAGCTGCCCATATATTTCTTATGCTGCAATAAGTGAAATTTCGGAGATGAAACATCTCCACCACACTAACGATTCAATTTTAGACGAGTATGAAGAGTTAGCACAAGACGAATAGACTCGATTCACGAAGCTACGCCTCAACATAATCTGCAATGCTGGTCGGCTCGGGCGCTGGCACGCCGTCCTTATTCAGCCCGTAGATATTGAAACGGATCGCATTGCAGATTTCGGTTTTGGCGGCTTTCACAGAGTCAGCCGTCGCCACGCAGCCAGGCAGGTCCGGCACATAGGCCGAATAGTTGCTGTTCGCCTTCTCGATCACGATGGCGTAGCGCATCGATCTTACCGCGTATGCTGCTCGAAATACTTCCGCAAAATCGCATTGATCCGCGTCTGGTAGCCTTTCCCCTGTGCGCGAAACCAGCCGAGCATGTCGGCATCGAGCCGCAGCGTGGTGTGCGCCTTGCGCCGCGGCAGCGGCAACTCAGTGGTCCCCCAATCGATCTCTTCCATGGCGTCGTCGGGATCGCGGCCGGAGGGCAGGGGCTTTTTCGCCGCCGCTTTCCAGTCGGACTTGGATTCGCCGCGCTTGTCCATCGCGCGCAGCTCAGCCGCCGTGTGCCTCACGATATGTCCTGATTTCCTGCTCATGGGCTCGCCTCATTGAAATCACGCGGATGGTCTCGCCGCGCCATGTCCAAACGACGGTGAAGAACGCGCCTTCGATCATTGCCGTCGTTTTCCACCGTTCCTCGCCGCCACGCGGCGTCGGTTGATGGATCGCCGCCCGCCCGTCGAAGAACAGATAGGCTGAAGCGAAATCGAGCGCGCGTTCCGCGATGATCTGCGCCCGTTTGCGTTCGTTCCATTCGAAGGCCATGCATCACGCTACCATATGTGGCTACAAATTGTGCATACATTATGGCTAGGAATATAATCCATAATTCCGCCCCAATCCTTCGGCATCCTCCTATCACCTGCCCATGAGGGGCGCTTCTAGAGGCGTTCTCGGAGTGGGGCAGGGGCGGCGCCCGCCGGCGAGGGTCAACGCCGTGCGCTCGACGAAAAATCCTCCCCAAAACGCCGATGGCCGGGACGAGCCCGGCCATCACGAACAGTTTGGTTGTCGCGAAATTGCGCGCGCGTCACATCGGCAGCAGCTTCCCGAGCGTTTCGCATTCCGAATTGCTCAGCGTGCCGCAAGCGATGAAGCCGTCCAGCGCGGGCCGCGGCATGGCGGCGGGGGCAGCGCTCATGGCGCTGTCCTGCGCGGGCTGGGCGCCGGCCGCCGTCGTGCGGGTGTGGACCGTGCGGGCAACCGCCACCGTGGCGATCAAGGCGACCGCGAAGGCGGCTGCCGAAACAAACTTCAATGTGCGCGAACTCATGGTGGGCCTCGTGTGATTCCGTCGTTGATCTAGGGGGCAGATAGCCAAAATATTGCGGCGCACAAGTGGCGGCGCCATCACATTAAATTGTTCTTTGTACGTAAACAGTTAATAAATATTGCGATGCGTCAAAATCATTCATGGACCGCAGCAGTGGCGCTGTTGCGAGCGGCCGGGCGGGCTCAAAAATTGCGGCCACGGGCCGTGCTTGTTCTAGGAATATCGTCCTAGTTTCGCCAAATTCCTCCGCCATGCTCCGTTCACCTGTCCATGAGGGGCGCTTCTAGAGGCGTTCTCGAAGTGGGGCAGGGGCGGTCCCCGCGGGCGTGGTTCGCAGCCGCGCGCTCGGGAGGCCCTGGCCAGCTGTCCGCCGGCATTAAGACCGGCTCTGCCCCTCGAGGGCTGGACGCGGCGGGAACGAAGGCGGGCGGAAGCCCGCCGGATAAGGGGAGCCCAAGAGAGGGGCACCCCCTCTTGTCCCGCCCGGAAGTTACGGCGCCGGGGACTGAAAAAGCCACAGGTGGAGCGCCGAGTGGTGAGCGCGCCGATCGCAAAGCGCGCCCCACCGCAAGGCGGAGACTAAAAGGTAGCGCCGCCCGGCGCTCCATCCCCTCGCTTTTTTTGCGGGGGGACGACGGAAGGCCCCGCTTGCGGGGCAGGACTACGGCGCCCCCGCGCCGCAAACAACAGGGGCGATCACGCATGCCTGCATATCCCCGCTCGTCCCCGCGCAAGCGGGGACCCAGTTCTGGATGCCGGCTTCCGCGGGCATGAGCGGAGAGTTATGACAGCGCAAAACGATTGCGAGGAAACGCATGCCCCTCTTCATCTGCACCGCCTGCGGCACGCAATATCCCGACAGCGCGGCGCCGCCCGCGCAATGCCTGATCTGCGAAGAAGAGCGGCAATACGTGCCGCCGCGCGGGCAGACCTGGACCACGCTCGACGCGCTTCGCATCGGCCACGCCAACAATTGCCGCGAATACGAGACCGGCCTGATCGGCATCGGCACGCAGCCGCAATTCGCCATTGGCCAGCGCGCGCTGCTGGTGCGCACGCCCGGCGGCAATGTGCTGTGGGATTGCATCTCGCTGTTGGACACGGCGACCGTGACCGTGATCGAAGGCCTCGGCGGCATAAAGGCCATCGCGATCTCGCACCCGCATTTCTACACGGCGATGGTGGAATGGGCGCACGCCTTCGATTGCCCGATCCATCTACACTCAGCCGACAAGCAATGGGTCATGCGGCCCGATGCGGCCATCAAGCATTGGGACGGCGAGACGCTTGAATTGTGGGACGGCGTCACGCTGGTGCGCTGCGGCGGCCATTTCGAGGGCGGCACGGTGCTGCACTGGGCGGGCGGCGCGCAGGGCCGCAGCGTCGTGTGTTCCGGCGACATCCTCACGGTTGCCACCGACCGCAAGTGGTTGTCCTTCATGCGCAGCTATCCAAATTTCATCCCGTTGTCGGCGCGCGCGGTCACAGGCATCGGTGAGGCGCTCAAGCCGTTCGCGTTCGAGGCGATCTATGGCCACTATTTCGACCGCGTTATCGCGCGCCACGGCAAGCAGGTGCTGGAAAGCTCCATTGCCCGCTACATTGCGGCGATCGAGGGCAAGCGGGGGTATTGAAATATCTTCCGTTCATCCCCGCACAAGCGGGGACCCGGTTCTTATGAAATGGAAACAGGACTGGATGCCCGCTTTCGCGGGCATGAGCGGAGGATGGGAAGTCCGCCTTACTCGCCTTCTTTCTCGCCGTCTTCCTGCTCGGCCTTGCTGCCAATGCCCTTAAGCTTGGCGAACACGGCCGAAACGTCGAGATCGCCGCCCGGCTTCTGCTGGGCGGCTTCCGCGGCGGCGGCTTCCGCCTCTTTGCGCGCGGTGGTCTCGGCGGCGGGCAGCAGCGTCGCCCCGGCGTCGGCCACGACCGGCTTTTCCTTGTTGGCGCGCTGCACTTCGAGGTCGAGATCGATCTGCGAGCACAGGCCGAGCGTCACCGGGTCGAGCGGTGACAGCGCGGCCGAATTCCAGTGGGTGCGGTCGCGGATCGCCGCGATGGTCGACTTG
>CAZLWN010000182.1:0-6120 GCA_964563195.1 uncultured Undibacter sp. | reverse complement strand
TCGCCGCCCTGGAACGGCACCAGCGAGCGGATCACCTGCAGCAGGCTCCACGACAGCGGTGTCTTGAAAGCAAAGCGTGTGCGCTCGGCTTTCGCCTTGTCGCCGAGATCGCCGTGAAGCGCGCGCTGGAAGAAGGCGGCACGTTTGGGAACCTGCGGCACCTCCTCGTCGAGGATGAGCGTGGTCGGCCGTTCGACGCGCTTGACCTGCTCCATCGGGAAGCGGCTCAGATGCGTGGCGCGCTTTTTCTGGCGGTTGCGCTCGCGCCCCGACTGCGCGCCGTTGAGCCCGAACCAGTAGGCGAGGCCTTTGGCGTTGAGCGCGTCGGGATGCAGCGGCTTGTCGGTCGCCAATGCGTAGTCGGTCGTGACCACGGCGATGGCGAAATCGTCAAGATAGGGATTGTGCGGGCGGTCATCCTCGCCGCGCACGGCGAGCCCCGCCAGCACCGCCAGCCGTTCGGCGTCGAACAAGCTGTGGCCGGCGAAATGCGCGCGCGCCGCAAAGCCCATGGCGCGGATATGGCCGGCAATGCAGACCGCGATCTCGGCCGCGTGCATGTCGGCGATGGCCGCGCGCGCGGGCGCGATCCACGCGCGCGCCAGCGTGTCCGGCTCAGGCAGGCGCGGCCGCTCGACCAGAATCACCGCGGCAAATTCATGCGCCGGATGATCGCCGCCGGAGAGCCAGCCATTGGCCGGAATGCGGCAGATGCCGACCTGGGCGGCGTCGAGGAAATAGGCGGCGCCTTTGATATCGACGGCGCGGCGGGCGAGGTCGTCGGGCACCGGCGCCTGCTTGGGCGCTACCGGCCCGTCGGCAAATTTGACAAACAATTCGCGGTAGTGGTCCGCCGCCCGCGCCAGCGGCCCCTGCGGTTCGCGGTCCATCGCCGCCGCGACCGGTGGCCGCGCCGCCTCGTGCGCCAGGACGCTGTCGTCGGTTCTGAGCGTCTCCAGCGGAAACGGCCCCAGATGATAGGGGCGGTCCTTGCCGCGCGGGTGGATCAGCATGGCTGCGCTTGGTGTTTCCTTGTTTGGCCCCGGCTGTGCGGCCTTGGTTTGCCTGCGAAGCTTCGGGTAATTTGGCGCCGGGCGCAATCGGGCCTATATGCGCGTTGCGGCATTGCGGCAGTCCATGGCACCTAAAGACCTCACCAAAATCCCTGTTCCGCGCCTCTCCGAGGCTCAGACAAAAGCCGAGCTGAAGCGGCTGGCCTACGAGATCGCGCTCAACGACAAGCGCTATTACCAGGAAGACGCGCCCAAGATCTCCGACGCCGCCTATGACGCGCTGCGCGAGCGCAACGCCGCGATCGAGGCGCGCTTTCCGCAGCTGGTCCGCTCCGACTCGCCGTCGAAACGGGTGGGCGCGGCGCCCACCGGCCGCTTCAAGAAGGTGCGCCACGCGGTGCCGATGCTGTCGCTCGACAACGCCATGGCCGAGCAGGACGTGGGCGATTTCGTCGCCCGCATCCGCCGCTTCCTCAAGCTCGCCGACGACGACAAAATCACTTTCAGCGCCGAGCCCAAGATCGACGGCTTGTCGATGTCGCTGCGCTACGAGGCCGGCGAACTGATCTCCGCCGCCACCCGCGGTGACGGCAGCGAGGGCGAGGACGTCACCGCCAATATCAAGACGCTTAAGGCCGTGCCGCATCGGCTCAAGGGCAAAAACGTACCCGCGATTTGCGAAGTGCGCGGCGAGGTCTACATGACCAAAGCCGATTTCCTGAAACTCAACGAGCGGCAGAAGGAGCAAGGCGAGCAAATCTTCGCCAATCCGCGCAACTCCGCCGCCGGCTCGCTGCGGCAGAAGGACCCGGCGGTCACCGCCGCGCGCCCGCTCGGCTTCTTTGCCTATGCGTGGGGGCAGATGAGCGAAATGCCGGCCGACACGCAAACCGGCATGGTGAAGTGGTTTTCTTCTTGCGGCTTCGACACCAACCCGCTCACCAAGCTCTGCCATGCGCTCGACCAGCTCCTCGCCTTCCATCGCGACATCGAGCAGCGCCGGTCGCATCTCGACTACGACATCGACGGCGTAGTTTACAAAGTCGACCGCCTCGATTGGCAGGAGCGGCTCGGTTTCGTCTCACGCTCGCCGCGCTGGGCGATCGCGCACAAATTCCCGGCCGAGCGCGCCATCACCGTGTTGAACGACATCGAGATCCAGGTCGGCCGCACCGGCGCGCTCACGCCCGTGGGCAAGCTCGAGCCGGTCGGCGTCGGCGGCGTCATCGTGCAGAACGTCACGCTGCACAACGAGGACTACATCAAGGGCATTGGCGGCGACGGCGAGCCCTTGCGCGGCGGCCGCGATCTGCGCATCGGCGACACCGTCATCATCCAGCGCGCCGGCGACGTCATCCCGCAGGTGGTGGACATCGTCGCAGATAAGCCGCGCGGGAAGGAGAAGTATGCCTTCCCGACAAAGTGTCCTTGCCCGCTGCACACTAAAGTCGAGCGCGAGAAAACTGCGACCGGCGAAGAAGGGGCCCGCGCTCATTGCACCGGCGAGTTCGCCTGCCCGTACCAGAAGATTGAGCACCTCAAACTGTTCGCCTCGCGCCGCGCCTTCGACATAGAGGGTCTGGGCGAGAAACAGGTCGAACTGTTCTTCGAACAAGGCTGGGTCAAGGAGCCGGCCGACGTCTTCACGCTCGAAGCACGCAACAACAAGATCAAGCTCGAGGAGCAGGAAGGCTACGGCGAAACCTCGGTGCGCAATTTGTTCGCCGCCATCGAGGAACGCCGAGAAATCTCACTCGACCGCTTCATCTACGCGCTCGGCATGCGCCATGTCGGCGAGACCACGGCGCTGGCGCTGGCGCGCGGCTACGGCTCCTGGAAGGCATTCCATGACGCCTGCATGAAGGTGGCCAAAGGTGACGCGGAGGCCATCGCCGAAATGGACGCGCTCGACCAGATCGGCGACACCGTGATCGAGAGCATCAAGGCCTATTTCGGCGAGAGCCATAACAAGGGCATCGTCGAGCGGCTCACCAAAGAGGTGACAATCCGCGATGTCGAACAGCCCAGGACCGACTCGAAATTTGCCGGCAAGACCGTGGTGTTCACCGGCAAGCTGGAGAAAATGACGCGCGAGGAGGCCAAGGCCACTGCCGAGCGCCTCGGCGCCAAGGCGGCCGGCTCGGTGTCGAAGAAGACCGATTTTGTCGTCGCCGGCCCCGGCGCCGGCTCCAAGCTCAGCGACGCGAAGGAACTCGGCGTTGCGGTGCTCACCGAAGATGAGTGGCTGAAGCTGGTGGGCGGCTAATCGTTATGCCGCGTCCGCGTCACGCGGCCGCCGCGCCAGCACCCAGAACACCAGCCCCGTCGCCAGCACTTCGATTACCATCATCCAGGCCATCGGCATGGCAGTGCTGGCGCCGGCCAGCGCTATCGTCACCAGCTGCGTTGCCACCGCGCCGAGCGCCATCTGCGCAAATCCGGCGACGCCGGACGCGGCGCCCGCGGCCTGCGGGCGCACGCTGATCGCGCCGGCGATGGCGTTCGGCAGCAGCAACCCGTTGCCGTAGGAGATGATGAACTGCGGCAGGAAGATGATCGCCGGGCCGGCGTCGGGCATGGTCGCCACCAGCGCCGCCGTGAGGCTGGCGCCGGCGAGCTCGAAGCCCACGCCGGCGGCGATCATGGCATCGACGCCGAAACGCTGCGACAGCCGCGCGGCGGTGAAGTTGCCGCTCATATAGCCGAGCGAGTTGACCGCGAACCACAGCCCGAATTCGGCCGAGGTGCGGCCCATCAGCGTCACCACCACATAGGGGCCGCCGCCGAGGAAGGTGAAGAACGGCGCCGAGCCGAGCGCGCCGGCCAGCACATAGCCGTGGAATTTCGCGTTGGCGAGCAACGCGCCCCAATCCCGCAACAGTACCGCCGGCGCGCCCGCCACGCTTTGCGGTCGCGTCTCCGGCAGTACTAGCGCCGCCCAGACCAGCACCACGCCGGCGAAGGCCGCAATGAACAGGAAGATCGCCTCCCAGCCGAAGGCGGTGTCGAGAATGCCGCCGATCAGCGGCGAGATCATGGGCGCGATCACCATGGCGGTGGTGACCAGCCCGATCATACTGGCGGCGCGGTCGCGTTCGTAGAGATCACGGATGATGGCGCGCCCCATCACGATGCCGGTCGCGGCGCCGACCGCCTGCACCACGCGTGCGATGATCAGCGCGTCGATCGTGGCGGTAGCGATGGCCGCGAGCGAGGCGGTCACCGCCAGCGCCAGGCCCGCCAGCACCACCGGCCGCCGGCCGAAGCGGTCCGACAGCGGCCCGAGCAGAAGCTGCGCGGACGCGAGGCTCAAGAGATAAAGCGAAAGTGTGAGCTGCACCGTGCCGGTATCGCTGGCCAGCCGTTCTACCAGGCCGGGCAGCGCCGGCACTAGAATGTTAAGCGTAGCCGGTCCGATGGCGGTCATCGCCATCAGCAGCGCCAGCAGCCGCCAGGGCGTGACGCTGGATTTCGTCTCGGCTTGAATATCGTGCACGAATTAGCCGCTCGAGCGGGAAATGGATTGACGTTTGTACAACATACTTAAAGCGGCCTTGTCGCCTTCTCCAGCCACTTGCGCGTTTCCGGATCGAGCAGCGGTCCGATCACCTCGTGCACGCGCGTGTGATAGCTGTCGAGCCAGGCGCGTTCCTTGCTCGTGAGCATG
This sequence comes from uncultured Undibacter sp., assembly GCA_964563195.1. Taxonomy (GTDB): domain Bacteria; phylum Pseudomonadota; class Alphaproteobacteria; order Rhizobiales; family Xanthobacteraceae; genus Pseudolabrys. Next base: position 1,440 of record CAZLWN010000182.1, on the reverse strand, counting down.
CGGGTCTCGATCAGCCTCCGGTCGATCGGCGCCAGCGTCAGCGTCTCGAAGGCGTTAAGCGGCTTTTCCGCGCCCGCCGGCTCCGGTGCCGCGATCACCAGCACCAGGTTCTCGGTGCGGATGCCATAGGCGGCGGTCTTGTAGTAGCCTGGTTCGTTGGACAGGATCATGCCGCGCCGCAGCGCCACGGTGCCGAGCTTGGAGATGCGCGCCGGGCCCTCGTGCACCGACAAATAGCTGCCGACGCCGTGGCCGGTGCCGTGATCGAAATCGAGGCCGGCTTGCCATAGCGCCGTGCGCGCCAGCGGATCGAGCTGGGCGCCGCTGGTGTTCTCCGGGAAGATCGCGGTGGCAATCGCAATGTGGCCCTTGAGCACGCGGCTGAAGCGGTCGCGCATCTCGTCGGTTGCGCTGCCTACGACAACCGTGCGGGTGACGTCGGTGGTGCCGTCCTCGTATTGCGCGCCGGAATCGACCAGCAACAATTCATTCATGCCGATACGCCGGTTCGAGCCTTCAGTGACGCGGTAATGCACGATGGCGCCGTTGGGACCGGCGCCGGCGATGGTCGGGAACGAGATGTCCTTGAGCAGGCCGCTGTCGCGGCGGAAGCTTTCCAGCGCCTTGACCGCGTCGATTTCCGTCAATTTTCCCTTGGGCGCCTCGCGCTCCAGCCAGGCCAGGAACCGCGCCAGTGCGGCGCCATCGCGCTTGTGGGCGGCGCGCGCGCCCGCGATCTCGGCATGGTTCTTCACGGCCTTCATCAACGCGATCGGATCGCGCACGCGCGCCGGCCGGCCGCCGTAGTCGGCCACCAGCCGCGTGAGGGCGTCGGCGGCGCTGGCCTGGTCGAGCCGCACGCTCTTGCCCTTGAACGCGGCCAGATCGCCGGTAAGCGCATTGGGCGCGCGCACGTCAGCGAATTCCTCCAGCGCCTGCCGCACTTTATCGTCGAGCTTGCCCGCATCCACATAGAGCGCCGGCCGCCCCTCTCGCGGGACGAGCGCGAAGCTGAGCGCCAGCGGCGTATGCGGCACGTCGGCGCCGCGGATGTTGAAGGCCCAGGCGATGTTTTGCGGATCCGACACCACCAGCGCATCGGCGCGCAATTTGGCGAGCTCGCCGCGCACGCGCTTGAGCTTGTCGGGTGCGCTTTCGCCGGCGAGCTTGATGTCGTGCAGAACGACGCGGCCGGCGGGCGGCGGCGGACGGTCTTTCCATAGCGCGTCGATCGGATTGCCATCGACCGCCACCAGCTCGGCGCCGGCCGTAGCGCAGGCCTTCTTCAGCCTTTCGGCGCTTTCAGTGGTGTGCAGCCAAGGGTCGTAACCGAGCTTGTCACCAGCTTTCAGGTACTGCTCGAGCCATTGCTCCGGCGGACTCTCCACCAGATGCTCGATGGAAAAAATATTTTCATCGGCTTGTGCCGCGCCTTGCACC
>CAZLWN010000181.1:0-6218 GCA_964563195.1 uncultured Undibacter sp. | reverse complement strand
TCTGGCCGGACGGATCATCGTTCTTGGCCATGTATCGGGCGACGGTCGACTGAGCCACGGCAAAGCCCAGCTTGAGCAGTTCGCCTTGAATGCGCGGCGCGCCCCAGAGCACATTCTCAACGCTCATACGCCGGATCAAAGCACGCAGCTCCGCGCTGATTGGCGGCCGCCCTCCCCGTCCCCGCGAGTTCCAGCGCCAGTAACGGCGGAAGCCTGCCCGATGCCAGCGCACGACTGTCTCAGGCCGGACGATCGCCATCGCTTTGAGGATCGATGGAAATAACCGATATAGCAGAATGAAGAACAAGCGATCGCCATTGGTGAACTCGATCCGGCCACGCACCTTACGTTGGAGTACGACCAGTTGGTGTCGAAGCGCAGCGTTCTCCGCCTCAAGCCGGCTCTTCGGCCTGAGTGGCACGGTCAGCAGGTTGAGAAAAAGGGACAGCAGCGCGACCATCGCCCCGATGGTCATGCGATTCTGTCGCTAGATCAATACGGATGACGTTTTCGGCACAGACAGCCGGCGCCGTAGACATTCGCGCCCTTGGCTCACCACCTAGATGAGATCCTACCGATGCAGTAATCTCTCATCCGCTGGTACAAAAAAACCGTCAGGTCACCTTTCCAAGGTATTTTCTCACAACGCTTGGTCTAAAAAAGCCCGGTCAGGTCAGCACTAAGTATGCGTGCAAACCGCGCCAATGAATGGTTTCATTTGGGGGCAAAGCGCCGCGTGAGAGGCATGCTCCAATTGCTCGCCGGGGCAAACGGCGTATTCGGCGTGACAAGCTGCCCGCGATGCGGTAGGCTTTTATCTCAATAATGACATACGAATTCTGCATCGCTGCGGGAGAGACCGGCCCAGAGCCGGCGCCGAAGGAGCAACCGCCCCGGAAACTCTCAGGCACACGAACCGCTTGATGCACTTCGAGACTCTGGAGAGAGACGCTACGCGTCCGCCGACGGGATAACGTTCTCAGGCAAACCGACAGAGGGGGCACCGAAAGATCAGCACAAGCTGATGAGGTCCCCATGCCGAATCCAGGTCTCCGCGCATTCCTTTATACCGTCGCCGGGCATCTGGCTGCGCTCTCCTGCGGTTCGATTGTGCCCGATCTCGTGCGTCGCAAAACGTCGGGGCAACAATGAGATCGCCAGCTTCCGACGCAGACGGGCTGAAGCGCGCGCCGCTTGATGCGCTCCATCGCGAACGGGGCGCCCGCATGGCCTCATTTGCCGGCTACGAGATGCCGATCCAATATCCGATCGGCGTGCTGAAAGAGCATTTACACACGCGCGAATTGGCCGGCCTATTTGATGTCTCGCATATGGGCCAGATCGCGCTAAGGCTGCGCTCCGGCGGCATGGCGGCCCTCGTAACAGATCTTGAGAGTCTTGTGCCCGTGGATGTGCTCGGTCTTGCGCCAGGCCGGCAGCGATACGCATTTTTCGTAAACTCACAGGGCGGGCTAATCGACGATCTGATGATTGCTAATTGCGGCGATCATTTCCTGCTGGTCGTCAATGCGAGCCGCAAAGCAGCTGACGAACAACTTCTACGGAGCGTTTTATCGGCGGTCTGCGATATAGAGCTGCTGAGCGATCGTGGGCTACTGGCCGTGCAAGGGCCGGCGGCCGAATCGGTGCTGACCAGGCTTTCCGGAGCGGCTGCGGCGATGCAGTTCATGGAGATCCGCACAATAGTGCTGGCCGGCATCTCTTGCATCGTGAGCCGCTCGGGCTATACCGGAGAGGATGGTTTCGAGATAAGTGTGCCGGCGGATGAGGCGGAAACGCTTGCACGCCTGCTGCTGAAGCATCCGGACCTGGCCCTGGCCGGATTGGGAGCACGCGACAGTCTGCGCCTGGAAGCGGGGCTGTGCCTGTATGGTGCGGACCTCGATGAGACGACCACACCCGCCGAGGCCGGGCTCGCATGGGTGGTTCAACGCGTGCGGCGCCGCGGCGGAGCGCGTGCCGGCGGGTTCCCAGGCGCCGATATTGTGCTTGCCGAATTCGAGGGACAGCCGCGGCGGTTTCGTGTCGGTCTTCGGCCGCGGGAGCGCGCGCCCGTGCGCGGGGGGACATACTTGTTTGCGAGCATTTCGGCATCCGAGCCGGTCGGCCATGTGACCTCTGGTGGCTACGGGCCCTCTGTAGGGGCGCCTATCGGGATGGGTTACGTCGTCCGCGAGCATGCTTCACCGCATACGCAGCTTTTCGCAGAGGTGCGCGGCAATCGCATGCCGGTCACTGTCGCTGTGCTGCCGTTCATTCCTCATCGCTACAAACGTTCATAATTTCGGAGCCGAACGAATATGCTGAAATTCACTGAAGACCACGAATGGCTGCGCATCGAAGGCGATGTGGCCACCGTGGGAATCACGCCCTACGCGCAGGAGCAGCTTGGCGACATCGTCTATGTCGAGCTGCCGCCACCCGGGAAAACTGTCGAGAAGGGCGCGGCGGCGGCCGTCGTCGAATCGGTCAAGGCGGCTTCCGACGTGTATTCGCCGATCACGGGTGAAGTCATCGAGAGCAACCAGGCGCTAGTCGCCGAACCCGCTTTGGTCAATTCCGATCCGATGGGCAGAGGATGGTTCTTCAAAATAAAGATTACGCAACCCTCGCAACTCGACGCGTTGATGGACGAGGCTGCTTACAAAGCAAAGGTAGAGGCTGCTAACAAAGCAAGGTAATCGTGATCATGCACGCAACCGAAAAAGATTTGCCAGGAGCATCCGTCGGCGCGGAGGCGCCATTCGATGCGTTTGCCCAGAGGCATATCGGCCCCCGACCGCACGAGATCGCGCGCATGTTGGAGACCGTCGGTGCGTTGAACCTAGATGGGTTAATCGACGAAACCATTCCGGAGGACATTCGCCAAACCCGGCCGCTCGCTTTAGATCCGGCGCTCTCGGAGCCCGAACTGCTCGATCGGATGCGCGCCGTGGCGACGCGCAATGTCACGATAACTTCGTTGATCGGGCAGGGCTATTATGGAACTTATCTGCCACCCGTCATCCGGCGCAACGTGCTGGAAAATCCAGCCTGGTACACCGCCTATACGCCATACCAGCCGGAGATCAGCCAGGGTCGGCTCGAAGCGTTGCTGAATTTCCAGACAATGATTTGCGATCTCACCGGCCTGGAAATCGCGAACGCATCGTTGCTCGACGAGGCGACCGCGGCGGCGGAAGCAATGGCCATGGCGCGCCGCGTAGGCGGTTCGCCGGTGAAGTCGTTTTTTGTCGATCGGGATTGCCATCCCCAGACGATCGCGGTGGTACATACGCGGGCCGAGCCTCTGGGTTGGAGCGTCGTGCTCGGTGATCCAGCCACGGATCTCGATCCGGCGATGGTATTTGGAGCCCTGCTTCAGTATCCCGCGTCGACTGGTGCGATTACGGATTACCGCGACATTATCGCGAAGCTCCACGCGCATGCAGCGATAGCCGTGGTTGCGGCAGACCTGCTGGCCCTCGCATTGATCGCACCACCGGGCGAGCTTGACGCTGACATTGCCGTCGGCTCCACGCAACGGTTCGGTCAACCGATGGGTTACGGCGGTCCACACGCCGCATTCATTGCCAGTCGCGTCGCGTTCAAACGTGCTCTGCCCGGGCGCCTCGTCGGAGTGAGCGTGGACAGCCGCGGACGTCCGGCCTATCGCCTCGCATTGCAGACACGCGAGCAACACATCCGCCGCGAACGGGCGACTTCAAACATCTGCACCGCGCAGGTGCTGCTGGCCGTGATCGCGTCGATGTATGGCATCTGGCACGGCGCCGAGGGGCTTCGGCGCATTGCCTCCCGTGTCGCGCAATTGACCGCGATACTCGCGCGAGGGCTTGTCGATCGCGGTTGGCGCATTCCTACCCGGTATTATTTCGATACGATTGTGGTCGAGGCAGGCGACCGGCGGGATGCAATTCTTGCCCGCGCGTGGGAATTGGGACTCAATCTACGCGTACTGCCCGGCAGCGTCGGTATAAGTTGCGACGAAACCACGACACGCGAGGTCGTCGAACGCGTTTGGGCCGCCTTCGGCATGGCCGTCGGGGCGGGTCAGACCAGTGAGTCCCAGTTCGAAGCGGTCTCGCTGTGCGTCGAAGACGTCATACCTGATCGGCTGCGGCGCAAGTCTCAATTCATGATGCATCCGGTATTCAATGCGTACCGATCTGAAACCGAGATGCTTCGTTATCTGCACCGCCTGGCAGGCCGAGACCTTGCGCTCAACCGGACGATGATTCCGCTCGGCTCCTGCACGATGAAGCTCAACGGGACGGCGGAGATGATGCCATTTTCTTGGCCGGGCTTCGCTAACGTGCATCCATTCGCGCCAGCCGGACAGACGCAGGGTTATGCGGAGATGATCGCCGATCTCGAGGCCAAACTGATCGCGATTTCTGGCTATGACGCTATTTCTCTGCAGCCGAACTCCGGCGCGCAGGGCGAATACGCGGGGCTCTTAGCAATCTGCGCCTATTACCGTGCCCGGGCGGATGTAGCGCGTAAGGTCTGCCTTATTCCCACATCGGCGCACGGCACCAATCCGGCTTCGGCGCACATGGCGGGTATGGATGTCGTCCCCGTCGCGTGCGATGACAAGGGGAACGTTGACCTCGAAGATCTTCGTCGGAAGGCGAAAAATCATGCCGAGCGGCTCGCCGCGATCGTAATCACCTATCCGTCGACACACGGCGTATTTGAGACCTCGATTCGCGCTATTTGCGACATTGTGCACGAATGCGGCGGGCAGGTGTATCTGGATGGCGCTAATCTCAATGCGCAGGTCGGGTTGGCGCGGCCCGGTGACTATGGGGCGGACGTCAGCCATTTCAACCTGCATAAAACGTTTTGCATTCCGCACGGCGGCGGCGGGCCCGGAATGGGACCGATTGGCGTGAAGGCGCATCTTGCCCCCTATCTGCCATCTCACCCGAATGGAAGTGGGACTAGCCCGGTCGGCGCGGTGGCCGCGGCGCCTTTTGGCTCCGCGTCGATCCTGACCATCGCCTGGGCCTACATGCTGCTCATGGGGGGAGAAGGTCTGACGCAGGCGACGCGGGTGGCGATCTTAAACGCAAACTACATCGCGGCCCGCCTCCGACCGCATTACACGCTGCTCTATAAGGGCCGCAACGGCCGAATCGCGCATGAATGCATTCTCGATCTGCGGCCTTTCCGCGACAGTGCGGGCGTCTCCGTCGATGATGTAGCAAAGCGCCTGATCGACTTCGGCTTCCACGCACCGACAATGAGCTTCCCGGTGTCCGGCACCTTGATGATTGAGCCGACCGAATCGGAGTCGATGCGAGAACTCGATCGCTTTTGTGATGCGATGATTGCGATACGGATGGAAATTCGTGACATCGAATTGGGCTACGCCTCGCGGACGAACAACCTGCTGAAGAATGCGCCACATACGGCAGCCGATCTCGTGGATACGCACTGGAAACGAGCCTATAGCCGTGCGGCTGCCTGCTTCCCAGCCGGCACCACTGGCGATAAGTACTGGTCCCCGGTGAACCGCATCGACAATGCCTATGGTGACAGGAATTTGTTTTGCTCGTGCCCACCAATTAGTGCACCCGCAAACAATGGTGCGCAAGTTGCTCGTCTTTTATCTGATGCCGGACATCTACCGTGAATACAACAATGAGTCACAAACTGTCGGATTCTTTGCGCGCGCCTTTCCAGCGTTTCACCAAACCACTATCGATATTAAACAGGTCAATCGCTTGTCCCACGCTGTGATCTACAATTTCGTTAATCGTTCGAGGGCGGATGTAAGATGCTGGGACAGGGGGCATAATTATTGCTCCCATTTCCGAGGCACAGGCCATAGCCCGCAAATGGCCTAAATGCAGCGGTGTCTCGCGCACCATAAGCACAAGCCGCCGCCGTTCTTTAAGCACGACATCAGCGGCGCGAGTAAGCAAGTTTTCGGTAATACCAAAAGTGATTTCTGAAAGACTTTTAATTGAACAAGGAGCAACAATCATTCCTAGGTGGCGTGGACAAAATTGTTGACGCGCGAATCTTGTTTTGATTCAAGGCTGCAGATTCGAGGAGGCAGCCTTGAGCCGCGGCGATCTGACAGAGGTCGAGTGGCGTGTTTTGAGGGTTTTGTTGCCGGTTGAGCGAGAACCTGGGTGTCCGACATCAGCGCCTGTGAGACAGATTTAGCGGCTTGAGGAAGGGAGGAT
>CAZLWN010000180.1:0-6240 GCA_964563195.1 uncultured Undibacter sp. | reverse complement strand
GACCGGCCGGCGCAGGAAGCGCTCGGCATCTGGCGCGAGGGGAATTAGCGAGCGCTAACCCATCCGCCGTCATGCCCGGCCTTGTGCCGGGCATCCATGTCTTTCTGTCAACAAGCAAGGCGTGGATGGCCGGGCCAAGCCCGGCCATGACGATAAATGGCGATCACCGCCGCGCGCCTACGCTGAGGCTGTTCGTTTTTCCGCGCGGCTCTGGATGAAATTGGTGGCGAGTCCCGCCAGCGCGCAGGCGAGCCCGATCCAGTCGAGCACGCTGGCGCCGGGGAAGGCGTGCGGCGGGATGAGAATCGCCAGCGCCGCCGCGCCGAAGGCGATGCGCATCGGCAGCGCCAGTGCTCCGAAGGCGTAGCCGACGATCGCCGCCGTGCCGACGGAGATGCCGAGAATATTGCGGGTGAATTGCCAGGCGATCAGGCCAGCGTGCCCCTGCATCAGCAGGCTCGGTTCCAGCACGAACAGGAACGGGATGAAGAACGTACTCCAGCCCACCAGCACCGCGTTCCAGCCGGTGGCCCAGCCCGAGGTGCGCGCGATATTGGCGGCGGCATAGGCCGCGATCGCCACCGGCGGGGTGATCATGCTCAGCATGCCGAAATACATCACATACATATGCGCCGCCATCGGCACCACGCCGAGCTTGACCAGCGAGGGCGCCAACAGCGTGGCGGTGAGCACATAGACGCTCACGGTGGGCATGCCCATGCCGAGGATGATGCTGATGAGCGCGGTCAGCAGCAGCAGGATGAACAGGTTGCCGCCGCTCAGCGCGATCAATTGCAGCGTCAGGCCGAAGGAAATGCCCGACACGCTGAGCGCGCCCACCACCATGCCGGCGGCGGCGCCGATCAAGACGATATCGAGCGCGGCGCGGCCGGTGTCGAGCACGGCGCGCAGCATCTGACGCGGGCTGACGCGGTTGCCGCGATAGCCGAAGGCCATGCTGAACACGATCAGGATGGCGGTGGCATAGACGGCGGAGCGTTCGATCGGAATCTGGAAGATTTCCGGATAGGCGATGGTGACGACCAGGAACACCAGTGGAATCGGAAAATGCCAGCCCGATTTTAGCACCTCGGTGAATTTCGGCGGCGCCTCGACTTGCGCCGCGCCGATGCGCTGCTTGGCCGCTTCCAGGTCGACATGCATGAACAGCGCGGCGTAGTACAGCACGGCCGGAATGATGGCGGCGATAACGACGGCGCTATAAGGCACTTGCAGGAATTCCGCCATGATGAAGGCCGCCGCCCCCATCACCGGCGGCATCAGCTGCCCGCCGGTCGAGCCGACCGCCTCGATCGCCGCCGCCCGCGTCGGCGTGAAGCCCGAGCGCGTCATGAACGGAATGGTGACGATGCCAACGGCGACCACGTTGCTCACAGCGGCGCCCGAAATCATGCCGAACAGCGCCGAGCCGAACACCGCGATCTTGGCGGCGCCGCCGCGGAAGCGGCCCATGGCCGACATCGCCAGATCGGCGAAATAATTGGCGCCGCCGGTGCGGCCGAGCACCTGACCCATCAGCGTGAACGGAACGACAATCAGCAGCGCGACGTGCAGGATGATGCCGATCATGCCGTTGGTATCGAGGCCGAGATAGACGATCAGCCGCGGCAGCGATACCGGCCGGGTGGCGAAATCGCCCGGCATATGCGGCCCGATGAAGACATAGACGGATATCAGCAGAATGATGATCGCCAGCACGCCACCGGCGGTACGCCGGGTCGCCTCCAGCACCAGCAGGCAGAGGATAGCGGCGCCGCCGACCAGGTCGGCCGGCAGCAGGGCGATCTCATAGGTGATCGCTTCGTAGCGATAGGCGATATAGGAACAGATCGCGAGTGCGACGGCGGCGGCGGTCCAGTCGAACCAGATGGGCTTGCGCTTGGCGGAGATGTAGATCAGGGCCAGCGCGAGGCCGAGGCAGATCGCCAGCACCTGCTCGGTATAGAGGCCGACGCCAAACAACCACCGCGGCAGGTCGAGCACCCAGCCTACAACGCAAAGGAGCAGCAGCGCCTGCAGCAAGTCCGTCAACAACGCGACCGTAGTTGACGGCGATGCCGCATGCGCCGCCGCGACTTTGCGTGGCGTGTCGTCCGTCACTTAATGGCCTTGGCCTTGATGTTATGGTCCTTGAAGTACTTCAGCGCGCCAGGGTGATAGGGCAGATCGTAATTGACGTAGAGGTTCTGTGCCGAGAATCCGCGCAGCGCCGGCTGTATCGCCACTAGGTCGCCGGTGTTGTGCACCAGCGTGTCGATGATCTTGTAGATGACGTCGTCGGGCACCTTGTCGTTTGTGACCAGCAGATTGTCCCAGGCATAGACGTCCATCGGATGGGTGACGCCGACGAAGAATGGATTCGGCACTGCCTTGGTCAGATAGCCGTAGCGGAATATCTTTTGCGCCGCCGGCAAGCCGCTGGCCGGGATTACAAGCGCGCGGATGCCGCCAGTTGTGGCGTCGACCTCACGCACCTTCGGCGCGCCGAATGCAAAGAAGAACATGTCGGTGGTGCCGGAGGCGAAGGCGTTGGCTCCCCCCACCACGTTGGGCACGAGAACTCGGGAGACGTCCTTCTCGGTCAGCCCGCCGGTCGCCAAAATGGAGCGCGCCAGTCGATCGATGGTGAGCATGGCGGAATAGCCCAAGGGCACTCTTTTGCCCTTGAGGTCGGCGATCGTCTTCATGGGCGAATCTTTCTTCACCCAGAACGTGCCGCGGAAGGTGTGCGGCACGCCGATGAGCCGCAGATGCGGCTGCTTGCCGATCTTGGCCACGCCGCTGACGGCATCGGAGACCTCAAGGATGTTGGAAATGCCGATCTCCGCCTCGTTGCGGTTGACCATCGGCAGATTGATGGCGTCGCCCGCGGTGGGCTGCACCAGCACGTTCATGCCGCCCTTTTCCTTCAGCACCTTGGCAATGGCGGAGGCTGTGGTGTAGTTGAGCGTGCCGGGCGGCAATGTGGCAAAGCCGTAGGGCTTCTGCGCGGCGGCGATGCCGCTCGATAGCGCCAGCGCGGCAAGCCCGGCCGCCAGCAACGTCACCGCCCGGGCTATGCGGGCGCGGCTGAATATGGACATGACAGATTCCTCCCTGTTTGTTCTACTTGAAGCCAAGCAAATTCGGCCCGCTTTCGCGCGGTGCCGTGAATATGCCCGCATCGCCGGGTGGGCCGTTGCCGCGTCCGACGATGTAGGGCCCCCGGCTGCAATCTTTGCACAAGAAGGAAAACAAGGCGAGGCTCGAGTTCATTCCACAATCTGTCGTCGCGGGCGGTTTCAAAGAGGTGACGCATCATGCAGTTTGAGCAATTGACCGCAGGCCACGGCGTGCTGACCGCGGCGCGCGCGGGTCAAGGCCGCGATCTGGTGATCTTGCATTCACTGCTGGCCGACCGCCATGCCTTCGATCCGGTGCTGCCCGCGCTGACGGCCAATCATCGCGTCACGCTGATTAATCTTCCGGGCTTCCACGGCTCGCAGCCGACGCCGCTGGCATTGATGGACGCCTATGTGGCGGCGATCGAGGACGGCTTCGACGAGTTCGGCATCGCCAAGGACGCGGTGCTGATCGGCAACGGCTTCGGCGGCACCGTCGCGCTCGCCTTCGGCATCGCTCATCCCGAGCGCATCTCAAAGCTGGTGTTGAGCGATGCCGCCGCCTGTTTTCCGCCGGAGGGTCGCCAAGCATTCGCGGTGATGGCGCAGAAGGTGGCCGAGGCGGGCGTGGGTGACGTGGCCGAGATCGCCGCCAAGCGCGTGCATTCACCCGACTACCTGAAGACGCATCCGGAAGCGATCGAGCAGCGCAAGCAGGTGTTGCTCGGCATCGACCCGAAGGCTTTTGCGGCCGCCTGCAAAATCTTGCAGGAGACCGACCTCACGCCGCTGTTGCATCACCTGCGGGTGCCGACGCTGGTGGTGTGCGGCGAGCTCGACCAGGCGACGCCGCCGGCGCTCAACAAGGCGGTCGCCGAGAAGGTCGCCGGCAGTCGCTACGTCGAATTGCCCGGCTGCGGCCATTGCCCTCCGCTGGAGCAGCCGGAAGCGTTTCTCAAGGCGATCGGGGAATTCGTTGGGCTCTAACTACGCGGGCACACCACACTCCGCCTATTCCCGGGTGAGCCGGAATCCAGTTCCGACAAAGTCTGAAGCTGCTTCCCTAGGTCTCCGCTTTCGCGGGGGCGAGCGGTTGAGGTCGTGCTTCTACCCCAACGCCTTCAGCACCGCGCCGCCAATTGCCTTGGTGCCGTCCTTGCCGCCATATTCCATCGGCTTGACACCACCGGCGTAAGCCGCGTCGACCGCGCGCTCGATGCGAAGCGCGGCCACGGCCGCCGGCGGGTGGTCGTGTTTGTCAGCCAGCCAGTCCAGCATCATCGCCGCCGACAGGATCATCGCTGTCGGGTTGGCTTGCGCTTTCCCCATGATGTCGGGGGCGGTGCCGTGGCAGGGCTGGAACACCGCGTGCTTGTCGCCGATATCGGCGGAGGGCGCAATGCCGAGCCCGCCGATCAGGCCGGCGGCCAGGTCGGAGAGAATGTCACCGAACATGTTCTCCATCACCATCACGTCGAAATCCCAAGGCTTGCGCACCATCATGGCGGCGCAGGCATCGACATAGACGTGGTCGGTCTTGACGTTCGGAAAATTCCTGGCGCGTTCGTCGAAAATGTCGCGGAAGAAGGCGTAGGCCTTGAAGGCATTGGCTTTGTCGACGCAGGTGAGCAGGCCTTGTCTGCCGCGGCCTTTGCGCCGCTGCGCCAAGCGCAGCGAGAAGTCGAACAGGCGCTGGCTCGTCTTGCGCGTGATCACCAGGGTCTCGCGTGCCTCTGTCTCAGTGACCACGCCCTTGCCCATGGAAGCGAACAAGCCTTCGGTTGATTCACGGATCAGCACGAAATCTATGCCATGCTCCTGCGCGCCCACGATCGGGCTCGGCACGCCGGGGATGAGCCGCGCTGGCCGCACGCCCGCATAGAGGTCGAAAATGAAGCGCAGCTCCACCTGCGGCATGATCTCGGTGTTGTCGGGATAGCGCACGCTCGGCAGTCCGCAGGCGCCGAGCAGGATAGCATCGGCCTCTTCGCATAATTTAATGGTCGAGTCCGGCATCGACCTGCCGGTCTCCTTGTAGTAACCGGCGCCGGCGGCGCTTTCGCTGAAGTGGAACTGCAGGCTCGGCGTGGTCGCCTCGATTCGGCGCAAAATCTCGAGCGTGGGCGCCATTACCTCCGGCCCGATGCCGTCGCCCGGCAGCACAGCGATATGGAAGGCGGTGTTGGCGGACATGGGCTTGTTCCGGGGATGGCGTTTGGGCTGGCAGCCCGCTAATGAATACGCCCACACGTCGCTGCGCAAGTGAGGAAGGCATGCCGCGCTTCGCCGCCAATCTCGGCTATCTGTTCACCGAGCGCCCGCTGCTGGAGCGCATCGAAGCTGCCGCTGCCGCCGGGTTCAAGGCCATCGAGCTACAATTCCCATATGACGTACCGGCCTCGGCGGTGAAGGCGGCGATCGAGAAGAACAAGCTGACGATTCTTGGGCTCAACACACCGCCTGGACGCGAGGGCGAGTTTGGTCTCGCCGCGGTACCGGGGCGCGAGAACGATTTCCAGGTGCTGTTCGGCAAGGCGCTCGATTACGCTGCCGCGATTGGCGGCAGTGCGGTCCACTGTCTCGCCGGCCATGTGCCGCCCGAGCAGCGTCCGGCCGCCGAGCGCGTCTACATCGACAACCTCAAGCGCGCTGCCGATCTCGCTCAGCCAAAGAACATCACTCTGCTGATCGAGCCGATCAATCCGCGCGACCGGCCCAATTATTTCCTAAACCACGTCGAGCACGCCGCCGACATCATCGCCAAGACCGGCAAGGCGAACCTACGCATGCAGTTCGATTTCTATCATGTGCAGATCGTCGGCGGCGATCTCATCACCCGGCTGGAGAAATACTTGCCCGTCATCGGTCATCTGCAATGCGGGTCGGTGCCCGGCCGCCACGAGCCAGACGAGGGCGAGATCAATTACCCGGCCGTGTTCGCGGTGGTGGATAGGCTCGGCTACCAGGGCTGGATCGGGGCCGAATACCGCCCGCGCGGGCGCACGGAGGATGGCCTAGGATGGGCAAGGCTCTATAGCGTCGTCCCCATTAACCAATAATACCATTGAAAAGCCACGCTTTTTCGCTTTGCTGAGGACCGGGTCATTGCTAAATTCAC
>CAZLWN010000179.1:0-6295 GCA_964563195.1 uncultured Undibacter sp. | reverse complement strand
AAGCAGCAGCTGGATCCACATCAGGTCTTGAACCCAGGCGTCCTAATTGATTCATGAATCTGCCGCCATGAGGTCTCAAACTATGGCCGCAAAGGCTGAGTTGGCAGTGCCGCCGTGGATCGTCATACTTCCGATAAACGTCGTTCTCGGAAGTGATATATGGATTTCCGAAAAGGCGTCTTGATCTATATCTGGTTCGCAGCCCGCGTCATGTCCGCTATACGCCCTGCGCCCCCTTTGTTAATATGTGTCTTTTGCTGGGACTTCGATTGGTTGCCAATGCGAATCACAAAGTGGTTGCTGCTAATTTTTCTGGCCTTTGCGTGTGTTTTTTACAGCGCAGAGCAGTCCAAGAGCGAAGTGCTGATCAAAAATGACGGAGGCGGTGATGTCCTTCAATACTTCGCCAAATATCAGTATCTGCAATCGCGCGGTGAGCGAGTCGTAATCGACGGAGACTGCCTCTCTGCCTGTACACTGGTGCTCGGTCTCATTGCGAAAAACCAGCGATGCTTTACCAATAAAGCACGATTCGGCTTTCATGCGGCGTGGGATGAATCTGGAAAGACCCAGGTAGAGAACACTATTGGGACCGCTATTTTCTTGTCGGTCTATCCTCCTGAAATTCTACAATGGATCAGCAAGCATGGCGGCCTTACTTCAAAAGTGATCTATCTCGATGGCAAAGACCTTGCCGCCATGTATGCGCCGTGCAGACGCTGATCAGGTCTATAAATCACGGCTTCGAATATAGCGTGCTTCAGACGGCCGTTGTCATTTCGCAGGGCAGAGTTATTGGTTGGGGCAGTTCTTGGCTTTTGGTCTGCTCATATCCGATCGCCCGTAGCACTCCGCGCGCTGGACACATCTCGACTGCGATACGAGTCTGTGGATTGAGTACCGGCGGCGATACCCAACCGAACTCTCCTACAAATGGCCCATCCCATGCCTCAAGGTGGTCGCGTCTTATGCGACTGTTCTCCGCCGCTTCGTCAAAACTGCGTGTGAAAAGCGCTTCAGGAGCTACTCGTGCTTCCCATGACGGTCGGCTCTCAAACCAGTCGTTGGCGGCTCTGGTATCGTGGTCGCGGCTGCTGAACCCGACTTCTGTGCGCTCAATCACGCACCGTTCACTGACATGGCAACCGATCAGTGTATATATTGCGGGACGGGCGATCGGCGTGGTTTCTAAGCGGTGCTTCGCTTCGCTGAAAGTCTTGCAGGTCTCGAAGACCTCACGCAGGAGATGGTCGGGCGGCATGTGGCGGATCCCCCATGTCTTCCTGGCGTTCAAGGCAATATCATAGGGACGCAGCCAAGCCTGCCGCGTGCGACGCCACATCGGCGCTTGGTTGATGCAAGCGGCGAACCTTGCCGGTGCCGACGCCGTCAGGACGCCGACATAGCCTGGCCAGGTCACGTTGTGGAAAGTGCCAGCAGTGCCATGCATCTGCGCCATTTCGACGTAACGACCGAGGCCCGGAAACGGCCAGTCGAGCGTTCGCACAAGCCATGATACTCCCTCTCGTTCGCAGGCAAACGCAGTGCAACCCCACTGGTAGCAGCCATTGAGAAACCAGATGCCAGGAAAGCCGAGCTCGGCCGCAATTGCGCGGACCTCTGCGGCATAGGGCGAACGTGATCGCAGCAGCCAATGGCGAGTGACTAAGTCGATGGCCGGCAACAGGCCACTCGCGATGCGCGGCAACCAATCGACGCATTTATCGTGTAGAGCCCGTGCGCGCGCGTGGCCGTCGGTAGCGTGGCGAACAGGCCCGTCGTCGCGAACATCGACGATTGGAATGGAAGGAAGGCTCGCGGGCAGCGTCTTCATATCATGCCTCTATATATGAAGATCCAAATCATACAAAACCCGGTCGGACATGAACCACTTACAGTGGTGGACGCCAAGCCGCAGGGTATGTCGTTACCGCGTGAACGCGTGCACTGCGATGCGAAACAGGGATGGGCCGCAAACGCGAATTATTCGGACAGCCGGGCTATGAATTGCTGATCATCAATCTAATTGCATGGATGCACTAACGATACACATTTCCGGTTAATCGAAGGATAGCTTTGATAACCGCGTTCGTTGAGCTTGCGATACCCTTGAAGTATTGAATTTCCTTGGTGATATCGAGCCCGTCGAAGAAGACCATGGCCGACACCTTGCCGCTCTTATTGGCCGGCTCGGCATGCACGTAGATCGCCGGTAGGCTGGTGTCGCCATAAGGGATTTCCACATGCTCCAGGTGCGGCCGCCGGATGTATTTTGCGGCGTCGCGCAGGCAATTGACGCCGCGCATATAGGCGTCGAGCCCTTCCTTGCTCTTAGGCTGCAGGAAGCGCTCGCCGACGTGATAATAGGCGCTCGCGCGTTGCAGATATTGCGCACCGCTGACGCTGTGGCCTTCCAAGATGCGCTCGCGCCCGCGGTCCTCCACAGTGCGCGCCTCGCGCGCCCATTCCAGGAACCAGGCATCGTCGTCGCCGACGCATTTCTTCAGCCTAAGCCCGACGCGGTTGACCTCGCCGATCTCGGCGCCTCCCCAGGGCGCCATGTTCAGCCCAATCAGCAGCCCATGTGACCAGCGGTAGTTCCCAGGGAAATAGGTGAACGATAGTTCTTCGGCCCGGTCATCCATGGGACTCTCTCATAGAAAGTCGAATTTTACCGCAGTAGTGGCCGAGAGCATCGATACATTGCGCCGCTACGTTCGCGATGCCGAGATGTTTCATGATCATGCTGGGAGTGGATTACCCTAACTAAGCGCGGTAACCGCTTTCCAACATTCGCTCAGTAGCAATTAACGGACTAAATTCTAACGTGAGGCCGAGTCCGCGATGGCCCAGAGCCCGAACTGGGCCGCATTAGACCATTATTCTGATTTGCTGTTGCCAGGTGCGAATCCTTGAAACGCCCATCTTGCCACCACACCGAAACACAAGAGAGCAATCGGTGGACCAAAAAGCAACACTGGAATCTCTAGAAAATCGCCAATGGTTTTGAACTCGCCCTGTATTCCATTCATTGCCAAGTAAACCATCCATGCCATTATCCAGGCGATTGAAACCAGAAACCAAACGCGAAATAATCCGCGCCGCCAGTTTATCATTGAAGGTTCGTCGCCATGTTCGCCTGATGGACGGCGAGGAATCCCAAATCGAGCCATCGTAGCCGAGGCCTCAAAAGTAAAGTGCACAGTGCAGGACAGGATAGCAATTGGCTATACACGAGCGCAATCTGCCTCAACTGTGTACCTTAAACTCTTCGGAAATTCACTCCGCTCGCATGGCCCTAAATAGATGCCAATGCACCGCAGCGTCTAATAGACGCGCGAAATGAATTTGCGGACTAGACGGGACAAACGCGGGCGACGCGACGTTGTTCTTTTGGTCATGCGTGCCGTATTCACTACGTGCTACCCCCTGTATGCTGGAATTGTTGCGCGCTTGGCTCTAAAAGTGACATATGAACCGGTCGTTCTCCCGCCTCGCCACACGCGTGGCCTATGGCGCTAGCCAATTGCCGCGCATCGCTTGGTATGTTGGGCACAGCCTCGCCCTGCGTCAACTCTCGGACGCGGTGCGACAGCGAGAGGGTCAGAAAGCGCGGCCACGCGCACATACAGATGCACCCGTACCGAACCGCCGACGTCTCTATGCGGATATGGCTATGCTTTTTCAGCAAGACCTCGCCAATGTCGAGGCCGGCATTTATCCGCTTCCCGCCGACCATGACGGATCGCTTTTGACGTTGCTCCACCGATCACGGCTTTTCTTCGAGGATCTTCCCGAAATCCATCGGCGGCGCAACAGCAACGCGCACAGCGAAGTCCTGTGCGAGGAAACGCGCGGGAAGCGCCCCCGCTACTATCTGCAGAATTTCCATTTCCAGTCGGGCGGCTGGATGACGGACGATTCAGCGGAGCGATATGATACGCAGGTCGAGGTGCTCCTCAACGGAACAGCCAATGCCACACGGCGACAGGCGTTGCCCCAGCTCTACGAAGCATTTGGCGGCCGCGACAAGCGTAAACTGAGACTTCTCGACATCGGCTGCGGCACAGGGCGCTTTGTCGATCTTCTTAAGCAGGTCTGGCCGCGGCTTCCGACTCTCGGACTCGATATGTCGGAGGCATACATCAGACATGCGAAACGTCACTTGAAGCGTTGGTCGCGGACCAGCTTTGTTGTCGGCAACGCGGAAGTGATCCCCTTACCTGAAAACTGCCAAGATGCCGTCACCTGCATTTTCTTGTTTCACGAATTACCGCCGAAGGTGCGTCGTATCGTTTTTAGCGAATGTGCCCGGGTGCTAAAGCCCGGCGGCCGTCTGGTGCTCGTGGATTCGCTCCAGCGTGGCGATGAGCCGGAGTATGAAGGACTCTTAGACCTTTTTCCGCAGAATTACCACGAGCCCTATTACGTAAGCTACACCAACGAGGATTTTTGTGCGCTCGCTACTGATTGTGGCCTGACGCATATCCGAAACGTCAAGGCCTTCGCCTCCAAGGTGATGGTGTTCGACAAGCCGACAACGAAGGTGGCTCCGGACCCGTCACTCCCAGCCGGTGCCTGACAACGCGGCAAAAGCCTGCCAGGCTCGCGAATGCCTATCTGGGGCAAAACCAAATAGCGTCATAACGTTGCCTCCGATAACCCATCTTATCGGAGGCTGGCGTCCCGTTCAGCCTCTCCGCCCCGTTCACTCCGCGCCTGCCTGTGCCCGGCTTGCAGCGACCGGTCGGGGGGTTGACCTGCCCGGGCTTTTTTAGACCAAGCGTTGTGAGAAAATAGCTTGGAAAGGAGCTGGTCATGCCGAAGAAGAGATTCAGCGCGGAGCAGATTGTTACATTGCTTCGTCAGATTGAAGTGTCGATGGCGCGGGGAAACGCGACGCCAGTGGCCTGCCGGGATGCGGGCATATCGCTGCAGAACTACGTGAGGAGCTCCTCAACGGCGAAATCTTCTACAGCCTCAAGGAGGCCCAGATCGTCATCGAGCAATGGCGCAGACACTACAACAGCGTCAGACCGCACTCGGCACTCAACTATCGGCCGCCGGCGCCGCAGACATTCGCGCCCTTGGCTCACCACCTAGATGAGATCCTACCGATGCAGTAATCTCTCATCCGCTGGTACAAAAAAACCGTCAGGTCACTTGTTGCAGCGCACTCCGGAAGCATAGCCGCCGCCCTCGAAACGGGTCTACGCTATGCGGCTAGGAGGAACCCACGATGGGCGAACTCTTAGTGATGATAATTGTCCCGCCGATCGTTGGCTTGGCGACCTACGCTTTTTTGCGCTTGCTCTGGAAGAAAGGTGAGCAAGCAGAGATGACGGTGCGGCAGCACCAAATCGATGGAAACTTCGGCGGGTAAAGGTCGAAGCGTCGAGGCGGGTGACAGGGGCACTTTACCGCCTTTCTTTCTCGGCGCTATCAGCCAGCTCGTGGTAGTTCTTCGCCATTGCCAGGTAAAATTCCTTCGCCTCAGCGGTCTCGGCCGTTTCCGCGGCGTGTTCCGCATCCTTAGCTTTTCGCCTGTACTCGTCGGCCTCGTTCGCGCTTGGCCGTCCTTTTTCCGATGTCTTCATAAGACCTAGAGACGGTGAGAATGCTCGATCATGCAATTTTATAACAGGGCACAAGTCAAACAAGAACCTGGCGGCCGCTGGGTACTTTAAGAAGATTCAATAAACAATTGTTTTTACACAATAAACCTTGATAGACGCCGAGAATCAGGCTTCTCGGAAGTTGCTCATCGTCATCGAGCCAGGGGCACATCTCAGCCCAGATGTCCCTTTTGTTCGCGCGTTTGGTCCCAGATGGCGCAGGGGCCGTTATTTTCGCTTGAGCCAACTCCCGATAGGCTTGCCACCGTCGCCGCTGTGCTTCGGCGATCCTGGCGCGGCCCGCGTCGGTTTTCGGGCCGGTCGACAGTCCTCCATGGAAGCGGCAGCGCCGCTTGCCGGGCTCGACCCGCACGAGACAGCTTCCCCCTGCCCGGGTCTTGGCACCGCAACGCGGATGTCGCCGGCGGCGAGGATCCCAAGCAGTATATGCAACATCAGCCGAAGGTCGCGCGCTCACAGGCGTAAGACCCCCCTGACGCGCGCACGCGCGCGTACTGGTCCGAAACTCCTGCCAGTAGATCGCACCATTTGATTTCCTTTGATTAAATTCAAACGATGGAGGCAAGCGGCCGAAAGTTGCCGACGTCGTATTTCTGGGTCTTAGTGTCCGTCGTCAGATAATTTGAGACAGATGGCGGTGTGATTTACAGGATGGACCG
>CAZLWN010000178.1:0-6319 GCA_964563195.1 uncultured Undibacter sp. | reverse complement strand
GCTCGCCGCCAGCGTGCGGGCGGTGGCGGCGCCCAGGCCGGAGGCGCCGCCGGTGGCGATGGCCGCTTGTCCCTTGATGTCCATAGTTGGGGCCCCAATTTTCCTGTTCCGGTCCCATTTGACCCTGCCAGTGGGCGGCCGTAAATACGGTCCCGCAACCGGATCACAAAGCGTATGGCGCGTATTTCCTCTCTCGCCGAGGCCATCATATCAACCGTCCGCGACGGCGACACGGTTGCCATGGAAGGCTTTACCCATCTCATCCCGCACGCCGCCGCTCATGAGATCATCCGCCAGCGCCGCAAGAACCTCACGCTGATCCGCATGACGCCGGACCTGATCTACGACCAGCTCATCGGCATGGGCTGCGTCGATAAGCTCATTTTTTCATGGGGCGGCAATCCCGGCGTCGGCTCACTGCACCGCTTCCGCGACGCGGTCGAGAATGGCTGGCCACACAAGCTGGCGATCGAGGAGCATTCGCACGCCGCCATGGCCAACGCCTACGAGGCCGGCGCCGCCGGCCTGCCGTGCGCGGTGTTCCGCGGCTATATCGGCGGCGACCTGCCAAAGGTAAATTCCAAGATCAAATACATTGCCTGCCCGTTTACCGGCGAACAGCTCGCCGCGGTGCCGGCGCACCGGCCGGACGTGGCGGTGATCCACGCCCAGCGCGCCGATAAGGCCGGCAACGTGCTGATCGAAGGCGTGCTCGGCGTGCAGAAGGAGGCAGTGCTTGCCTCCAAGCGTTCCGTCGTCACGGTGGAGGAAATCGTCGACGATTTGGGCCCCCGCAGCCTCAATGCCTGCGTGCTGCCGCACTGGACCGTCGGCCATGTGGCGGAAGTTCCCGGCGGCGCCTTTCCCTCTTACGTGCAGGGCTACTATCCGCGCAACAACGCGTACTACAAGCAGTGGGACGCCATCGCGCGCGAGCGTGACACGTTTCTGAAATGGATGGACGAGAACGTGCTCAAGAAAGGTCCCGAAGCGTTTGCCGAGCACGTGCGCAAGTTTCGTGACGCGGCGGAGTGAGGGGCATGGCCGATTACAAGCCGAACGAGATGATGACCATCGCGGCAGCGCGCGCGCTGAAAAACGACGACGTCTGCTTCGTCGGCATCGGCATGCCGTCGGCGGCGGCCAACCTCGCGCGCCTGACCCATGCGCCCGGCATCACGCTGATCTACGAATCCGGCACGCTCGCCACCAAGCCCAACATATTGCCGCTGTCGATCGGCGACGGCGAATTATGCGAGACGGCGATCACCACGGTGTCGGTGCCGGAAATGTTCCGTTACTGGCTGCAAGGCGGCCGCATCAAGGTCGGGTTCCTCGGCGGCGCCCAGATCGACAAATACGCCAATCTCAATACGACGGTGGTCGGAGCCTACGATAAACCGAAAGTGCGGCTGCCCGGCGGCGGCGGCGCGCCGGAGATCGCCACCTCTTGCGGCGAGATCTTCATCATCATGGCGCAGGGAAAGCGCAGCTTCGTCGACAAGCTCGATTTTGTCACCTCCATCGGCCATGTCACCGGCGGCAACTCGCGTAGCGAACTGGGGGTCAAGACCAAGGGCCCGACCAAGCTGATCACCGATCTTGCGCTGTTTGCGCCCGACCCCGAGACCAAGGTAATGACGGTGGTCTCCATTCATCAGGGCGTCACCCGCGCACAGATCGAGGAGAATACCGGCTGGCCCGTCAAGTACGCGGCCAAAGTGGACGAGACCGCGCCGCCGACGGCGCGCGAGCTCGAAGTGCTGCGCGATCTGCAGGCGCGCACCGCTCGTGCCACCGCAGAGGCGGCGTGATGCCAAATCGTGAAGCCTTTCTTTGCGACGCGGCGCGTACCCCGATCGGGCGCTTCGGCGGCGCGCTCGCCAAGGTGCGCACTGACGATCTCGCCGCGGTGCCGATCAAGGCGCTGATGCAGCGCAACACCCATGTCGATTGGGAAAAGCTCGACGATGTCTTTTACGGCTGCGCCAACCAGGCCGGCGAGGACAACCGCAACGTCGCGCGCATGGCGCTGCTGCTGGCGGGGCTGCCCGCCAGCGTTCCGGGCATCACGCTCAACCGGCTGTGCGCGTCGGGCATGGAGGCAGTCGGCACCGCCGCGCGCGCCATCCGCGCCGGCGAAATGGACTTCGCCATCGCCGGTGGCGTCGAGTCGATGACGCGGGCGCCCTTTGTGCAGGGAAAGAGCGAAGAAGCCTTTTCGCGCAAGGCCGAGATCTACGACACCACCATCGGCTGGCGCTTTATAAATCCTCTGATGAAGTCGCAATACGGCGTCGATTCCATGCCGGAGACCGGCGAAAACGTGGCGGAGGAATTCCAGATCAGCCGCGCCGACCAGGACGCCTTTGCCTTGCGCTCGCAACAGCGCGCGGCCAAGGCGGCTCGCTCCGGATATTTCGCCGACGAAATCGTGCCGGTCGAGGTCGCGGGCCGCAAGGAGACGGTGAAAGTCGACAAGGACGAGCACCCGCGCGAAACCTCATTGGAGCAGCTCGCCAAGCTGAAAACGCCGTTCCGGAAAGATGGCACGGTAACCGCCGGCAATGCCTCCGGCGTCAACGACGGCGCCGCCGCCATGATCGTCGCCTCCGAAGCGGCGGTGAAAGCGCACGGGTTAACGCCGCGCGCGCGTATTCTTGGCATGGCCTCGGCGGCGGTGCCGCCGCGCATCATGGGCATCGGCCCGGTGCCGGCCAGCCGTAAATTGATGGCGCGCCTGCAGCACAAGATCGGCGCCTACGATTTGATCGAGATCAACGAAGCCTTCGCCTCGCAGTCGCTAGCCTGTCTGCGGCAGCTCGGGCTTGCCGACAACGCCGAGCACGTCAACCCGCAGGGCGGGGCGATCGCGCTCGGCCACCCGCTCGGCATGTCGGGCGCGCGCCTGGTGCTGACGGCGGCGCATGGGCTTAACGAACGCGACGGCAAGCTGGCGCTGACCACCATGTGCGTCGGGGTCGGGCAGGGTGTATCACTGGCGTTGGAACGGATCGTCTAAACAAGAAGGAAAAGAATAATGACGCTGATCTATCCGCGGGAAAGCCTCAGTGCCTTTCCCAAGCACCTCTCGCCGCACTACCGCAGCACGGTCAAGCGCTCGCCGTCGCAGCCGCTGATCTTCATGCCGCACACGCTGTCCGAGCTCTCAGGCCCGATTTACGGCCATAACGCGGTGCAGGAGGGCGATGCCGACCTTACCAAGCAGCACAAGGGCGAGCCGCTCGGCGAGCGCATCATCGTGCACGGCCATGTCTACGACGAGGACAAGCGCCCGGTGCCCGACACGCTGGTGGAAATCTGGCAGGCCAACTCTTGCGGGCGCTACGTGCACAATGTCGACCAGCATCCGGCGCCGCTCGACCCCAACTTCACCGGGGCCGGGCGCACCGCCACCGACAAGAACGGCTATTACCGCTTCATCAGCGTGAAGCCCGGCGCCTACCCGTGGGGCAACCACCACAACGCCTGGCGGCCGAACCACATCCATTTCTCGGTGTTCGGCCATTCATTCCTGTCGCGGCTGGTCACGCAGATGTATTTCCCCGGCGACCCTTTGTTCCCGTTCGACCCGATCTTCAATTCGGTCACCGATGAGAAGGCGCGGATGCGCATGGTCTCGAGCTTCGACCTGGAAAATACCATCCCCGACTGGGCGCTCTGCTTCCGCTTCGACATCGTGTTGCGCGGACGCGAAGAGACGCCGCCGGACAAGCACTAGGGCAGGTATAAATGTCTGACATCACCCCCTCACAAACCGTCGGCCCGTACTTCGCCTATGGGCTGGCTCCGCACAGCCGCTGCGACTGGAGCCCGGACAAGAAGGTCTATGACTCGAAGGAAACCGTCGGTGCCAACCTGGTGACGCCCGACGCCACCGGCGAGAAGATCCGCATCGAAGGCCGCGTCACCGACGGCGACGGCCTGCCGATCAACGACGCCATGATCGAGATCTGGCAGGCCGACAGCCAGGGCCGCTACGCCAGCCCAGCCGACAAGCGCGCGCGCACCAACGCCCTATTCAAGGGCTTTGGCCGCTCGGCCACCGACAAAGACGGCGCCTATTCATTCGACACCGTCAAGCCGGGCGCCGTACCGGGACCGGACGGCAAGCCACAGGCGCCGCACATCGTGGTCTGCATCTATTCGCGCGGCATGCTGCGGCAGGTCTATACGCGCCTCTATTTCTCCGACGAGGCCGCCAATGGCGCCGATGCGATCCTGGCGCTGGTGCCGGAACAGCGGCGCGGGACGCTCATTGCCCACAAGGAGGGCGGCAAGGGACAGACCGTCTATCGATTCGACATCCGCGTGCAGGGCGAAAACGAGACGGTTTTCTTCGATATTTGAAGACACTAGGGGGCGGCCCGCCGTCCCACTTTTTCGCCCACTAATATAGCCGGCTAGTGGGCAAATTTCCAATATTTCCGCCTATCTAAGTGAGGGTCTGCCCTATCAATAAATTATATCTGTATATTTCAGCATATAAATTGCCCACCCACTTTGCCCATCTTCCCGAAGCCGACTATTTCAATTGACGTCTGCCGACGGACTTGGTTGGCTGGCGCTTCGTAGCGGCCGCCTTTGCAGAGCCGCGCGTGCTGGGGAAGACGTCCATGAACGAGCAAATCCTCCAGGAGATTTCCGAGTTCTGCCGCACGCAGGGGCTTGCCGAATCCACCTTCGGCCGCCGCGCGGTCAATGACGGCAAGCTCGCCAACCGCCTGCGCAACGGCGGCCGCATCACCACCGATACGCTGGAGCGCATCCGCGCCTTCATGGCGCGCAGCGCCGACGGCATGCCCGGGCGCCGCCGCGTGCTGTTCGAGCAAGCCCCGGCCGGTCTGCCGGTGGTGACGCCGGCGGCGCCACCGGTCGCCTCGGGGCTGGCGAGCGATGACCCCAGCCGAAATTTCCGCTTCTTCGACAACCGGCAGAAATATCTACTGTTCGTGAACACCTGCAGCGAAAAGTGGGAGATCGCCAACCGCGTCGGCCTTGAGCTCGCCAATATCCATCCGCGCCCTCCGGCGGTGCGCGTGTTCGACGCCGGCGTCGGCGACGGCACCGTGCTGGCGCGCGTGATGCGCACCATGCACGACCGCTTTCCCACCATGCCTTTCTACGTGGTCGGCAAGGAGATCAGCCTGGAGGACATCCGCCTCACGCTGCACAAGATGGCCGACCGCTTCGTCGAGCATCCCGCGACCGTGCTGGTGCTCACCAATCTCGCCTATGCCGAGGCGCCGTGGCTGGCGGTCAAGTCGCTCTCCGCCGCCACCAGCCTGGTGTGGAAAGAGCTGCCGATGGACGGCGACAGCGCCCACCGTTTCGAGCAGCAGATCACCGCGCTCGAGCCGTTCCTGGCGCAGAACTGGAAGGCGGGCGTTTCGCCCAAAAGCGGCAACCCGGTCTATGAGCGGCCGGTCATCCTGGTGATCTACCGCGCCGACCACAAATTCCTGCTCGACCAGATTGTCCCCAAGCCCGGCGGCAGCACCGCCGACTACGACCTGGTCATCGCCTCGCAACCCTATCGCGCGCGCGCCTCGCTCGAGTTCAAGGCCACGCGGGTGCTAGCGCCGCTGGCGCGCGCGCTCGGCCCGGGCGGCCGCATGATCACCATCCATTCCTACGGGCACGACCCCGGCATGCAGATCATTCACAAGGTCTGGCCCAACGACAATCCGTTCGTGCACAGCCGCCACGACCTGCTCAAGGCGGTCAAGCACGAACTGGGCGCGGCCGGCCGCGATCTCAATTTCAGCGCCTATTCCGACCAGCGCTCGCTGTTCCGCTACGACATGCACACGTTGCCGTCGGAAATCTCCGCCTCGATCGGTACCTCCACGCTGCTGGCTGCCTGGAACGCGGCAATCTATGTGGGCCAGATCGAGGACGACCGCCTGTCCGACGTGCACAGCGACCGCCGCTATATCGAGGCGACACGCGAAGTGTTGCAGAAGAACGGGGGCTTGTGGTTCTACGATGAGTCCTTCGTGATCTCGCGCCGGCGTGAGTGAGGCGGGCCATGGCAAGACTTACATCAGCCGCCGCTGCCGCCGCGCCAGAGGCCGCGGGCTTTGCGCGCAATTTCTCGATCGAGGCCACACGGCCGAACGCGACAGAAATTGCAGCGCTCGCCGAGATCTTGCCGCACGCGACGCCGGTTTATTTTTCCGCCGTTCCGACGATCGCGCCGCACGAATTGGTCGTCGCAGCAGCCAGCTTGCGCCGGGCCGGTCTCGAGCCGGTCGTCCACATTGCCGCGCGGCGCATGCGCACCGCGTCCGACTTG
>CAZLWN010000177.1:0-6474 GCA_964563195.1 uncultured Undibacter sp. | reverse complement strand
GTCCATTAACAGCCCGGCTGGATTGAACGACGTGCTCGATCGAACCGTTGAAATCCTGAAGTCCTCTGCTGAAGCCGAAAAGCGCGGCGAACAGACCCTGCGCGCCGAGCGTCAACGCCTCGGCGCGATCCGTGGCCTGGCGCGCTCCGGCTGGGCTTTCTTCGTGTCGCAAAGCTTCTCCAGCCTCACCCGTCGCATTGTCATCCTCAATCTTGCCGGCCTAGTGGCGCTGGTCACCGGCGTTCTCTATCTCTCCCAGTTCCGCGCCGGCTTGATCGATGCGCGCGTGCAGAGCTTGCTGGTACAAAGCGAAATCATCGCCGGGGCGATCGCCGCCTCCGCCACGGTGGAAACCGACGCCATCACCATCGATCCCGACCGGCTCTTGGAATTGCAGGCCGGCGAAAGCTATGGGCCGTCCGACGATTCACTCTCCGGCATCGAATTCCCCATCAACCCGGAGCGGGTGGCGCCGGTGCTGCGCCGCCTGGTGTCGCCGACCAAGACGCGCGCGCGCATCTACGACCGCGACGGCGTGCTGATCCTCGACAGCCGCAATCTCTATGGCCGCGGCGACGTGCTGCGTTTCGACCTGCCGCCGCCCAATGCGCAAAAGCCCGGCCTGATGGAGCGCACCTTCATCGCGCTGCGCCGCTGGTTCGGCCGCGGCGACCTTCCGCTCTACAAGGAGCTCGGGCCGGAGAACGGCAAGGGCTATCCGGAAGTCAGCCAAGCGCTCGACGGGCTGCACGCCAGCAGGGTGCGCGTCAACGACCGCGGCGAGGTGATCGTCTCGGTGGCGGTGCCGGTGCAGCGCTTCCGCGCGGTGCGCGGCGCGCTGATGCTGTCGACGCAAGGCGCCGACATCGACGACATGGTGGAGGCCGAACGGCTCGCCATCGTCAAGGTATTCCTGGTCGCCGCCGGGGTCATGGTGGTGCTCTCGATGCTGCTCGCCGGCACCATCGCAGGGCCGGTACGCCGGCTCGCCGACGGCGCCGAGCGCGTGCGCCGGCGCATCCGCAGCCGCATCGAGATCCCCGATTTTACGCGCCGGCGCGACGAGATCGGCCATCTGTCGGGCGCGCTGCGCGACATGACCAGCGCGCTCTATACCCGCATCGAGGCGATCGAAAGCTTCGCCGCCGACGTCGCGCACGAGCTGCGCAATCCGCTGACCTCGCTGCGCTCGGCGGTGGAAACGCTGCCGCTCGCCAAGACCGAGGAAAGCCGCAAGCGCCTGCTCGAGGTGATCGAACACGACGTCAAACGTCTCGACCGCCTGATCTCGGATATTTCCGACGCCAGCCGGCTCGACGCCGAATTGCAGCGCCAGGAAGCCAGCCCCGTCGAGCTCGCCCGATTGCTCGAGGCGCTGGTCAAAGCGGCGAACGAAATCCGCACCGACGACGTCAACGTGACGCTTGCCTTCGAGGGCGGCACGCCGGAAGGCTTCAAGGTGCCCGGCCACGACTCGCGCCTCGGGCAGGTGGTCAACAACTTGATCGACAATGCGCGCTCGTTCTCCCCGCCCGGCGTTGCCGTGCGCGTCACCTGCCGCAAGCTCAAGGACGAGGTCGAGATCATCATCGACGATGACGGCCCCGGCATCCGGCCGGAAGCCTTGGACAAGGTGTTCGAGCGCTTCTACACCGACCGCCCCAATCAGAGTTTCGGACAGAACTCCGGCCTCGGCCTGTCGATCTCCAAGCAGATCATCGAAGCCCATGGCGGAACGATTCGGGTCGAGAACCGCACTGCGCCCGTGGCACGCCCCGGCGCGGCGCCAAAGGTGCTGGGCGCCCGCTTCGTGGTGCGCCTGCCGGCGAAGTGATGCTCTTACGTTGTCGTTCCGGGGCCGGCCGAAGGCCGGAGCCCGGAACCGATACGCCGCAGGTTCACAAATTTGCGCAGGTGCCAATCGCAACAACCGGGACTATGGCTTCCGGGCTCGCTCGCTTGCGCTTGCGCTCGCGCCCCGGAATGACAGAGAAAAAATCGCCGCTCGCTGCATGACCGACACGCCGACCATCCACGCTTCCGCCGTGCTGGTCGGCGGCAAGGCCGCGCTGATCCGCGGACCGGCGGGCGCCGGCAAGTCGCGGCTGGCTTTCGAGCTGATCGAGGCCGCGACCAGAGGCGCCCTGCCCTTCGCCCGCCTGGTGGCTGACGACCGCGCTCATGTGGAAGCCCGCGCCGGCCGGCTGCTGGTGCGCCCCGCGCCGGCGCTTGCCGGGCTGATCGAGGTGCACGGACTGGGCATCCGGCGGCTGCCGCATGAGCCGCTGGCGGTGGCCGGGCTAGTGGTCGACCTGGCGGCGGCCGACGCCGCCCGCCATCCGGCCCGGGAGGCAGCGGAAACTGTGATCGAGGGGGTTAGCCTGCCGCGGCTCGCTGTCGCACCCGGCATGCCCGCCCTGCCCCTGGTGCTGGCTTTCCTTTCGGCACCCGCCGCCGCCAATTGACCTCGGGCTGGCGTCTGGGCTACGTCCGGCGCCCTGTCTTGGTTTAAGAAAATTAACCGTAAGTGGCATAGGATGCCGGTGCCGAAAACGGACCTGTCGAGCTACCCCATTGGCCCCACCTTTCCGCAGTGCAGCAGAGCCCTTATATAGCGGCCGGAGCCCTTGCAACCGGGCTCCAATTGCGCCTGAATGTGCGCCCTATCGTGCGGTGCAGCGTAGCGCCCGCCGGGAGTTCGGAATGATCGGCCTGGTACTTGTAACCCATGGGCAGCTCGCCGTTGAGTTCCGCTCGGCCCTAGAGCATGTGGTCGGGCGCCAGCGCCAAATCGAGGCGGTCACCATCGGCCCCGACGACGACGTCGAGCAGGCCCGCAAGCAGATCCTCGACGCGGTCAAGCGAGTGAATGGCGGCGATGGCGTCGTCATCCTCACCGACATGTTCGGCGGCACGCCCTCCAACCTCGCCATTTCGGTGATGAGCCAGCCCAAGGTCGAGGTGCTGGCGGGCATCAACCTGCCCATGCTGATCAAGCTCGCCAAGGTGCGCGAGAGCGCCTCGCTACAGGACGCCGTCGCCGCCGCCCAGGAAGCCGGCCGCAAGTACTGCACTATCGCCAGCCGCGTCCTCAACGGTAAATGAGCCCCGCTCAAGCGGACGGCAGCTCCCCCGATGCCGGCGCGGCGCCCGTCGTGCGCGAGGTCAAGATCGTCAACAAGAAGGGCCTGCACGCCCGCGCCTCCGCCAAATTCGTGCAGACCGCCGAGCAGTTCGACGCCGACATCACCGTCACCCGCGGCCACGAGAGCGTCGGCGGCACCTCGATCATGGGGCTGATGATGCTCTCTGCCGCCCCCGGCGTGACCATCACCATCAGCGCCACCGGCCCGGAAGCCGCCCCCGCGGTGGATGCGCTCTGTGCCCTGATCGCTTCCCGTTTCGGCGAGGACGATTAACGGCGAATCCCGTTCAGTATACATAAAGAAATCTTTATATATGCGTTGCGGGCTCGGGCTGCGCCTGTTATAGGCACGCCAGCCGCCACCCCTGATTTTGTCAGTTGCACAGGACCGTCATGACCGCTTCCGCCAAGGCCAAGCCGCAAACCGGCGACTACGTCGTCAAGGACATCTCGCTCGCGCCCTGGGGCCGCAACGAGATATCAATCGCCGAAACCGAAATGCCCGGCCTGATGGCGACGCGCGAGGAATATGGCGCCCAGCAGCCGCTGCGCGGCGCCCGCATCGCCGGCTCGCTGCACATGACCATCCAGACCGCGGTGCTGATCGAGACGCTCGCCGCGCTCGGGGCTGATGTGCGCTGGGCCTCGTGCAACATCTATTCGACCCAGGACCATGCAGCCGCCGCGATCGCGGCCGCCGGCGTGCCGGTATTCGCTGTCAAGGGCGAGAGCCTGACGGAGTATTGGGATTACACCCACCGCATTTTCGACTGGGCCGACGGCGGCACCCCCAACATGATCCTCGACGACGGCGGCGACGCCACGCTGCTCCTGCATCTCGGCATGCAGGCCGAGAGCGACCCGGCCGTGCTCAACCACCCGGGCAACGAGGAAGAGGAAGTGCTGTTCGCCGCCATCAAGAAGCGGCTGAAAGAGCAACCGGGCTGGTACAGTAAGGTCGCCAAGGCGGTGAAAGGCGTCACGGAAGAAACCACCACCGGCGTGCACCGGCTCTATCAGATGGCCAAGGAAGGCCGCCTGATGTTCCCCGCCATCAATGTCAACGACTCGGTGACCAAGTCGAAATTCGACAATCTCTATGGCTGCCGCGAATCGCTGGTCGACGGCATCCGCCGCGGCACCGACGTGATGATGGCCGGCAAGGTGGCGATGGTCGCTGGGTTTGGCGACGTCGGCAAGGGCTCTGCCGCGTCCTTACGCAATGCTGGCTGCCGCGTGATGGTATCGGAGATCGATCCGATCTGCGCGCTGCAGGCGGCGATGGAGGGCTACGAGGTCACCACCATGGAGGACGCGGCGGCGCGCGCCGACATCTTCGTCACCTCGACCGGCAATGTTGACGTGATCACCATCGAGCACATGCGCAAAATGAAGGACCGCGCCGTGGTCTGCAACATCGGTCACTTCGATTCGGAAATCCAGGTGGCGGCGCTGAAGAACCTCAAGTGGAACAACATCAAGCCGCAGGTGGACGAGATCGCCTTCCCCGACGGCCACCGCATCATCCTGCTGTCGGAGGGCCGGCTGGTGAACCTCGGCAACGCCATGGGCCATCCGAGCTTCGTGATGTCGTCATCCTTCACCAATCAGACGCTGGCGCAGATCGAGCTGTGGACCAATCCCGGCAAGTACAAGAACCAAGTCTACACGCTGCCCAAGCATTTGGACGAAAAGGTCGCCCGCCTGCATCTCGACAAGATCGGCGTCAAGCTGACCAAGCTCACGGACAAGCAGGCCACCTATATCGGCGTGCCGCAGGAAGGCCCGTACAAGGCGGACCATTACCGGTACTAGTCCGAGCCGGCGCAACAAACCCCGTTCGTGCCCGCGAAAGCGGGCATCCAGCCTTTGCCAACCGGCACTGGGTCCCTCTTTCGCGGGCACGAACGGAAAGTTGCGCCTGTCGCGCCTTGCCGCACCGCAGCGCCAGTGTTATCTCGCCGCCATGACGGCGGTTCCCATCAACAATATCCGCAACTTCGCAATCGTCGCGCATATCGATCACGGAAAATCGACGCTGGCCGACCGGCTGATTCAACTCTGCGGCGGCCTCGAATTGCGCGAGATGAAGGAGCAGGTGCTCGATTCCATGGACATCGAGCGCGAGCGCGGCATCACCATCAAGGCGCAGACCGTGCGGCTCAATTACAAGGCGCGCGACGGCAAGGACTATGTGCTCAACCTGATCGACACCCCCGGCCACGTCGACTTCGCCTATGAGGTCAACCGCTCGCTTGCCGCCTGCGAGGGCTCTCTTTTGGTGGTGGACGCCAGCCAGGGCGTCGAGGCGCAGACGCTCGCCAATGTCTACCAGGCGATCGACAACGGCCATGAGATCGTGCCGGTGCTCAACAAAGTGGATTTACCTGCCGCCGAACCGGCCAAGGTCAAGCAGCAGATCGAGGACGTGATCGGGCTCGACGCTTCGAACGCCATCGAGATTTCCGCCAAGACCGGCTTAAACGTCGAAGAAGTGCTGGAAGCGATCGTCACGCGGCTGCCGCCGCCCAAGGGCGACCGCGACGCGCCGCTGAAGGCGCTGCTGGTCGATTCTTGGTACGACCTCTATCTCGGCGTGGTGGTGCTGGTGCGCATCGTCGACGGCACGCTCAAGAAAGACCAGCGCATCCACATGATCGGCACCGACGCCTCCTACGAAGTGGACCGCGTCGGCGTGTTCAAGCCCAAGCTCACGCTCACCGAGGAGCTCGGCCCCGGCGAGATCGGCATGTTGACCGCCTCGATCAAGGAAGTCGCTGATACGCGCGTGGGCGACACCATCACCAACGAGCGGCCACCGCGCGCCGAGCCGCTCGCCGGCTTTCGCCCGGCGATCCCGGTGGTGTTCTGCGGCTTGTTTCCGGTCGACGCCGCCAATTTCGAGGACCTGCGCGCGGCCATGGGCAAGCTGCGCTTGAACGACGCCAGCTTCACCTACGAGATGGAGACTTCCGCCGCGCTCGGCTTCGGTTTCCGCTGCGGCTTCCTCGGCCTGCTGCACCTGGAGATCATCCAGGAGCGGCTGACGCGCGAGTTCAATCTCGAGCTGATCGCCACCGCGCCCTCGGTCATCTACAAGATCGCGCTGCGCAACGGCAACCAGCTCGAGATCCACAATCCGGTCGACATGCCCGAGCCGAACTTCATCGCGGAGATGCAGGAGCCTTGGATCGAGGCCACCATCCTGACGCCGGACGAATTTCTCGGCGCCGTGCTCAAGCTCTGCCAGGACCGCCGCGGCGAGCAGAAGGAACTCACTTACGTCGGCAACCGCGCCATGGTGAAATACGACCTGCCGCTCAACGAAG
>CAZLWN010000176.1:0-6493 GCA_964563195.1 uncultured Undibacter sp. | reverse complement strand
TGCGCCACCACTTTCACGGTGATGCCGGTCTTGGCCTTGAACTTGGGCAGCAGGTAGTCGAACAGGCCGGAATCGCGGGTCGATGTAGTGGACGCGACGATGATCGATTTATCCTGCGCATGGCTCGGCGGCGCGGCCAGCGCCACGGCGCCGAGCGCGGCGGCGGCAATCAAATGGCGACAATGAAGCATTGCAATCCTCCTTCTCTTTTGTGATTTCTCAATTCGCGCGTCTCACATCAGCAACTCGCCGGCGATGAACTTCCTTGCTTCGTGTGTGCGCGGCGCGGCGAAAAACTCCGCGGCCGGGCTGTTTTCAATCAGCCGCCCGCGGTGCAGCAGCACCACGTCGCCGGCGATGCGTTTGGCCTGGCCGAGATCGTGGGTGGACATCACCACCTTGACGCCGCGCGCGGTGATGGTGCGCACGATGTCCTCGATCGCCTTGGTGGCGGCGGGGTCGAGGCTGACGGTCGGCTCGTCGAGGAACAGCACCGCGGGATCGCGCGCGAAAGCGCGCGCCAGCGCCAGCCGCTGCTGTTCGCCGCCGGAAAGCCGCCGCGCCGGCCGGTGCTCGAGGCCGACGAGCCCAACCTCGGCCATCAATTCGCGCATGCGGGCTTCGCGCTGCGCGCGCGGCACCTTCGCCGCGGCAAGCGCGTAACGGATATTGCCGGCGGTGCTGCGTCTCAGCATGGCCGGACGCTGGAACATGATGGCGCGCCGGGTCGGGGCTGAAAATTCGCGTCCGCCCCAGGTGATCTGGCCGCTCGAGGCGGGGATAAGTCCCATGGCCGCGCGCAGCAGCGTGGTCTTGCCGGCGCCGTTGGGGCCGATCAGGACGGTGGGTGGGCCGGCTTCGAGCTTGAGCGAGATCTGGTCGAGGATCGTCACCTCGCGGGCGACGATCCGCACATCTACGAACATTAAAGGCAGGTCGAGGGCGGGTGTCCGCATGGTCATCCCGCGTAGCGTTCGCCGGCGCGGCGCGCGCCCCAGGCCAGCGCGTTGATGAGAATCACGATGGAAATCAAGACCATGCCGAGACCGATCGCGAGCGGCAGCTCGCCTTTCGACGTCTCCAGCGCGATCGCCGTGGTCATGGTGCGGGTGAAGCCGTCGATATTGCCGCCGACGATCAGGATGGCGCCGACTTCCGCTGCCGCCCGGCCGAATCCAGCAAGCAACGCAGTGACTAAGCTGAAACGGGCGTCCCAGATTAAGGTCGCGATGCGGCGCAGCGGGCCGACATTCATGGCGGCCAGCTCGTCGTGATACTCCACCCATAAATCCTCGATAGTCTGGCGACTTAGCGCCGCAATGATCGGCGTCACCAGCACCGTCTGCGCGACGACCATGGCCTGCGGCGTGAACAACAGGCCCCATGCCCCCAGCGGGCCTGAGCGCGACAGCAGCAGATAGATTGCCAGCCCCACCACCACCGGCGGCAGGCCCATCAGCGCATTGAGAATGACGATGATGGCCTCGCGCCCCGCAAAGCGGTTGAGCGCAATGAAGGCGCCAACCGGCACGCCGATCAGCGCGGACAACAACACGGCGCTGAGGGTGACTTCGAGCGACAGCCGAACGATGGCGAGCAGCACCGGGTCAGCGGTGAGCATCAAGTGGAGCGCCGAAACATCCCCCTCCATCGCGGTTCCCCGTCGTCGGCCCCACGCAAACGCCATCGCTTTCTGACTAGAAATGTTTAGTCTTTTTATGTTTCAACAACAAGAATTGGCTGATTGTTAGAAAATAAACATAAAAACAACGAGCGTATGCAGGGGGCTGGAAAAGGTGGCGCATTCGCGTCTATGCTTTTGCGACCTTTGCCTCCCGGGCCGAAGCTCCACGGGCGCAAAGGGCATTCGTCGTGACTTGAAATAGGTCGCGTCCGCCGCCATGACCTAGCGACGAGAATGCTAGGGCAGCCGCGTGGCGGCGCGCCCTGTGTGCGTCTTCATAGAAAAGGCGCGCGCAAAAGACGCGTTTGGAGGGGTGGCCGAGTGGCTGAAGGCGCACGCTTGGAAAGCGTGTTTACGGGAAACCGTAACGTGGGTTCGAATCCCACTCCCTCCGCCAGCCCTCGAATGCCATAGAAGCGCCTGCGTCAAGGCGCGCGGCTGCGCCAGTTTCCAGCCGGCTCAATTGCCGGCAATCCATTCGCGCGCCCGCGCCGCTTCGGAGAGCGGAAATAGTCGCATCTCTCCGGGCATCATGAAACTGAAGAAATTCATCGTGTGCTTAATCCATTCCACGTCGGTGACAACGGCGATTCGCTCCCAGCGGGTGAGATGTTCCATCCCGACCCTGAAGTCGGTCCACACGGCGGCTGAATCGATGCCGCTGAAGTCACCGGCGGTTTCATAATACAGGCGGACTTTGTCGTGCTTCTTTAACGCATCGATGACCACCGGCACCAGCACGGCATCATAATCCTGCTTGGTCACCCGCCCCTTGCAAACGAAGGCCAGCACATTGGCGGGGAAATCTTTGAGATGCTCGATCATGGCCGGCCTTCCTTCCTTTCCGCTCGTCGCAGCCGCCCCAAAAATTGAATGGTTTCAATATGACGCGGAGAGCTGGGGATGCGTTGACCCAGATCAATGAAGCTTCGGCGATGGGGCGAAGCCTCCCATGAAAGACTGCGTCCTCGGCAATAAGGGCTGAGTATCGTGAACCTGGGATACGGTCCCCCCGTGTCATGGCCCAAATTGAGGCGACGACCTCTTGATCGTGCACGTCATAGGAGGCTATGGCCTGCCGGATAGCGTCGTCCGGCAATTCACCCACGCGGAACAGGCCTGGCTAAGCGAGCAGCTTGAATCGGTCTCGAAGAAGATTTTGAACGCCGCCTGAGAGCGTGCCCGTGCCGTCGGCGTTACCACTATCCTTTTGGAATCGCATACTGGCGACATTGCGCAGACGATCATCAATATTGCGGAGGAGAAGAAGGTCAAAAATGTTGTCGTCGGCAAGCGCGGCATTGATCGAATCGCAGGCCTATTGCTCGGCAGCGTCTCGCAGAAAATTGCCAGTCTTGCCACACGGCCGGTGACGGTGGTTCCTTAAGATTGGTGATGCGCTCGCACTTAGCGTTCCGGGCCGCTTAGCGACTGTTCTCCTTCGAGGCTTCCGCGCCGGCCGCGAGTTCCACGACTTCCGTGGTGATCTCTTCCTGGCGAAGCTGGCGCTCGCGCCGTGAGAGGGCGTCGAGTTTGCTCCCGATATTGTTCCGAGCCGCCAGCATGGCGATCATGCGCGCCTCGTTCTCGGCGGCAAATGCGTGCAGCGCCGCCGTGCATAGTTGCGCAAAGACGTATTCTTCCGCCAGCCGTTCGAGCAAGACATCCGGCGACATCGAAATCAGCGGCGCTTGCTCCTGCCGCGGGCGCCCGAAGCGCTCGAAGTCGATCGGCAGCAGCGAATGGCGCTCGACCTGGATGCCGCTGCTGGTGGCGGAACGGGAATACAACAAATCGACCTCCGCGACCGTGCCGTCCGCGACGTAGCCGTAGAGATCGTCGGCGAGCCGGTTAGCGAAGCCTGGGATGGCGTCGGCGTGGGCGGCGATGGGCTCCGACCACGCCGGCTTTATGCCTTGCTCACTGGCAATTGTCGCGCCGCGCGTGCCGACGATAATCACCGTCGCCTGAGCGAGATCCGGCGCCGCCGCTTCCAGCACGCGCTCGCTGAATGCTCCGGCAAAGCCCTGCTCGGCGCAGAACAAGATGAGGCCGGGCTTGGCGCGCCGACGCCGGGCGGCGATGGGGGCGTCGGCCGGCAGCAGGCTGAGCGCTTGGCCGATGGCGCGCGAAATCACCTCGCTATAGGCCTCGACGCCGGCGAGCAGCGAGCGCGCCTTCTGCGCGCGCGAGGCGGCGATGCCGCGCATGGCGGCGACGACCGCTCCAAGCTGGTGGACGTTCCGAATTTGGGTGACGATATCCGCAAGTCGCTCGGCCATCACGCTTCCTCCGTCGTCGAGGCCGGTGCAAGCTGCGACATCAGCGCGGAGAGCACCTTTTTTAATTCGGTCTTTGCGGCGTCGTCGAGGCTGCCGCTGCGCGCAAGCGCCTCGACGATCTTGGGCGCGGAACGGTCGAGCCAGGCCGGCAGCCGGCTGCGGAATTCCCCAATGTCTTCCAGCGGCAAACGGTCGAGCAGGCCGCTCTGCAGCGCCAGCACGAGCGCAACCTCGTCGGCAAGCCGCAGCGCCGCGTATTGCGGCTGCGTGAGCACGGCGCGAATGCGCTGCCCGCGCGCGATCTTGCCCTTGACCTGGATGTCGGTTACGCCGCCGAAGCGCGTGAACATCTCGAGCTCGAGGAACTGCGCATAGTCGAGGCGCAAGGTTTCGGCAACCTCGCGCAAGGCGGGCGCTTGCGTCTTTCCGCCGACTCGGCTGACGCTCGTTCCAACGTCGATCGCCGGCTTGTGGCCTTCGTAAAACAGCCTCGAATCAAAAACGATCTGGCCGTCGGTGATCGAGATCA
Organism: uncultured Undibacter sp.; assembly: GCA_964563195.1. Classification (GTDB taxonomy): domain Bacteria; phylum Pseudomonadota; class Alphaproteobacteria; order Rhizobiales; family Xanthobacteraceae; genus Pseudolabrys. The sequence goes on along the minus strand of CAZLWN010000176.1, from coordinate 1,998 downwards.
GGTTGGTCGGGATGTAGGCGCTCAGGTTGCCTGCATCCAGTTCGGCGATCGGCAGGGCGGTCAATGATCCGCCGCCGGCCGCCCTGGAAAACTTGGCGGCGCGTTCGAGCAGCCGCGCGTGGACGTAGAACACGTCGCCGGGGTAGGCCTCGCGGCCCGGCGGCTGCCGCGTGAGCAGCGCGATCTCGCGGTGCGTGGCTGCGTGCTTGGACATGTCGTCGATGACGACCAGGGCGTGCTGGCCGCGGTCGCGAAAGTATTCCGCCATCGTGAAGCCGGAAAAGGGCGCGAGCCATTGCAGGCCGGGGGCATCCGATGCGTTTCCGATGACGAAGATGCAGCGCTCGGGCGCGCCGTGGGTCGTGACCGCATTGATGACGCGCTTGACGGTGGACGATTTCTGCCCGATCGCGACATAGACGCAGATAATGTCGCTGTTCTTCTGATTGATGATGCAGTCGACGGCGATCGCCGTCTTGCCGATGGCACGATCGCCGATGATCAATTCGCGCTGGCCGCGCCCGAGCGCGAACATCGAATCGATGACCAGCAAGCCGGTATAGACCGGCTCATTGACGAAATCGCGGTCGATAATTGCCGGGGCGGGACGCTCGATAGGCTCGTAGTCTTGGGCCTCGACCGCGGGACCCTCGTCAAGCGGGCGGCCAAGCGGATCGACCGTGCGGCCGAGCAGGGAGGGACCCACCGGCACGCGCACCACCTCTCCGGTGCCGCGCACCTGGTGCCCAGCCTCGACGGTTTCGATATCGTCGAGCAGCACGCAGCCGAGCGTATCGCGATCGAGCGTGAGGGCGAAGCCGACCTGACCATGCTCGAAGCGCACGAGCTCATCGAGGCGCACATCGCGCAGGCCGGAAACGGTTGCGATGCCGTCGGCGATCATCTCGACGCGGCCCACCTCGTCGGCGACCGGCGCGAGGCGCGCCGCGCTCACGCGTTTCCTGGCGTCCTTCAGCCAGGCCTCAAGATTTGTTCGCGTGTCGCTCACGGCTCAACTCCTCGCGAATTTTATCGAGGTTCGCGCGCCAGCTGTTGCGCAGAATGACGTTGTGGCCCTGCAGCTCGATGCCGGCCAGCAGCTTGGGGTCGCTGCGAAACGCCAACGGCAATTCCTCACCGAACGCCTGCTTGAGCGCGTCGCGAACGTGGCTGGCGTCCTGATCGCTCAGCGGAGCCTCCGTCACGACCTCGATCGGACGGCCTGTGGTTGCCGCGGCGGCGAACTCGCTGCGCGCTTCGGGCGACAGCTTGCCGATCTCGCTGCAGAGCGCGGCGAGAAATGCGTCCAAGGCGAGATTTAGCGGCAACCGTTCGAGCAGGCGGCGCGCGATGTCTATGGAAAGCGCGCCGGCATGATCGATGACCTGTTGCTCGGCCGCGGCGCGGTCGCGCGCGATCGCCGCTTCGGATTCGCGGCGTAGCTTGGCGACGTCCTGCGCCGCCTGTTCGAGCAGCTTGGCTTTCTCCGTCTGCGCCGATTTTTGCGCCTCCGTGAGCAGCCGGTCCCGCTCGGCCGCGACTTCGGCGCGGGCTTTCTCGGCCTCGCTGCGCGCGGCCGCCGCCTGCTCGCGGGCCGCCTCGGCGTCGGCGAACAGCTTTTTCGTCTCTTCCTGGCGCTTGGCGATAATGTCCGCTATCGGCCGAAAGAAAAACCGCGCGAGAATCCAGATAAGAACGAGGACATTGACGGTCTGGAGCGCCAGTGTCCACCAATCGATGTGCATGAGCTTTAATGAATGAACGGGTTAGCAAACAGCACGAGCAAGGCGACCACCAGGCAGTAGATCGCCATGGTCTCGATCATCGCAAGACCGACAAACAAGGTCCGTGACAACGTTGCAGCAGCTTCCGGCTGACGGGCGATGGCGTCCATAGCGGCGGCCACCGCGCGGCCTTCGGCGAGCGCCGGGCCGATGGCGCCGAACGACACCGCAACCGCGGCGGCGGCGATGCTCACGATTTCGAGCACGTTCATGG
>CAZLWN010000175.1:4922-6712 GCA_964563195.1 uncultured Undibacter sp. | reverse complement strand
GCCTCTTTTTCGGATAGGCGTCGTACCACTCGGTGAAGCCTTCAGGCTCATCGGATCTTGAGCCCGAGCGCGTACTTTCTTTTATTACCTTATTCCCTTGTTCTTCTTTGTGCCCATTGCGTTTCCTTTGTGTGCCCGTTTGCGTTCCCGTTTGCGTTTCCTCGCGACCTTGTGGCGTCTGGTAAAGATCATAGTTGCAAACGCTTACGAACGTTTGAAGCGTTCCCGTTTGCGTGGTTACTTGATTGTCCATTTCGAGACGGCGCAAAAACGTTCTCACACGCTTCACGGACCAGCCCCACGCTGCAGCCATAAACCGCAGGGAGTGCGAAAGCTGTCCGCGTTGCAATTCGATGACCTCTAGCGCTCTGCCATTGGAGACCGTGACGCGACGCGGTTTCCATGCGGCCTCAAAAAGGAGCCACAACCAAGCCTCAAAATCGCTATATGGCTTCCGTGCTCCGACAATCGGGTGATTATGGACGCCACGTGCAACAATAATGAATCCGCGTTTGCTCATGCCGCCGCCCTTTCCATCTCTAAGAGGGAAATATTGCGGGCGGCGTTGCTGGCTGGATCGAAAAATAGCTTGACCGTGCCGGTCGGGCCGTTGCGCTGCTTGGCTACCTTTAGCTCGAGAAGATTTTTTACTTCGGCCAGCCGTGCAATGCGGGCCTGATCCTTGACCGGATCATCTAGCGGAGCCTCTAAATAGTAGGCCTCCCGATAAAGGAACAAAATCGCGTCGGCGTCCTGCTCGATCGAGCCGGAATCGCGTAGGTCGGCCATCGTGGGGCGTTTATCGTCCCGATGTTCGACCTGCCGAGAGAGCTGGGCGAGTGCCATAACTGGGACGTTCAGCTCTTTGGCGAGCGCCTTGAGCCCTGCCGAGATTTCCGTGATTTCGGCTACCCTGTTGCCGGCGTAGCGACTGGACGCCCGCATAATGTGGAGATGATCGACAATCACTAGATCGAGGGTGCGCCCCTTATGCTCCAAAAGCTGCTTGTGGCGCCGTGCGCGCGCCGCTATCTGCGATGCCGTCAAAGCGCTCTGCGGATCGATTTTAATCGAAAGTCCGCGCATAGCCCGTTGGGCGTCTATGATGGCCTCAGCTTGCTCATTCGAGACGTTGCCGCGCACAATGTTGAAATATGTGATAGGTGAGCGCACGTTGTAGAGCGCATCGGATAGCATTCGATCCGCCACGCGGTCGGCCGGCATTTCGAGGGAAAATAAAAGGACGTTTGCCCTCTGCTCCGCGACCTGGCGCATACTCGAAATCGCGAGGCCTGATTTTCCCATGCCGGGGCGACCCGCCAAAATGATGTAATCACCGCGCTGCAATCCGTTCAGCTTGGCATCCAGGTCGCGCAAGCCGGTCGTAATGCCGGTAATCTTGCCGCCATTCGTCATTGCCTCCTGCATCCGGCCTATCGATCGCTCAGCAGCACGGGCAAAACTAACCGGCGCCGTGTGTCGGTCGATATAGCGCGAGGCGATTTCATCCAATGCGCCAATGCAATCTACTGCAAGCGTTGCCGGTGATGTCTCGATGTTCGCCGCCGCCGTCATAGTCTCAGCTGCCTTGATGATTTTTCGACGGTCAGAATGCTCGGCAATGACGCGAGCAAAGTCGGGGGCGTTGACCACCGTAGTGGCCTCGGCGGCAAGTCGGGCGACGTATTGCGACCCGGTCAGGCCAGCTATGTCCGCTTCTTTTGTTTCGCTGGAAAGCAGGGCAATTGCCAGCGGCAAGGTAAGCCGCCGGCCCTCGTTTTTGGCAGCTA
>CAZLWN010000175.1:0-4822 GCA_964563195.1 uncultured Undibacter sp. | reverse complement strand
TTTGGCCCGTTCGAGCTACGAACTCGGCGGGCCAATTTCTTTGACCCGCGCACGGGCGCGATGTGTTGGCCATCTTGTGGCCACGATTAAAAACAGGAAACTGCGTGTGGTCGAATGTCGGGGTTTCAACCACCAGCCGCCCGGTGAAATTGACCCAGCACAAAATCCGCGAGCGCGTCGCGGTTGTTCCTGATCTTGGCAATTTCTTGCCGGCCCGCGTTGAGAACAGTCTTCGCTTGGAACAGTCTTTCGGCGAGGGGCTGATTTTTTCGGTTAGCTGAAATTTCCTTGCGCCACGTGCGCAAAGTTTCGGGCTTATATAAGCTCTCGACACGCTTTAATGCGTCAGCCTCGCTACAGTTATACAGGGCCATTAGTCCCTCGACGCCGAGCACTGCATGGGCGCGCCGACGCCACGTCATAGACGAATCGCCGCTACGTTTTCCGGTGCGGGTTCGTTCAAGAAGTGGAGCATCAGTGCCGTTGTTCAGGTCCGTTAGCGCTGAGCCGAGCTCAAAGAATCGATCGGCAAACGGCGCCTCAAACGTTTTGAAAAACTGCGCCACCACGATCAACGCCGCCACGTAGCGCTCGCGCTCGTTTTCGATGCCAGTTAGTCGGGGCTCCTGAGTGAAAGCGTGGTCCACCTTTTCAAGTAGGTCGGCAAACGCTTGCTTGAGTATGCGTTCGCGATTGTCCGCCGGAACAGAAATTGCCATAGCGCCGCACTCCGCGCTGCACAGTGGTGGCTCACGCGGCAACCGGGTGTGCGGCCCGGCTTTCGATCCGTCGATCTAGCCGCGTGATGGTGACAAATTGCGCCAGCTCTCGTGAGCCTCAAAGGGTTTGCAGGCGCTTTCCACCGATTTCACAGCAACCCCGCGCCCGCATGATCCTGGAAAAGCTCCGCGTTGCGAACGTAGCCGCGCAGCGTGTCCATGTTCTTGTGGCCTGATTGGTCGGCCATTTTGAAAATGCTGGCACCGCGCGCCGCCGCCGAGGTCAGGAAACCGGCGCGTAGCGAATGACCACCGAACGCTGCGCCATCAAGTCCAAGCCGGGCGGCAAAGGCTTTGATGGTGCGCGCCACTTGTTTGTCGGAAAGCCTGCCGGCCATAACCTTGCCGCCCTTGGCGACAGGATGGAACAGCGGGCCGTTGTCGATCCCGGCCGTTTCTATCCACTTGTGCACGGCGTCGACCGGGCAGGCGATCGAACCCCGCACGATGGCGACCGTGCGCCCTTGGGCCTCCTGGTCGGTCTTGGAGCGGCGAATCGTTACCAGCAGGCCCGCCTCGGTTTCCTGCAGGTCCGATACGTCGAGCGCCACGAGCTCGGAGCGGCGAAAGGCGCCAGCAAAGCCGAGCAGGACCAGCGCGCGGTCGCGCAGGCCCTTAGGACCGGTCCCGGCACTCGAAATCATGGCCAGCAGCAAATCCGCGGTAACCGGCGCCTTGCGGGTGGGCGCCGTGCCGAGGGTGCGGCGAATGCCACGCAGAACCGCCCGGATTGACTCAGAGGCGGTCGAGGATTCGTTGCCGGCGAGCTTGTGGGCATAACCGATGGCCGCGCAGCGCCGCGCAATGGTGGACGCTTTGCAGCCGTTCTCAGCCTCATGGGCGAGATAGGCGGCGACCGTCTCGGTGGCGGCCGGCATGGGCGAAAGTCCGCGGGCCTCGCACCATCGGCAAAACAGCCGGTAGTCTGTCGCGTAGGCACGGCGAGTAGCGGGCGACTTTTCCGCCTTGGCGAAGCGCAGCGCGGCTTCCAGATCGGGCGCCAGATCGGCCGGCGCGGGCAGGGCGCCGGCCGCGAGTGTGGTCAGGGTTGCTGACATAACTGACCGCGTTTTTAGGCCCGAGAAGAACGGTTATCGGAAGTAATGAGGGAGCCAAATCGTCTGAGTCGGCATAAGCTGCGCATGGTATGACTGCTTTCAGTAGCCCCTAATTTGAAGGGCCGCTCTGGTCAAAGCGCGTATCGCTTGGGAACGTGAAGGGGGCGCCTCTTGCGCATTGCGCCACTTGTCGAGACGCGTGGCGGTATCAGTGTCGAGGCGCACTGCGACAATTTCCGCAAGCGCAGTCGCGCGGGCAACCCGCGGCCTGCCTCTCGTTCGTTTCGCCTTGGCCATGCTCATTCCTTTCGGCGCTGCCATGGGGTGAGCTATACCACCATTTTTGGGTAACGCAAAATGTTTTTGTTTACGGTTTGACCTACTCGTATTTGTAGTTTACAAAAATGACGCGGCGTGGGCTGCAAACAAAAAGGGACGGCCGCGCCGCTGTAAAACAACGTGACCGCCCCTATCACCACTAGAATCAGAGGGAGTTCCAGCAATGACTACAAACAATATCGTTTCTTTCGCTGCGCGCACAAAGCGACCCGACCCGTGCGCAGAGGCCGCCGCACGTCTCGCCAACGCCGACAATGATGTACTGTACGACAATGCCGCCGTAGGCGTTGCACGTCTGCCCGCCACTACCTTGGCCGGTATTCGCGCCAAATGGGACGCGTTGTGTCTGTTCCTAGATCATGTAGAGGCGGGCGGCGAATTGCTGCCCGACGGAATCGATGAACTGCGTGCATTGCGCGAGACGTTAGGCGCCGCGTTGTCGCCGCCGAAGCGCAAGGCCAACTAATTTCACGCGTACACGCCAAGGAAGCCCGCCGCCTACGCGGCGGGTTTTTCTTTTTGCGCCGCTACCTTGGCCGGAGTTGCTTGTCACAGCTAGAGACGGCCATCCGGCGGAAGCGCCGATTACGCGACCGGAGCGCAGCACGGCCAGCCGTGGGCACTGGATGCAAAATGGATCTTCACCGCTTTGTGGTTTGCTGCGAACTCGCACCCGCCGCAGCGTCAAGCGGCGCCCATGTGCCGAGGACACGCCGCCGGCCGCGCCGTTGCCGCGATACCCGACTCCCGGCCATATGCCGGGGGGCACCCCACCCCGCCGGCGGGGGCCGGCCCCGTGGCTCCGAAATGTCGCCCTGCGCCTTCGCTAAAATTTCGGATTTCTCATTTTTCGGGGTGTTTGTGTGTAGGTTAGAGATTTGTCGGGGCCGCGAATGCGCTCTAGGACAAGCTGCCGGTCAGAAAGCCGGGGTAGAAGCCCGGTCTCAGTTGAATGTGCTGATCTGCGTCCTCACCTGGCGGCAGATCGACCATCTGCGGGCGCGGGTGCTGGATGGGCGGTAGGCACTGTGGCGGAACTGCCGGATACTGAATGTCCGCTCCTGTCTCAATAGCGACCATGGGCCGGATACTCCAAAACCGTCGCGAAGGGCCAATAGCGGACTCATGCAGGGCAGCAAAGTGGAACGCTATTCGATCACCTCGTCCGCGCGGGCAACGAGTGTCGGCGGCACTGTAAGACTGAGCGCCTTGGCGGTTTTAAGGTTGATGACCAGCTCGAACTTGGTCGGCTGCTGAAACGGAAGATCGGCGGGTTTAGCGCCCTTGAGTATTCTATCGACATAAGTCGCGGCACGACGGTGCAAATCTGGAATGTTCGCAGCGTAGGAGAGAAGACCGCCCGCCACGGTCATCGCCGCATCGGGGTATACCGCTGGCACCTTGTACTGTGCGGCAGCCGCTACAATGACTTCACGGTGCGCTCTAACAATGGCGTTATTGAACACAACGACCCCGCCCACGCGCTTAGAGGCAGCCTTAAACGCCGTATCGAAGTCCTCGGGCCGCTTCACCTCGAATAACTCGACGTGCAAGTGCAAAGCGGCAGCTGCGGCTTGCAAGTGCCCATAATTCGTTCGGGCGGGACGGCTGGCAATACTTCCGACAACGCCCACGCGAACGAGGCCAGGCACGATCTCGGTGAGGAGTTCCAGCCTCTTGCCGAATAGTTCCGCAGATTGAGTCGACAGTCCCGTTATGTTGCCGTCCGGTCGCGCCAGACTCTTCACGAGCCCGAGCTCCACCGCATCGCTAGCCATAATGACAGCGATGGGAATAGTTGCGGTAGCACTTTTGGCGGCTAGTGCCGCGACAGGAGTTTCAGCGACGATGACTTTGGGTTGAAGCCGAACAAGTGCTGCAGCGAGACCCGGCAGTCGCGCGGTCTTGCCGGCCGCAGATCGCCATTCAATGATAATAGTCTGGTTTTCGATATAGCCGAGGTCGCGCAGCCCGCCGCGAAAGGCTTCTGCCCAACGGGGCGGCGTTGAATAGACATCCAGATATCCAATCACTGGCATTGCGGGCTGTTGCGCCTGCACCCTGAAAGGCAACGCCAAAGCGGTACCGCTAAGACCGCCAATAAAATCCCGCCGCCTCATAGCCGGCCCCTAAGATTGGAGATGGCAGTGTAGCGCCGCGGCTTGGCACACCGAAAGGGCTAAGCGCGACAGTGGCTAAGACGCACTATGAGGCGGCTGATGTCACAGTTGGGTCATTCGCGTCATTGGCCTCCTTCGGCCATGTCCGGTTCGCCCCAAAAGCGGACCTCCGACCTGCACATTCCTAAGCAGCAACACGATCAATCAGCGATGGATCATCGCCCGCCGTGCGTGAACTGTTCACCCGTCTCGACACCGGCCACACTTGCAAATAGTCGTTGGGCGCCGGCTTAAGCAAATCGGTGCCAGCGGTGCCTGCTAGCCAGCGATCAAAGTCCTTCGACTGCAACAGCACCGGCATCCGGTCGTGTACCTTGCTCGCAAGCTTGTTGGCGTTGGTGACTATCAACGTGCATGACTTGAGAGGCTCGCCAGTCTCAATGTCTTTCCATTCATCCCACAGGCCAGCGATTGTCAGCGGAGAGCCACTCACGCGTCCCGAAGCCATCCGCCGACTCTTGGAAAA
>CAZLWN010000174.1:0-6765 GCA_964563195.1 uncultured Undibacter sp. | reverse complement strand
CGGGCGGCACCCGCATCGCCTCCTCGCTGCGCGCCTTCAACAAGAACTGGTCGCGACGCGTGCTCGGGCAGGGCGCGGTGGTGCTGTTGATCACCGACGGGCTCGAGCGCGACGCCGACGAAACGCTGGGCTTCGAGATGGACCGGCTGCACCGCTCCTGCCGGCGGCTGATCTGGCTCAATCCGCTCTTGCGTTTCGACGGCTTCGAGGCGCGCGCCAAAGGCGTGCGCACCATGCTGCCGCATGTCGACGAGTTGCGGCCGATCTACAATCTGGAGTCCATGACCGGGTTGGTGCGCGCATTGTCGGGAGCGCCCGCCAAGGGCTACGATCCGAAAACGATGCTGAAGCAGGTAGCTTAGCCACGGAGGCGCACGATGCTCACGCGAGACGAAGACATTCTCAAAGCCGCCGAGGACTGGCGCAAAGCCGGGCGCGATGTTGCGCTCGCCACCGTGGTGGAGACTTGGGGCTCGGCGCCGCGCCCAGTCGGCTCCAATCTGGTGATCGACAACGAGGGCAATTTTCTTGGGAGCGTGTCCGGCGGCTGCGTCGAGGGCGCGGTGGTGACCGAGGCCATGGACGTGATCGAAAGCGGCAAGCCGAAAATGCTGGAATTCGGCGTCGCCGACGAGACCGCCTGGAACGTGGGCCTGTCCTGCGGCGGCACCATCCGGGTCTATGTCGAGAAGGTGAGCTGAGGTGAAACTCGACATTCTCCACACCCTCAATGCCGAACGCGAAGCGCGCCTCGCGGCGGTGCTGGTCACCGACGTCGAGAAAGGCACGCAGCGGCTGGTCAAGGCCGCCGACGTCGCCAAGGATCCGCTCAAAAGCGCGCTGGAAAAGCGATTGCGAATGGCCAAAAGCGGCATGGAGGAGACGCCGCAGGGCCGCATGTTCCTCACGGTCTACGTGCCGTCGCCGAAACTCATCATTACAGGCGCAGTGCATATCAGCCAGACGCTGGCGCCGGTCGGGCAATTGCTCGGCTACGACGTGACAATCGTCGATCCGCGCACTGCCTTTGCCAGCATCGAGCGCTTTCCCGACGTGAAGGTGATCGCGGAATGGCCGGATGTGGCGCTGCCGCCGCTCAATGTCGATCAATACACCGCCTTCGTCGCGCTCACCCACGACCCGAAGATCGACGATCCGGCCTTGCAGCACGCGCTGGTTCGCGATTGCTTCTATATCGGCGCACTCGGCTCCAAGAAGACCCATGCCAAGCGCGTGACGCGGCTGAAGGAGGCGGGGCTAAGCGACGCCGCCATCGCGCGCATCCATGCGCCGATCGGGCTGCCCATCGGTGCGGTGTCTCCGGCCGAGATCGCGCTCGCCATCATGGGCGAAATCACGCAGACGCTGCGCTTGAAAGCCGACAAGGCAGCGGAGGCGGAATGAAGTTCGGCGCCGTCCCGGTGAAGGAGGCGCTCGGCGCCACCGCCGTGCATTCCATTCGCCAGGGCGATCTGGTGCTCAAGAAAGGCACGCTGATCGGGGCGAAGGAGGTCGCGGCACTTGACCGCGCAGGCGTCAGGGCGATCGTGGTCGCGCGCGGCGAAGCCGGCGACGTGCCGGAGGACCGGGCCGCCGCCGATATCGCCGCGGCCATCGCCGGCCCGGGGGTGCGCATCGACCGCGCCTTTACCGGGCGCTGCAATCTGTTCGCCGAGAGTGCTGGCGTGCTGGTGGTCGACAAAGACACCATCGACCGGCTCAACCGCATCGACGAGGCGGTGACGCTGGCGACGCTTGCCGCGTTCAAGCCGGTGGTCGAAGGCGAGATGATCGCCACCGTGAAGATCATTCCGTTTGCGGTTGAAAGTGCCGCCCGCGACCAGGCGGTGGCGGCGGCCGCCAAGGTCAAGCCGGTCATTCGCATCGCGCCCTACAAGATCAAGAGGATCGGCGTGGTGTCGACCTTGCTGCCGGGCCTTTCGCCCAAGGTGGTCGACAAGACGCTGAAAATTACGCGCGAGCGCATTCAGCCGGCCGGCGCTTCGATCATCGCCGAGCGCCGCGTGCCGCATGAGCAGGAAGCGCTCGCCAAGGCCATCGACGAGGTGCTGAAAGAAGGCGCCGAGCTGGTGATCGTGTTCGGAGCCTCCGCCATTGCCGACCGCCGCGACGTCATTCCGGCGGCGCTGGAGGCGGTCGGCGGCACAATCGAGCATTTCGGCATGCCGGTCGATCCCGGCAATTTGCTTTTGATCGGTAGGCTGCGCGGCCAGGCGGTGCTGGGCGCGCCCGGCTGCGCGCGCAGCCCGAAAGAAAACGGTTTCGACTGGGTGCTGATGCGGCTGCTGGCGGGCTTGCCGGTGTCGCGCGCCGACATCACCGGCATGGGCGTCGGCGGGCTGTTGATGGAGATCGTCACGCGGCCGCAGCCGCGCACCGAGCCGCAGCCGGAGAAAGGCCGCCGCATCGCCGCGGTGGTGCTGGCGGCCGGCCGCTCCACCCGCATGGGCGCGGTCAACAAGCTGATTGCCGAAATCGGCGGTAAGCCGCTGGTGCGGATCGCGGCCGAGCAGGCGCTGGCTTCGCGCGCGAACCCCGTCATCGTCGTCACCGGTCACGAGCGCGAGCGCGTGGAGCAAGCGCTTAACGGGCTGCCGGTGAAAGTTGTGCACAATCCCGATTACGCCGAAGGGCTCGGCACGTCGCTCAAGGCCGGCATCGCCGCGGTGCCGGACGATGCCGACGGTGCCATCATCTGCCTTGGCGACATGCCGCAGGTGAACGCGGCGCTGATCGACAAATTGATCGCGGCTTTCGATCCGGCGCGCGGCGCGCTGGTGGTGGTGCCGAGCATCGCCGGGCGGCGCGGCAATCCGGTCGTGTGGTCGCGCCGGTTCTTTAACGATCTGATGGCGATCAACGGCGATATCGGCGCCCGCCACCTGATCGGCTCTTATGCCGAGGCGGTTGCCGAAGTGCCGGTCGCCGATGACGCGGCGTTGACCGACATCGACACGCCCGAGTCGCTTTCCGCGGTCAAGGCCGAAATCGAACGCGCCTGAGACTCGAATCGTTGATCGCGTCCCCCGACTCACTCCTATCTGGCGGCGACGCTTCGGGTAGGGATGGGGATGACCGAAAGCTTCACGCCGATCATGCGTGCATTGGTGGCCGCGGCTCTGCTGCTTGCGACCGCGACGCTGATGCTGGTCGCCGTCAACACGGTGCGCGCGGCCGGCGCGCTGGCGATCGGCAACTGCGGCGCCTTCGGCGAGTCGTATGATTTCCTGACCGCTGAGGCGGCGCGCAAAAGTGCCCTGGCCAAGTGCGCCGGAAGTGCCTGCCGCGTGGTGGTGAGCGTCCAGCGCGGCTGCGCCGCCTTGGCGATCGATTACATCAATCCGTGCGGATCGCATGGCTGGGGCAAGGGTCCCGAGCTCGGTCGCGCCCAGAACGCGGCGCTGCGCGCCTGCTACAAGGGCGGCGGCAAGGAATGCGTCATCCGCGCCTTTTTCTGCGACGCCAAGGGCTGAATTCCACTCCCATCGTCCAGGCTGGTGGCCGCGCGCGCATGGCAGGCGAGCTTATCGCATTGATTTGACGACGTTATTTTAGGCCTTGCGGAGCGGTCACTGCCACCCTATAAATGACTGACCAGTCAGTCATTATTGTGTGAGCATGGCAAGGCAGCCCAAAGAACAATCGATCGCCCGCCGCATGCGGGCCTCGCACGGAGGCGCTGCGGCCGGCCGCCAGCCGGCCAAGCGCGCCGCCCGCGCCGAGCGCAGCGCCGCCCGCCGCGAGGCGATCCTGGCCGCCGCGCTCGACGAATTCTCGGCCAGCGGCTTCGCCGCCACGCGGCTCGACGACGTGGCCCGGCGCGCCGGCGTCGCCAAGGGCACGATCTATCTCTACTTCCGCGACAAGGAGAGCCTGTTCCAGGAGCTGATCCGCACCATGCTCACCCCGCTGGTCGGCACCATCGAGGCCATGGGCAATGCGGACTTGCCGATCAGCACGCTCGCCGAGCATTTCGCAGACCTGTTCGTGCGCGAGGTCTACGAGACGCGCCGCAAGGACGTGATCCGATTAATGATCGCGGAGGGCCGCCGCTTCCCCAACCTCGCCGAGTTTTACTATCGCGAAGTGCTGTCGCGCATCATCGCGGCGGTGCGCGCGCTCGTCGCCCGCGCTGCCGCGCGCGGCGAGGCGCCCGCCGGCCTCGTCGATTTCCCGCAGATCATCGCCGCGCCCGGTCTGGTCGCCATCATCTGGGCGGGCCTGTTCGAACGCTTCGAGCCGCTCGACGTGCGCGCCATGATGAAGACCCATCTCGCGCTGTTGTTTGCACCCAGGAGTACGCCATGAGGACGAGACTTGTCGGCTTGGCGGCGGTGGTGCTGGCGGCGCTTGCGCTCGCAGCCTGCGACGATCGCAACGATCGCGAGTTGCAGGGCTGGGTCGAGGCCGACTTGGTGTTCGTGAGCCCGGACGAACAAGGGCGCGTCGAGGTGCTCAAAGTCCGCGAGGGCGACCAAGTGAAGAAGGGCGAGTTGCTGTTTACCCTCGACGACGATCTGCAAAAAGCCGACGTGGCGGTGGGGCAGGCGGCCGTGTCCACGGCGCAGCAGAACTTCGACCGTGCCGAGGTATTGCTCAAGTCCAAGTCCGGAACGCAGAAGACGCTCGACGACACGTGGGCGGCATTGCGCCAGGCGCGCGCCAATCTGGCCTGGTCGAAGACCCGTCTCGCGCGCCGCCGCGCGGTGAGCCCCGCCGACGGCACCGTCCAGGAGGTCTACTATCGTCCGGGCGAAACCGTGCCGCCGGGCCGGCCGGTGATCGCACTGCTGCCGCCGGGCAATCTCAAGATCCGCTTCTTCACGCCGGAAACGCTGCTGCCCGCCGTAAAATACGGGCAGACGGTGCAGGTGTCCTGCGACGGCTGCGAAAAGGACCTGACCGCCAAGGTCACGTTCATCGCCAAGAGTGCCGAATATACCCCGCCGGTGATCTACAGCCGCGAGGAGCGCGCCAAGCTGGTGTTCATGATCGAGGCGCGGCCCGCGCAACCGGAGAAGTTCCGCGTCGGCCAACCGGTCACTGTCACGCTGTCGGAGCAGTCCAAGTGAACGCGCAAAACGGCGCACAAGACATCGTCATCGACGTGCATGGCCTCACCAAGAAATTCGACGGCCGCGCGGTGGTGCGCAACCTGTCCATGCAGGTCAAGCGCGGCACCATCTACGGCTTCCTCGGGCCGAACGGCTCCGGCAAGACCACCACCATCCGCATGCTGTGCGGGCTGCTCACGCCCGACGAGGGCGAGGGCACCTGCCTCGGCTACGACATTCGCAGCGAGGCCGACAAGATTAAGCGCCAAGTCGGCTACATGACGCAACGCTTCAGCCTCTACGAGGACCTTTCGGTGCGCGAGAACCTGGAATTCATCGGCCGCATCTACGGCATCGCCAAGCCGGTCGCGGTCGCGCGCGCGGCGATCGACCGGCTCGGCCTGCAGGGCCGCGAGGAGCAGCTCGCCGGCGAGCTCTCCGGCGGCTGGAAGCAGCGCCTCGCGCTCGGCGCCTGCACGCTGCCGAGCCCGCAACTGCTGCTGCTCGACGAGCCGACCGCCGGCGTCGATCCCAAGGCGCGGCGCGACTTCTGGAACGAGATCCACGCGCTCGCCGCCGACGGCCTCACCGTGCTGGTGTCGACCCACTACATGGACGAGGCCGAGCGTTGTCACGAGATCGCCTATATCGCCTACGGCGAATTGCTGGTGCGCGGCACGGTCGAGGAGGTGATCGCGGCCTCGCACCTGACCACCTTCGTCGTCAGCGCCGCCGAAGGTGAGCGGCTCAACGGTCTCGCCGAGGAGCTGACCGGCAAAGCGGGCGTCGACATGGTGGCGCCGTTCGGCAATAGCCTGCACGTGTCGGGACGCGACGCCGGCACGCTCGAAGCCGCGATCAAGCCCTTTCGCAATCGCAAGGACCTTGCCTGGGCGCCTTCCGAGCCCTCGCTCGAGGACGTGTTCATCGACCTGATGGGCAAGGCGCGGGATAATTTCCAATGACGCAACTTCTGCCGACGCAAGCGCCGCGTCGCCTGCCCGGCAGCGGCTTCTGGCGTAAGACCTGGGCGGTGCTGGTCAAGGAATTCATCCAGCTCAAGCGCGACCGGGTGTCGTTTGGCATGATCATCATGGTCCCGCTCATCCAGCTCATGCTGTTCGGCTACGCCATCAACACCAACCCGCGCCATTTGCCGACCGCGGTGCTGCTGCAGGAGCACAGCGACTTGTCGCGCTCGATCCTGGCCGCGCTGAAGAACACCGCCTATTTCGACATCACCGAGTTGCCGCGCACGGAACGCCAGCTTGACGATCTGCTGGCGTCCGGCAAGGTGCTGTTCGGCATCGAAATTCCGGCGAATTTCGAGCGCTCCGTGCGGCGTGGCGACAAACCCACGATGCTAGTGACCGCGGACGCCACCGATCCGGTCGCCTCCGGCTCCGCGCTTGGGACGCTCGGCAAGGCGGTGCAGGTCGCGCTGATCCATGACCGCGCCATTCCGGTCACCACCGAAATGCCGTTCGAAATCCGCAGCCACTCGCGCTACAACCCGGCGGGCTTGAGCCAGCTCAACATCGTGCCGGGGCTGGTCGGCACCATCCTCACCATGACCATGTTGATCTTCACCGCGCTCTCGGTCACGCGCGAGATCGAGCGCGGCACCATGGAGAACCTGCTTTCCATGCCGATCACGCCTGTCGAGATCATGCTCGGCAAGATCATTCCC
>CAZLWN010000173.1:0-6822 GCA_964563195.1 uncultured Undibacter sp. | reverse complement strand
TTACCGCCGGCGCGTGGCCGGCGTGCTGGCGCGGCGGCTGTTGATGCAGCTGTTCAAAAGCTGAGCGGGAAACGGGGCAAGCAACGTGTTGGACGACTTCACCGAGCGCCGCCCCTACAACGCCGTCGGCGATTTCATCGACGCCCATGTGGCGCGGGGCTTGAGCGCCAAGACCGCTTTCATCGATCCCGACCGTACGCTCAGCTATGGCGAGTTGCAGGCGCGCAGCGTGCGTCTCGCCTATGCCCTGCGCTCGCTTGGCATCCGGCAAGAGGATCGCGTTGCGCTGTTATTGCCCGACACCGTCGACACGCCGGTGGCGTTCTGGGGCACGATCCGCTCCGGCTCGATCGCGATCCCGCTCAATACCTTCCTCAATGCCGCGCAATACGCCTATATCCTTGCCGATTCGCGCGCCAGCGCACTGATCGCGGCGGCGCCGCTGGCGCAGGCGATTTGGCCGATCGTCAAGCACCTGCCGCATCTCGAAACCGTCATCCTGGTCGGCGCCACCGAAGACGACAGAGCGAGCTTCCCCGGCCGCGCGGTGCATCTGTTCGAGGACGCGATCGCCAAGGCGAGCGCCGCGCTGTTCACCGCCGACACGCTGTCCGACGAAGTGGCGTTCTGGCTCTATACGTCCGGCTCGACCGGCGACCCCAAGGGCGTCAAGCACGTGCATTCCAGCCTGATGGCGACCGCGAAGTTGTTCGGCCAGGGCGTGCTCGGCATCAGCGAGAATGACGTCGTGCATTCCGCGGCCAAGCTGTTCTTCGCCTATGGACTTGGCAACGCCATGACCTTCCCGCTGTCGGTCGGCGCAACCTCAGTGCTGTGGCCGCCGCGGCCGACGCCCGACGGCGTGTTCGAGATCATGCGCCGCCACCAGCCGAGCATCTTCTACGCCGTGCCCTCGCTCTACACCGCACTGCTCGCGCATCCAAAAATCAGCAAAGGCGCCGGCTCCGACCGGCTGCGCATCTGCGTATCGGCCGGCGAGGCGTTGCCTGCGCATATCGGCGAGCGCTGGCGTGACGTTGTCGGCGTCGACGTGCTCGACGGCATCGGCTCCACCGAGCTGCTGCAGACGTTCCTCAGCAACAGGCCGGACGACATCCGCTACGGCTCAACCGGCAAGCCGGTGCCCGGCTACGAGGCGCGCATCGTCGACGAGAGCGGGCGCGAGCTAGGCGCCGACGAGATCGGCGAGCTGATCGTGCGCGGGCCGTCGGCGGGCGAAGGCTACTGGAACCAGCGCGCCAAGAGCCGCCGGACCTTCGTCGGCGAATGGACTTATACCGGCGACAAGTACCGCCGCGACGCTGACGGCTACTATTACTACTGCGGGCGCACCGACGACATGTTCAAGGTCAGCGGCATGTGGGTGTCGCCGTTCGATGTTGAGGCCGCGCTCGCCTCGCACGAGGCGGTGCTGGAAGCCGCCGTCATCGGCAAGCAGGACGCCGACGGGCTGATCAAGCCGAAAGCCTTCATCGTGCTCAAAAACGGCTATGCGGCCGACGAAAGCCTGCTCGAGAAACTCAAGCTCCACGTCAAGGAATACGCCGGCGCCTGGAAATACCCGCGCTGGATCGAGTTGCGCACGGACTTACCGCGCACCGCCACCGGCAAGATCCAACGCTTCAAGCTGCGCGAGGAGGATCTGCGGTCCGCCGAACGGTGAAAAAAATCCCTCCCCAAAGAGGGGGAGGGTGGGGAGGAATTCGCTTCGCCGTCTTCCCGTGAACGGAAAAAGCGAACGTCTCAATGCGCCGGCGCCGTGGTCGCCTGCAACACGCCGAGCAGATCGGTCGAGCCCTGCACCGCCACGCGTTGGTGATAGAAGCGCAAGCCATGCAGCCCACCGAGCTCGGCGCCGTCGCCGGCGCGGCCGGGGCCGCCGTGATGGCATTGCGGCATCACGATGCCGTGCCCGGTATGGGCATCGGCAATCGAAGGTTCTACCGCGAGGATACGGCCGTGCAGCCGCGCCAGTTCGTGCACCGCGCGCGCCAGGAAATCGCGGTCGTCGCCATAGACCGAGGCCACCAGCGAGCCGCCGCCGCGCGCGACCAGCGCAAATGCCTGCGCCTCGCCCTTATAGGGGATGAGGGTGGCGCAGGGGCCGAACACCTCGGTGTCGTGCACGGCGGTGCCTGAGCCGTCCTCGGCCTTGAGCAGGGTCGGCGCGACGAAGGCCGATTTGGCGCCATCGATGCCGTCGAGCTTGGGCGCGTCCTCGCCGCCGGTCACGAAGCCCGCCTCTTGCGCTAGGCGGCCGATGCCTTCAAGCGCGGCCTTTTGCTGTGCGCGCGTGACCAAAGGACCCATGCGCGTCGTGTCGCTGCGCGGATCGCCGATTTTGACTTTCGCGAGCCGAGCGGCCAAGGCGTCGGTCACCGCATTGGTCTGCTGCGCCGGCACGAAAACCCGACGGATGGCGGTACATTTTTGCCCGGCCTTCACGGTCATTTCCTTTGCCACTTCCTTGATGAAGGCATCGAAGGCGGGCGTCGCCGGCTGGCAATCCGGCGCCAGCAGCGCGGCGTTGATGCTGTCGGCTTCGACGTTCACGCGCGTGCCGCGCGCCAGCACGTTGCGGTGGCTGACTATTTTGTTGGCGGTGCCGGAGGAGCCGGTAAAAGCGATGACGCCATTGGCGGTGACGTGATCGAGCAGATCGCCGATGCCGCCGCACAACAGGCTAAGCGCGCCCGCCGGCAGCACGTTGGCCGCAATAACGTCGCGCACCATCTGATGGCTGAGCCAGCAGGTCGCAGAGGCCGGCTTTGCCAGCATCGGCATGCCCGACAGTAGCGCGCAGGCCGCCTTTTCCCACAGACCCCAGCTCGGAAAATTAAAGGCGTTGATGTGCACGGCGACGCCATGGCGTGGGCTCAGCAAATGGATGGCCTGGAAATTCTCAGCCTTGGCCAGTCGCACCGGCTTATCGTCGAGCAGGGTCTTGGCGTCGCCCAGCCCCGCGCCGAGCCGGGCATAATATTTCAGCGTGCCGATGCCGCCGTCGATGTCGATTGCCGCATCAATCTTGGTGTTGCCGGAATTGGCGACGGCGATTTCCTCGTAGCGCGCGCGGTTGGCGACCAGCACATCGGCAATGGCACCGAGCAGTTTCGCCCGTTCGGCATAGGAGAGCGCGAGCAGCGCCGGCCCGCCGGTGTCGCGCGCATAGGCCAGCGCCGATTTGAGATCGAGGCCCTTCGCGCTGGCTGTCGCCAACACTTGGCCGTTTGTAGGATCGATGAGCTCGGTCTCAACGCCCTGCCCGCGCGACCATTGCCCGCCGAGATAACTTTCAAGCGCTTCCACGGCCATCCGGCGGCCCTCCCCACTTTATTGTCAGGCGCGAATTCTATGTCGCGTCCTGACGCCGGGCCTGCCCGCATTCGCCCTCGCGGGCTTCGGCGCGGCGTCCCGGCATGACAGGTCAATTACGCGTCGGCAATCTTCACGTATTCGAAGTCGCCCGGCTTGTTATCGATGCCGACCCTGGGCGGCGCGATCCAGCTGGCAAACTTGGCCGGTTCGAACTGCGGCTGCATCAGGCTTTCGATGAAATCCTTGTCCGCCGCGGAGGGCAGAAAATCGGTTCGCCGATGTGTCCACTCGGCGGGCGAGAGAATCTTTCCGTCGACATCAGCGTTGGTGCGCGAAAATTCGCCGATATGGCGGTGGAAGGCGACGTGCGGCAGCTTGATCTCGAACGGAATGCCGTGCTCGGCGATCACCTTGTTCCAGCGGCCAACGCCGATATTGCAGTCGGCGACGTAGTCGTCGCGCAGTCGCATATTGAGCGCCGACAGCGCAGGGGCGTCGTCGTTCTGAACCTTGCCGTCGATCAGGCGCAGCACCGGATAGTTGCCGCTCTCGAGCTGGTGGTCGTCCTGCAGCCGATCCTCACGGAAGCGGCCTTTGAGGCCGGCGTGGAAGGCATTGGCGGCGTTGGTCGAGATCTCGTTGCCGAACAGATCGAGTGTGAGCGAGAAATGCAGGTTGGCCTTCTTCTGGATGGTCGGCAGGTCGATGACGCCGAGCTTGCGCACCTTGTCGATCTCGTTGGGGTCGCTGATGCCGGCCTCCTTCATCGCTTCGCAGGTGCGCTGCACAATGCGCGTCACGCCGGTCTCGCCGACAAACATGTGGTGGGCTTCTTCGGTGAGCATGAAGCGGCAGGTGCGCGACAGCGGATCGAAGCCGGACTGCGCCAGCGCCTCGAGCTGCATCTTGCCGTCGCGGTCGGTGAAATAGGTGAACATGAAGAACGACAGCCAGTCCGGCGTCTTCTCATTGAAGGCGCCCAACATGCGCGGCGTGTCGGGATCGCCGGAGCGGCGCTGCAGCAGCGCTTCCGCTTCCTCGCGGCCGTCGGCGCCGAAATATTTCTGCAGCAGGTAGACCATCGCCCACAGGTGACGGCCTTCCTCCACATTTACCTGGAACAGGTTGCGCATGTCGTAAAGCGAGGGCGCGGTCGTGCCGAGATGGCGCTGCTGCTCGACCGAGGCGGGCTCGGTGTCGCCCTGGATGACGATCAACCGACGCAGCATGGCACGGTACTCGCCCGGCACTTCCTGCCAGGCGTCCTCGCCCTTGTGGCTGCCGAAGGGAATCTTGCGGCCCTCGCGCGGCGGCGCTAGCAGGATACCCCAGCGGTATTCCGGCATGCGCACATAGTCGAACTTGGCCCAGCCCTTGGGATCGACGCCGATAGCGGTGCGTAAGTAGACCAACGCATTCTGGAAGCCTTCCGGCCCCATGTCCATCCACCAGCCGATATAGCCGGGATGCCATTTCTCCAGCGCGCGCTTGACGCGCACGTCGCCGCCGAGCGCGACGTTGTTGGGGATCAAGCCGTCGTAGTCGACCGCCGCCATGCTCATGACTAAACCCTTTCCTTATTGAAGGTCGGCGAGACCCCGCTGCCGTAGAGCTTGAGCGCGCCCTGCTCGCCGATGGCGTTCGGCCGCTGGAAGATCCAGTTCTGCCAGGCGGTCAAACGCCCAAAAATCTTGGTTTCCATGGTCTCGGGGCCGGCGAAGCGCAGATTCGCTTCCATGCCGGTCATGGCGTCAGGCGAGAAGCTCAAGCGCTCCTCCAGCATGACGCGTAATTCATCGTTCCAGTCGAAGTCTTCATAGGCCATGGTGACGAGACCGAGCTCGGCCGCCTCCTCGCCTTCGATCGGCTCACCGATCTTGGTTTTCAGCGTGTCGACCTGCTCCGGCGCGCCGAGGAAGCGGGTCTGCAACCTCGTCAGCCCATTTCCCATGGGATAGAAACCGAAATTGGTTTGTCCCAGCGTGATCGCCGCCGGCTTGCGGTTGTCGCCCTCGCGGGCGCCGATCAGCATCAATGAACGGTCGGCCGCGAAGGCAAGCTCAGCCAAAGTGCCGGCAAAGCAGGAGCCCGGCTCGATCAGCGCGATGAAGCTTTTCGGCGTCACGTCCACGCGTTTGAGGACCCGTTTGAGGTAGTGGCGGATCTCGCGCATCAGCCAGTCACCATTGGCCTTGGCGAGAAAATCGTCATGCGCCAGCACTCCTTGCGCATTACCGTCGGTGCGCAGCAGCACCACGCCAATCGTCTGCTCGTTGGTGCGCAGATGCAGGATAGCGTCTTCCAATTCGCGCGCCACCGTGAGCGGCCAGAACTTGGCGCCCAGCGCATGGGCGGCTGCGACCGAGGCCGGCGCGTTGTCGGACGGCCCGCGCACGGTCAGCGTGGCCAGCCCGCGCTCGCGCTCGAGCTCCACGTCCACATGCGAATAGGACACGCGGTCGCCTTCGATGGTGCGCGCAAGCGGCGTGAGCTGAATTCCTTTTGCGTCCTTCGGCCGGTCGGAGCGCGCCGCGATCTCGTGCGCGCGTGCGGTGACCGTATTCTTCCATTTCGAATTGGGCACCACCTCGTCCACCAGCCGCCAATCAACGGCCTTGGAACCGCGCACGCCCTCCTCGGTCGAGCAGAACACGTCGGCGCGGTCGCGCCGTACCTTGCGCTTATCGGTGACGCGGGTGAGCCCGCCGGTGCCCGGCAACACCGCCAGCAGCGGCGTCTCCGGAAGCGCCACCGCCGAGCGGCGGTCGTCCACCAGCATGATGTGGTCGGCAGCCAGCGCCAGTTCATAGCCACCGCCGGCGGCGTTGCCGTTGATAGCGCAAACGTAGATTTGCTTGGAATTCTCGGATGCATCCTCAATGGCGAGCCGAGTCTCATTGGTGAACTTGCAGAAATTCACCTTCTGCTGGTAGGTCGACTTGCCCAGCATGCGGATATTGGCGCCCGCGCAGAACACATTGTCCTTGCCGGACTTCATCACCACGCAGCGCACTTCCGGGTGCTCGAAGCGCAGCCGCTGCACGGCGTCATTGAGTTCGATATCAACGCCGAGATCGTAGGAGTTGAGCTTGAGCTCGTAATCGCCGAGCCCGCCGGCCTGATTGACATCCATGATCAGGTAGGCGATGTCGCCATCCGGTTCGATGCGCCAATGGCGATAGCGCGATGGGTCGGTCTGATAATCGATCATCGTCATAAACCCGTCATGGGCGCCGGGCGCACCATCGCCCCGGCCCCCTCCTCACCCTTCATGCATTATTTTGCATAGAGCTAGCATGTCATCCGCCCGATTACAACAGGGATAAACATTAGCCTTGCGGATCAGTTCCAAACGAGCCTATTGCATTGCATTATACTGCATGTTAGCCGAGAGACCATGAAATCAGCCCGTGCCAAGGCGCCCGCGCCCCGCGACAGCGACGCCTATCTGCGCCGCCTCGGCGAGCGCGTGCGGACCCTGCG
>CAZLWN010000172.1:0-6885 GCA_964563195.1 uncultured Undibacter sp. | reverse complement strand
TGGTCGAATAGACAAACCTGCGCCATCCGGTCGGATGGTGACCGTTGGTGTCATGGGTGCCGTGCGCAGCCGCAGTCTGAGCCATCGTTATTGTCCTTCGATCCTCGCCTTTGTCGCCCGAATAATATTCGAGTTCTTATATGTGTGTCACTTGTTTTCGCCGGCCGCGGCCATGGCGGTTGGATGGGCGCTGTT
Organism: uncultured Undibacter sp.; assembly: GCA_964563195.1. Taxonomy (GTDB): domain Bacteria; phylum Pseudomonadota; class Alphaproteobacteria; order Rhizobiales; family Xanthobacteraceae; genus Pseudolabrys. Next base: position 6,690 of record CAZLWN010000172.1, on the reverse strand, counting down.
GTCGCCGTCATCAGTTGACACGTATTTCTTTTTCGCCTGATCGAGCCAGGCCGTATAGTCCTTGTCGCTCACCACGTGGACCACGATCGGCATGAAGGCGTGGTCGCGGCCGCACAGCTCCGAGCACTGGCCGTAATAGGTGCCTTCACGCTCGGCCTTGAACCAGGTCTCGTTGACGCGGCCGGGAATGGCGTCGATCTTGATGCCAAACGCCGGCACCGCGAAGGAATGGATCACGTCGGCGCCGGTGGTGAGCACCTTCACCACCTTGTTGACCGGCACCACCATTTCATTGTCGACGGTAAGGAGGCGCGGCTGGCCGGGCTTCAAGTCCTTGGTCTGCACCATCAGCGAATCGAACTCGAACTTGCTGTCGGGATAGCTGTAGCTCCAGAACCACTGCTTGCCGGTAGCCTTCACCGTCACATCTGCCTTCGGTATGTTGAGCTGATAAAACAGCAGACGGAACGAGGGCACCGCGATCGTCACCAGGATCAGTACCGGCACCACCGTCCAGATCACCTCGATGGTGGTATTGTGGGTCGTGCGCGAGGGCACCGGATTGCTGCGGGCGTTAAACTTGACCACCACGATCACCAAAAGCGCCAGCACGAACAGCGCGATCGCCGCGATAATCCAGAGCAAAAAGTCGTGGAACCAGATGACGTCGTCCATCACTGGGGTAGCGCCCGGCTGAAAGCCGAGCTGCCACGGTTGCGGCTGACCGGTCGCGGCCAATGCTGCCCCCCCGCCCGCCAGAACGGTCACGCCCATGACCAGGAATGTGATCAATCGCTTTAACAACAGCATTGTCGTTTGCGCTCCCTCGACGAGAAAAACGGCCTTGGAATCCATGGCCCCGTTTTGCCGCCCACCGCAGGCATGATGTTCGGCGCGGCCCGCTTGAAGACGGCGTTTTGCCACGGGCGTGGCAGCGTTGGCTGTCGTGCGGCGGGACGGGGGGAAATCCCGGCCTCTCAAACCACAATTCCGGGGCTGCTGCAATGCACCTTCATGCGGTGGCGCGGGCGGTAAACGGGATAGCCCTGCCCCCGTTTTCCGGCGCCGTATTTATGCCACGGGACGGCGGCTTGGATGGGCTTGGCCAGCCCCCGTCGCCTTTGCTTGACAGGAAAAGCCGGGCATAACCCAACGGGGCGAATAAAATGCATGGCGGGACAGCGATTCGCCGGCAATCCGGCCGCCGCCAAAGGTAAAGCCGCATGCCAAGGGATTGCGGGATGGGAATAATAGGAAACCGTGCGCACGCCGTCGCACGCTGGGCATGGCCGCTGGCATTGATGGCGGTGCTGACGCTGGTTCCGGCAGAGCGGGCCGCCGCCCAGGGCGCGGTCAAGTCGGTGCACGAGGACTGGCAAATCCGCTGCGATACGCCGCCGGGCGCCAAGTCCGAGCAATGCGCGCTGATCCAGAGCGTGACCGCGGAAGATCGCGCCAATGTCGGCTTGACCGTGATCGTACTCAAGACCGCCGACGCCAAGAGCCGACTGATGCGGGTGGTGGCGCCGCTCGGCGTGCTGCTGCCGTCGGGCCTGGGGCTCAAGATCGACCAAGCCGACATCGGCCGCGCCGGCTTCGTGCGCTGCCTGCCCAACGGCTGCATTGCCGAAGTGGTCATGGACGAAGCGCTGATTAAGAAGCTGCGCACCGGCAAGACCGCGACTTTCATCATCTTCCAGACGCCGGAAGAAGGCATCGGCTTCCCGATGAGCCTGACGGGGTTTGGCGAGGGTTACGACAAGCTGCCGTGACCAGGCCGGCCGGCGCGCTCGCATAACCGATATTGACACCCTATTTGTCGGTGCTGAGGGCGCCCACAGGAACCAAAGCCATGGACGAAGGCATTTCCTCGCTGATCGACCGCGCCGGGCTCGACAAGGCCAAGGTCGCCGGATTCATCAAGCGCGGGCTCGACGGCGCCGACGACGGCGAATTGTTCCTCGAATATGCCCAGGCCGAGATGCTGGTGTTCGACAACGGCCGGCTCAAGCAGGCGACCTACGACACCTCGCAAGGCTTCGGCCTGCGCGCAGTCAAGGACGAGGCGGTCGGCTATGCGCATGCCTCGGACCTGTCGGAAGCCGCCTTGACGCGCGCCGCCGAGGCGGTGCGCGCGGTCAAGAGCGGGCACAGCGGGAAATACGCGGAGCCGCCCGGGCGCACCAACGCTAAGCTTTATGGCGACGACAATCCGCTTGCACTGCCTGCCTTCGACGCCAAGGTGAAATTGCTGGAAACGATCGATGCCTATGCCCGCGCCAAGGACCCGCGCGTGCGCCAGGTCAGCGCCAGCATCGGCGCCACCTGGCAGGTGGTGGAAATCCTGCGCGCCGACGGTTCGACCTATCGCGACATCCGCCCTCTGGTGCGGCTCAATATCTCGGTGGTGGCGGGCGACGGCGACCGCCAGGAGTCCGGCAATTTCGGGTGCGGCGGCCGCGAGGGCTATGAGCGCTTCATCACGCCCGACGCCTGGCAAGGCGCAGTGGACGAAGCGGTGCGCCAGGCGCTGGTCAATCTCGAGGCGGTGCCAGCGCCGGCCGGCGAGATGGACGTGGTGCTCAGCTCCGGCTGGCCGGGCGTCATGCTGCACGAAGCGGTCGGCCACGGGTTGGAGGGCGATTTCAACCGCAAGAAGACGTCGGCCTTTGCCGGACTGATGGGCCAGCAGGTCGCCGCCAAGGGCGTCACCGTGATCGACGACGGCACCATGCAGCAGCGCCGCGGCTCATTGTCGATCGATGATGAAGGAACACCAACCAACCGCACGGTGCTGATCGAGGACGGCAAGCTGGTAGGCTATATGCAGGACCGGCAGAACGCGCGGCTGATGAACATGAAGCCGACCGGCAACGGCCGGCGCGAGTCCCATGGCCACGTGCCGATGCCACGCATGACTAACACTTGCATGCTGGCCGGCCAGCATGACCGCGCCGAAATAATCGCCTCCGTTAAGAACGGCCTCTATGCCGTTTCCTTCGGCGGCGGCCAGGTCGACATCACCTCGGGCAAATATGTGTTCCAGTGCACCGAGGCCTACAGAATCGAGAACGGCAAGGTCACCGCGCCGGTGAAAGGCGCCATGCTGATCGGCAACGGGCCGACCGACTTGCGTCGCATTTCGATGATCGGCAACGATTTCGCGCTCGATCCCGGCATCGGCACCTGCGGCAAGAACGGCCAGGGCGTGCCGGTCGGCGTCGGCCAGCCGTCCTTGCGCATGGACCGCATAACCGTCGGAGGCACGGCCTGATGGCGACCTCGGAGCGCAACGACATGCCGCGCGCCGCCTCACGCGCGCGCCGCTGGAGCAAGACCATCATCGATCTCGCCGGCGTCGTGCTAATCGTGATGGTGGGCAAGACCGCAATTGCAGAACCGTTCTACGTGCCGTCGGGTTCGATGGAGCCGACGCTCTTGATCGGCGACGAATTGCTGGCGACCAAATACCCTTACGGCTACAGCACAGCCTCGCTGCCCGCCTTCATAGACCTGCCGAGCAGCCGGCGCGTCCTTGGCGCGCTGCCGCGGCGCGGCGATGTCGTCGTGTTCCGCTGGCCGGGCGACCCGTCACAGGTCTGGGTCAAGCGCGTGATCGGCCTGCCGGGCGAGCGCATCGCCATGCGCCGCGGGCAAGTCAAGATCAACGACAAGCCGGCAGCGCTGGCGCCGGACGGCACCGGCAAGATGGAAAACGAGGACGGCTCGCAAGTGGGTGTGCGCCGCTTCATCGAAACGCTGCCCGAGGGCCGCCGCCACCTGATCTTCAAACTGGCCGCCAGCGAGCCGCTCGACAACATGCCGGAGACGGTAGTGCCGCCCGGCCACCTGTTCGTCATGGGCGACAACCGCGACAATTCGGCCGACAGCCGCGTGCCGGTCGGCGCCGGCGGCGTCGGCATGCTGCCGGTGACGAACCTGGTCGGGCGCGTGGACGCGATCGTCGGTTCCTGGGATCTCGGCATGACACGCCGGCCCTTGTGGACTTGGCCGTCGGGCTTGCGGCTGTCGCGCTTCTTCACCGCCGTGCATTGAGCGCAAAATCGATGCGCCCCATGGCAGGAGCCGGCGCCGGGCCCGCCATGGCGAGTATCAGGCCGGGCGAGCCCAAAATTGACCCCTGTACCGCATGGACGCCCGCTCGACCTGAAACGCGTTTTCGCGCGCCGGCGGCAGGCTAACCCAGCCGACAAAGATTGTACGGATGCAGCGTGACAGCGGTCGCGGCCCACGCCAAAATCCGCCGCCATATGGGAGGAAGCCCTGCCGGGACCCTGCCTGAGGCCGCTAAACGCACAGCCATCGGCCGCGCGCGGCGGTCGCCTCACATGCCGCATTTAAGCAAGCCAGCGCCCGCCGTGGCGCCGGGCGCGCGGCTACGCACATACATCGCCGCCTGCGACTTCTATGACCTGGCGACCGCCGCGCTGTTGGCGGCGCTGGTGGCGCTGGCCTTCGCCACCTACAGCGCGTACGCCGTATCCAACGACGAGCCGTTGCAGCAGCACTATGGCGAGCTAATCGTCGCCTATTACGCCAGCGGTTTCACCGACCAGGCACTGTTCCACTACGAAAATCTCTATCTCTACGGCGGGTTGTTCGATGTGCTGGCGGTGCTGGTCCAGCACCTGCTGCCGTTCTTCGATCCCTACGATCTCCGCCACGTGCTGTGCGCGCTGAGCGGCGTTGCCGGAATTGCCGCTACTTTCGCGACCGCGCGCCTGGTGGCGGGCCCGCGCGCAGGGGCCATCGCCGCCTTCGCGCTCGCGGCCTGCGGGCCGTGGTACGGCTCGATGTTCAACCACACCAAGGACATCCCGTTCGCGGCCGCCATGATGGGCGCCACCTATTTCATGCTGCGCGCGACGCGCGCACTGCCGCATCCGCGCAGGCGCGACGTCGCGTGGTTCGGCGTACTGCTGGGCGCCGCGCTCGGCATGCGCGTGCTCGGGCTCCTGCTGGTCGGTTATGCCGGTCTCGCCATGCTGATGCATGTCGTGCGCCTGCGCAGAAGCGCGATGCGCGACCGGCTCAGTATATTCGCGCAGTCGGTGGTCGCGATCGTGCCGGCGTTTCTCATCGGCTACGCGATCATGCTGGCGGCCTGGCCGTGGTCGGCGCTGGCGCCGCTCAACCCGCTGCGCGGGCTGATCGATTTCGGTGACTTCCACTACCAGATCCACACGCTGCTCAACGGCCATGTTTACGAGATGGACAAGGTGCCGCGGCTCTATGTGCCGATCTATCTGCTGATTAAATTGCCGCTTTTGATGCTGGTGGGCGCCGCCACCGCGCTGGCGTTCACGCTGTTGCCGGACGGCGCGGCGCGCGACACCGGCGATAGACGCATATATACCGCTCTGCTCGCCGTCATGGCCTTGTTCCCCGTGATCTGTGAGGTGGTCGATCGTGGCCCCGCCTTCACCGGCCTGCGACATTTCCTGTTCGTGGTGCCGGCCTTCGCGGTGTTGGCCGGTATCGGCTTCGATTGGATGCTGCGCGAAGTCGCCGCCAGCAGTCGCGCGCTGGCGGCGGGCGCGTTGGCAGCAATCGCGGCGGTGCTGATCTGGAACGCCGCGATCCTGGTGGAGCTGCATCCCTACCAGTATCTCTATTACAATCCGCTGGTGGGCGGACTGGAAGGCGCTGCCCGGCTCTACGTCACCGACTACTGGGTGAATATAATGACCGAGGCGGTGGACGATCTCGAAACCTATATCGCTACCCTCGACGCGACCGATCCGAACCCCAATTACCTAGTCACCGTCTGCGGCGAGCGCTTGCCGTTCGAAGAGGAAGCCGGCCCACGCCTAAAATGGACCGACGATTGGGACAAGGCCGACTTCTTCATCGCGCCGACGCACATGAATTGCGACCGCGAGCTTGACGGCAAGGTGATCGCGACCATTTCCCGCCTGGGCGCGCAAATCGGCGTGGTCAAGGACCGCCGCGCGCTGGTGCATCCGGAAATCGCACACCGACGCTGAGCGCCGGCATCTCCCCGCCGGCAAAAAAATGCGCCCACCGGGAGGGACCGGCGGGCGCTGGATCCGGCCGCGAGAGGGGATGGTCGGCGGGTTTCGGATCGCGCAGCCGATGAGAGGGATCGGCCGCTATGCGATGAATGGCTCAGAGCATCGGCAGCGCGCGGCGATGCGCGGGCTGTGGGCAGACGGCCACGATCGTCGGTGCCGCCGGCGCCTCACGCGGGTGCCGTGTCGGCCGGTTGTGGCGGCGCTCGCCGGCCCGCTCGCGCAGCAGCGCGGTCGGGTCTTCCCAGAACGGTGTCGAGAAGGCGTCGTTCAGGTCGGAGCGGCTCAGCCCGATGTCGGCCAGCATGCGCCGGTCGAATCCGGCCAGCGCGGCCGCCTCGCGGCGGTGGCGGCGCGCGCGCGCCAGATCCTTGAGCCATCGCGTCACCAGGGCGAGCAGGGCGAGAAAGGCGCGCGCTAAGGCGCTGCCGGCGATGGGCAGAACGGGGATGTTTTTACTCATGTCAGTCTCCATGCAGTTCGCGGGTTATGGCCGCCAAATGGCCCTAACCCCGGCATCGCAACCACCCGGAATCCCCACCCGAATCCTCCGGGGTGTTTCGGAGGCGCATATAGCGCCTGCCCTATTGATTAGTGAAACGAATGTTTTTAATCTGATCCATCAGGATCAGTGATA
>CAZLWN010000171.1:0-6971 GCA_964563195.1 uncultured Undibacter sp. | reverse complement strand
CGCCGGTGTTGATGACCGACTGGGCGTGGCCCTTGGAGCGGCGCACGATGGCGTGAATGCGGGCGATCAGCTCGTCCTTGTGGAACGGCTTAGTCATGTAGTCGTCGGCGCCGAAGCCCAGCCCCCGTACCTTGTCCTCGATGCCGGCCAGGCCCGACAGGATCAGGATCGGGGTCTTGACCTTGGAAACCCGCAAGGAGCGCAGAACCTCGAACCCCGACATGTCGGGCAGGTTCAGGTCGAGCAGGATGATGTCGTAGTCGTAGAGCTTGCCCAGATCGACCCCTTCCTCGCCCAGGTCGGTCGTGTAGACGTTGAAGCTCTCGGATTTCAGCATCAGCTCGATGGATTGAGCGGTCGCGCTGTCGTCTTCGATCAATAATACGCGCATGCCAGTCCCCTTCTCGCCGCAACCGGGCCTTTAGGTCAGCGCCGCAGGAGGCGGCGAGGGTGAAAAATCCACTGGGACAAACCGATTCGACACTATCCCCGCATGGTTAACAAAACCTGATTCTCCCAAGCAAGCGCGCCATAGGCAGGCGCCCCCGAATCGGCGTAAGATATTGCCGGAGAGTGGTTTTTTGGCCACGTTACCCGTTCAAGCCTCAGTTTAAGAGTCAGGCCTAACCGACTCTACGGATTCAGCCCTTAACGTCCTGGCCGGGCGAATCGTTTCGGCCGCTGTCCCTTCGGACGATGACCCAATGATTAACGACGCGGGTAAACACCGAGTTAAGAACGGAACAGCGGCAGTAAGCCTACCGGGGCGTTACCGGCGGGCCTGGGAGAAACCCCCGCAATGAAGGCCCTGGCCGAGCAGATTGCCGACATCGACGGGGTCGAGATCTTCGGCCGCGTGGTCGGCGTGCGCGGGCTGATGGTGGAGGTGGCAGGACCCATCCACGCCATGTCGGTGGGCGCGCGGCTGACCGTCGAGACCGGCGTCGGGCCCGGCATCCCCTGCGAGGTGGTGGGCTTTTCCGGCGGCCATGCGCTGGCCATGCCGTTTGCGGCGCTCGACGGGGTGCGGCGCGGCTGCCGCGCCATCGTCACCACTGCCGCCGGCATGGTGCGGCCGGCGGAAGCCTGGCTCGGTCGCGTGCTCAACGCCATGGCCGAGCCGATCGACGGCTTGGGTCCGCTGCCGGCGGGGCCGACGCCTTACCCGTTCCGCGCCTCGCCGCCGCCGGCGCATGCCCGCCGCCGCGTGGGCGCGCCGCTCGATCTCGGCGTGCGCGCGCTCAACACCTTCGTCACCTGCTGCCGCGGCCAGCGCATGGGCATCTTCTCCGGCTCCGGCGTCGGCAAGTCGGTGCTGCTGTCGATGCTGGCGCGCAACGTCTCCGCCGACATCTCGGTGATCGGGCTAGTCGGCGAGCGCGGCCGCGAGGTGCAGGAGTTCTTGCAGGACGATCTCGGCGCCGCCGGCCTGGACCGCTCGGTGGTGGTGGTCTCCACATCCGATGAACCCGCGCTGATGCGCCGCCAGGCGGCCTACTTGACGCTGGCGATCGCGGAGTTCTTCCGCGACCTCGACAAGGACGTGCTGGTGCTGATGGACTCGGTGACGCGCTTCGCCATGGCCCAGCGCGAGATCGGCCTGTCGGCCGGCGAGCCGCCGACCGCCAAGGGCTATACGCCCACCGTGTTCACCGAGCTGCCGCGGCTGTTGGAGCGCGCCGGGCCCGGCACCGAGGCCGGCACGATCACGGGCATCTTCAGCGTGCTGGTGGACGGCGACGACCATAACGAGCCGGTGGCGGACGCCGTGCGCGGCATCCTCGACGGCCATATCGTCATGGAACGGGCGATCGCCGAGCGCGGGCGCTATCCGGCCATCAACATCCTGAAGTCGATCTCGCGCACCATGCCGCGGGCGGCAGATCCGGAGCACCTGCCGGCCATCAACCGGGCGCGCCAGGTGATGGCAACCTATTCGGACATGGAGGAGCTGATCAGGCTCGGCGCCTACCGGCCGGGCTCGAGCCCGGAGGTCGACGAGGCCATCGCGCTGCACAAGCCGTTGGAGGGGTTCCTCGCTCAAATTAAGGAAGAATCAACCAGTATGGCGGAAGCCTATCAGCGGCTCGAGACGATCCTGCAAGGCCACGAAACCGGGGCTGGCTGACCGGTAAACCGGTATCTAGTGCTGGCAACAGAAAACTAACGTTATTGCGGCACAGTTGCGCCCGTTGACCGGTCCGGAAGGCCCGTGCGGGTGCGCATGCGGGCGCTACTTCGGGGCTTCGGGGGAGTATTTTGTCGATGAAGTCACGCGAAACCCTCATCCGCCTGAAGAAGTTTCAGGTCGACGAGAAGCGGCGCAAGGTCGCCCAGATCGAGGCGATGATCGCCGAGTTCGAACGCATCGCCACCGATCTCGACCGCGAGATCAAGACCGAGCAGGACCGCGCCGGCATCCACGATCCCGCCCATTTCGCCTATCCGACCTATGCCAAGGCCGCCATCGGCCGGCGCGAGAACCTCAAGCGCTCGGCCGACGAGTTGAAGGCCCAGCTCGACGATGCCCAGGCCATGCTGGGCGAGGCCTTCGAGGAACTGAAGAAGGTCGAGATGCTGGACGAGCGCGACCACGCGCGCGAGAAGGCCGAGGAGAACGCCCGCGAGCAGGCCGAGCTCGACCGCATCGCGGCGCTTCGCTTCTCCAGCGGCGGCGCGCCGGCTTAAAGCTATTTCCGATTTAGACGGCAGCGTTGCGCGCCTGAGCGCGTCGCAGGCGCTACCGGAGGCTCGCCGCAGCATGCATAAGTCCTTGTAGACAAACAGCAAAACGACAATCGTCCGTTCTGTGACCCGCGTCACAGGCGGCTAGCGCGCGCCGGCGTAGTCTGCCGCCAAATTCAAGGACCGAATAACGGAGCCGACCATGTTCACCTTTCCAGCGCCCGTCAGCCGCATCGCCATCGCAGCGCGGGTCGCCGAATGGCGCCGACGGACGCGCAGTCGTTACGAATTGACCATGTTAGCCGACCATGAATTCGGCGACCTGCCGTTCGCCAGGACCGAAGCACGGGCCGAAGTCGCCAAGTGGTTTTGGCAGCTCTGAGCGCCGCCGTGCCACCATGTAGTCATTGAGTATCCGCGCCCCGGCCGGGCACTGCTTTCGCAAGGGCTAGGCCGAATTCCGAGCTCAGGAATCCGGCTGGCGCATGGCGAAGCGGAACGTGCGAGCCCCGCTAGCGCAGCGGAGCGGTTTGCACTGATTGTAAGCTTCTGAGCGCCTGCGTAGGCGACGACGGGAAAATCCCGTCTTTGACAAGCGCAACGGCGGTGAGCAGCAGCGCGGCCGCCACCACAATCACGTTAAAGCCTATGCGACGGAGCGTCCGGTTCGGTGTAAAGGCGCGCGCCTTGGTGGCACCGCGGTCGGCCAGCGTGAACGTGTGCAAGCGAATCTCCATCCTGTGGGCGTGAAACCACGGACCCGCATACAACGAAGACCACTCAACAATGTTCTTGAGACAGGCGCTTTTTTTACAGCTACTACCGGTGCGGATGATTCGACAATCTCCCCGGAGCGGCCGTTAGGGTGCTGATTTTGGCCGTAACAGGACGTTGCGATTGCGCGCGACGACCACTTCCAGCCGTTGGCGCAGCTGGTCTGGCAGCCGCGGATAAACATCGTCAGGCACGACGAAATAGGGATTGCCCTTGGCGAGGCTGGAGACCATCCCGCTGCTTCCATGGACGTATTTTGCGTTTCCCGCCGTGTAGTAGTCGGCCGAGTATGGCTTGTTGACCACATAGACGATGTCCGCCGGCCGCTCTTTCGTCAGCCGCTTGTAGGTGGCGATAATACCGGCCTGGGTCCGCACATAGCGAGAACCGGGGTCGATCAGAACGGCGATCACCGCGGCCAGAAAAAGCACCGGCACCATCCCGGCAGTTGCCGCAAAGCCATTGCGATCGGGCTCTTCGCCAGATCGCCGGAACGCCTCCACAGTCAGCAAGGCGAAAGCCGCAAGGCCTGGCGCGACATAGGTGATGAGGATATTGGCGGCAAACGTGAATAGGACGAGCGGCGCCAGTATCCACAGCGCCAGATAGGTGAGCCAGCGGTCGCGCAGTACCTTTTTATTGAACAGTTCTTGCCGCGCGCGCGGCCTGATGAGTAGGAGAGGCCAGGCGACCGACCAGGGTAAACTCGCGATCACCCCGAATAGCCAGATCGTCCCCCATGGCCGCGGACGGCCGCCGCCATAGAGATCGCCGGTCCAGTGCGGCACCAGGAAGCGCTCGAAATGCTCCCCGATGATGAAATAGCGCAGGAAGCCCGGTGTCCGGATTTCGGCCAGCACATACCAAGGCACCACCAGCAGCAAGGTCAAAACAGTACCGGTGAGCCACGGCAACCGGCGCCAGACCTCCGGCCACTCGCGGTGCATCGTCGCCCAGACCATGATTGAAATGCCGGGTAAAACGACGCCGATCGGGCCTTTGGCCAGAACGCCGACGGCGGCGCCGATGAAAAACAGATAGCCCCAGAGACCTGTGTTGTCGGTCGGCTGGGCCACGGATTTCCAGAAGCCCGTCATCACCAGCGTCACCCCCAGCATCAGCGCCGGGTCGGTCATCACCGTGCCGCCGAGATAAAACGCAAGTGACGTGCTGGCGAAAATGCAGGTGGCGGCTAGGCCGAATTTGCGGTCATGCTGGTCGCGGCCCAAGACAAAGACGAGCCCCAGGGTCGCCGCGTAGATCAGAAAATTGGGCAGCCGTGCCGCAAAGGCGTTGACGCCGAAAAGCGTATACGACGCCGCAGTGAGCCAGAAGGCTAGGATCGGCTTGGCCCAATACGGAACCCCGTGGTCGATGAACGGCGTGATCCAATTGCCGGTTTGCACCATCAACTCGCCGATATAGGCGTAGCGCGCTTCGGTCCGGTCGAGGATGGGATAAAAGGGCAGCGTCAGCAGCCGAATGAGGATGGTGCCAACCAAGACAAGTAATAGACGCCTCGCGCGAAGCACAGGTTCCCTCCCAGCACAAACCGCGACTTCCTTGGCCCAAGACCTAGCAAGTCGTGACGCGCAAGTCTAAGTTGTCTATCCGCGGGCTTAAAAGGCCGCCGCCAGCTCCTTGGCGCCCGGCGCCGCCGCGTTGCGGTCCATGTGCTGCTGAATCTCGGCAATGAGCCCGGCCACCACCTTGGTGCGGCGCGCCACCGGATTGCGCGCATAGCCGTTGGGCTGGAAGAAATTCGCCGTCGGCACGCGCTCGCGTAAATCCTGCGGCATCATCACCATGTCGATGCCATTGCCGTCGCCGGTCAGATTCATCAGTTCGAGCTCGGCGGCTGACAGCGGCGCGCGATAGCCCTTGAGGCGCGCGAACTTCACCGAATCCAAAAGCTTCTGCACCTGCAGCAGTGGGCCGATGTCGATGTCGAGCACGGCGGCGTGAATGCCCCAGCCCTTGGCGGTGTGCTTGGCGACATGATCGTATTCGCTCCAGCGGTGCGGGATGGCGCGGCAGAATGCAATCATGTGCTTGAGTAGCACGATCTTGCGCTCAAGCTGTGCCCGCGTATCGCCGGTGAGCGTGCGGGCTTTCTGACTGAGCGCGGCGAGGAAACGGCCGCCGTTCTCGGCCAGCAGCGAGACGGTGTTGGTGCTGAGCAATTGATTGTAGCCGATCGCGGGCGAGATCGCGCGCGTACGGGTGCGGGTGACGCCGGACTGCGTATCATAGGAGCCGCGGCCGCCGGTCTCGAAAGCGTAGACGCCGACGATCTGCGCCTGCATCAAGCCGGCCGCGCGCGCGGCCCTGGCATAGGCGCGCTTGAAGTCGGCGTCGCTTTGCGGCTGGTCCGGCACGAAGCCCCATTGCTCCTTGGCCGCAGCTAAAAAATCGGCGACCACCGGGATTTCAGGCTTGGGCGGCACAGGTGGCGGGGGCGGCGGCGGCGGCGGCAGCGGGCTGACCGGCCGCCGCGGCCCGCTATAGACCGGCGGCTGCGTCAGCACGTAGTCGGCAAGCTGGATCGCCTCATGCTTGCGGCGCTTGGCGTTGCGCAGCTTCCGCTTCTCGGCCACCGCACGCCAATAGGCCTGGTGCTCCCGCTCGTAAGCGCCGTGTACGCGCTCATATTGCGCAAGCTTTTCTTGATAGTCGGCGAGCGCGCTCAGGGCCGCCCTGTCGGCGTCATTTTGCGGCCATGCCGGCGCCGCCGCGCTCAGCAAAGCGGCGGCGGTCAGGATGGCGGCAGACCGGCGGAACGGGATGCGGCGCATGACGGGTTCTTATCGGCGGCGCGTTGATTCGACCATGAAGCCTCGGCGCGGCCCTATGACGCAAAAAAACGTGCCGCAAATGCGGCGCCAAATCAAAGTGCCGAGCTCGGATAGTTCCGGGTCCGGGTGGGAGGTCGTTAACGCCGGCCGCGATCAGCGAATGGTGGCGCCATCGCGGTTGGTGAAGACGACTGGGCCGCCGGCCTTGATCACCGCCGGTACCTGCGCGGTCATGATGTCGGTGCCGAGATTGAGTTCGCGCGCCGAGATGCCGATCACGGCAATCAGCAGCGCAGCGGCGAGGCCGACCACCACGATCTTCAGGTGGGTGGTGCGGTCGGCGGTGTACATCGACCAGTTCATGGCACGTCCTCCAAGGTCACCCCCATTAGTCGGGGCGGCCTTGCGAATGGTTCATCGCTTGTTCGGAGAGATAAGGTAAGCAACGGCCAGCACGTTCCCAGGGGGCTTCACGCAGCGTTGAAGTCGCGGTGAACGGCTGGGTTTATGCCTGGAATCGGGCGGCGGCCGGGCGCAATTTGGCCACTTTCGAAATTGGAACCGGCTCGCCGGTTCGGGCCGCGTCAGTCGGTGCGGGTCAACTGGTGTTCCTCGGCGATACGCTCGAAGGATTCCGCCAGGCTCTTGATCCGGTAGGCCAACCGGTTGTCGTTTTCGATCGGCAGCACGCGGATGACCTTGTATTTGCCGCGCGAG
>CAZLWN010000170.1:0-7012 GCA_964563195.1 uncultured Undibacter sp. | reverse complement strand
CCGGGGTGTCTGGGGTTTCGGCCATGATCGTCGTCCTTGGCTCGGAGGGCGGTGTCTGGCTGATGGCGAGCCGCCGCCCTCGGCAAACCGGCCCGCGCCTGTTTCAGGACCCGCCATCGCGAGGCTACGGCCTCCAACGCCCAAGGCGTTCCGGCGAGTGCTATGAATGGCCATATAGCACAGGTTTTGGTGCATTGCAATAAAAAATATTGCAATGCACAAAAATTTTCGACCGAGGATTCACCCGCCGCCGGGACCGGGGGCCGGCGGCCGGCGGCATTTTGACGCGGCGGCCGCGGCAATCAGCCCTGGCCGGTCGTCTTGCCGGCTTCCTTGCCCAATTGCGAGGCCTGCTCGTTGAGCGTCGCCATCTGGCTCTTCACGTAATCGGCCTGCAGCGCCAGCACTTCCTCGGGGTTCTGGGCACGCACCAGCCGCTGGGCGAACTCAAACGACGACATGATGTTGCTCTCGGCAAAACGCATGGCGAGTTCGCTCAGCTCCTTGGCACTGGACCGCGCGCCAGCGGCCTGCCGGTCGGCGGTGCTGGCGGCCTGCTGGGCGGCGGAGATGAAGGCGTCGAAGGCCTGCTTGGCCTGCTCCACGCTTTTCTCCGCGACGGCACGCATTTCCGCCGGGATTTTGAAATCCGGATAGTCTTGCTTGGCCATAAAGACCTCCTTGCCTCACACCCCTCAACCGCCGCGGCTTCATCCACATTAGAGTTGGCCGTTGGCCACACCAGACATGGAAGCCGCGTTTTTAAGGTTATCGCCGGTTGGCGGTGCATGCCAGCCGCCGGTTCGTGGACGCGGCGGCAAAGCAGCCGTATTAAGGCTTCATTATCCATAATTCGCACGTGCAACCTAAGCGATGAATGAAACCGGGTTCCAGTTCACCTGCCTGAATGATCCGCGGCTCGCGGCACACGCCCTGAGTCCGGCGCCGGCATGGCTATGGAGCGCCGACGCCAGCCGCATGCTGTGGGCCAATCCACCCGCCGCCGCGATCTTCGAGGCCGCCTCGCCCGCCGCAGCCGCAGCTATCCACTTCGATCCCAAGCATCCAGCCGCGGCCCAGATCGCGCGCCTTGCCGGCACGCTGCCGCAGGGCGGCGCGCCACGGCTGGAACGGTTGCGCGGTTTTGGCGCCAAGTTCGGCGGCGCGTTGGTGTGCTTGTGCTCGCACATTTCGCTTGCCGATAACTCCGCCGCCATCCTGGTGGTCTCGACCGAGCGCGCCGGCAAGGAGCTTGCCCTGCCCGAGCGCGCGCATCGGCTGCTGAGCGGTTTTGCGCTGCCGGCGGCGATCTTCACCGCCGACGGCGAGCTGATCGACGCCATGCCGGAGGCGCAGACGCGTTTTGGCGAAGCCCGCGATCTGATCGCGCTCGGCGTCGAGAAGCTCGCCCGCGAGGCAACGCTCAACGGCAGGGCTGAGGGCGAGATCGCGGCCGGGCCCATCACCATGTTGCGGCTCGGCGCCGGCACCAGTGTCATTGCGCTGCTGGCGGCGTTCACCGCGCCGGCGGCAACGGCTGAGGCGGCGCCCGCCAGCGAAGCCGCGGTCGAAACAGCGGCGCCGACCTCAGCAACCCTGGTCGCGGCGGAAGAACGGCCACGCCGTTTTCCGCTTCGCTTCGTCTGGCAGATGGATAAGGCCAACCGCTTCACACTCGGCACCGAGGATCTCGTCCGCCTGCTGGGGCCGCGGACTGCCACCGTGCTCGACCGCCCCTGGGCAGACATTGCCGCCGCGCTCAAGCTCGACCCGCAAGGCGCCGTGGCGAGCGCGCTCGCCGCGCGCGACACTTGGAGCGGCATCGTCGTGCATTGGCCGATCGACGACGGCGCGGAGCGCTTGGCCATCGAGATGTCGGGCCTGCCGGTGTTCGACCGCGAGCGCCAGTTCGCCGGTTTCCGTGGCTTCGGCATCTGCCGCGACATCGACCGGCTACAGGCGATCGAACGCCGCCGGGGCCATGCGCCGCCCGAATCGCATGCGGCAGAACCGGCGGAGCCGGCAGCCAAAGTGCTGCCGTTTCCAGTGGCGCCCGCGCTCAGCGCCGGCGAGCGCAGCGCCTTTCAGGAGCTGGCGCGTGAGCTCGGCGCGCGCCTAAAAGGGCCTGGCGGCGAAAGCGCCGGCCCGGTGTCGGACGATTTCGGGCCCGAGCCTTTGTTGGTCCCGGCGCCGACATTCAAGCCGCCGCGCGCGACCCGGAACAGCGCGACCGCGCGCGACAGCCATGAAGGACGCTCGATCTGTGACCGCCTGCCAGTCGGCATTCTGATCTATCGCCTCAACAGCCTGGTCTATGCCAACCGCGCCTTCCTCGACTGGACCGGTTATCTGACGCTGGACGAACTCGCCGAGGCCGGCGGCCTCGACAGCCTGTACATCGAGACGAGAGACGCCGGCGCAGCGGACGCGCACGACGGCACCAAGACGCTGACCATCACACCCGTTGACGGCAAACAGCGGCCGGTCGAGGGCCGCCTGTTCGGTGTGACCTGGAACAACGAGAACGCTCTGGTGTTGATGCTCAACACCCTGGCGGTGGGCGACGAACAGCAAAGCAAGGCGGCGGAACTGTCGCTGCGCCGGATCGAGGCCGAATACCGAGAGCTTGAGACGATCCTCGACACCGCGACCGACGGCGTGTTGATGCTCGACCGCGCCGGCCGCGTGCTGTCCGCCAACCGCAGCGCCGAGGCGCTGTTCGGCTATGACGCCTCCGAAATTGCCGAGCTCTCCTTTGGCAACCTGCTCGCGCCGGAAAGCCGGCGCAGTGTGCTCGACCACCTTGACCGGCTGGCGCGCAACGGCGGCCCGGAAAGCTTCGACGCCGGTCGCGAGGCGATCGGGCGGGTGCGCCAGGGCGGCCTGGTGCCGCTCTACATCACCGTGGCGCGCATCGCCAACGGCGAAAAGTTCTGCGCGGTGCTGCGCGACATCACCGCCTGGAAGCGAACCGAAGAGGAACTGATCAACGCCAAGCAGGAGGCCGAAAAGGCCTCTACCGCCAAGTCGGAATTCCTCGCCAAGGTTAGTCACGAGATCCGCACCCCGCTCAACGCCATCATCGGCTTTTCCGAGGTGATGATGGACGAGCGCTTCGGACCCGTCGGCAACGAGCGCTACCGGCAATATCTCAAGGACATCCATGCCTCCGGCGGCCATCTGATGTCGCTGCTCAACGGCCTGCTCGATCTGTCCAAGATCGAGGCCGGCAAACTCGAGCTGACTTTCGTGAGCGTCAATCTAAACGACGTTGTGCAGCAATGCGTCGCCTTTATGCAGGAGCAGGCCAACCGCGAGCGCGTTATCATCCGCACCTCGCTGCCGGCGAGCCTACCGCAGATCGTGGCCGACGCGCGCTCGGTGCGGCAGATTGCGCTCAATCTGCTGTCGAACTCGATCAAGTTCACCGCCGCCGGCGGGCAGGTGATCGTCTCAACCGCTTTGACCGACGATCAAGAAGTGGTCTTACGCGTGCGCGACACCGGCGCCGGCATGAGCGAGAAGGAATTGCAGACCGCGCTCGAACCGTTCCGCCAGCTTGCCACCTCGGCGCATTGGGGGGTGGCCGGCTCCGGCCTCGGGCTGCCGATCACCAAGGCGCTTGCGGAAGCCAACCATGCGCGCTTCCACATTACGAGCGAGGTCGCGGACGGAACCCTGGTGGAGGTGGCGTTCCCGGCCACCCGCGTGCTGGCGCAATAAAGCCAAAAACAGAGTAGACAACTAACTGTCACCCTTCGAGCGGCGCACGGCTGCCTTATGGTGATGGGGAAACGTCGCTATGGGGCGGCTGCTCGCGGTTGCCTTGGTCTGGTTGACGGTGGCAGGTCCCGCTGCGCGCGCGGCCGAGCCGGTCGATCTGCTGCTGATCCTTGCGGCGGACGTATCGCGCAGTGTCGATCAGCAAAAATTCGAGCTGCAGCGCCAAGGCTACGCCGCCGCCATCGCCGACCCCCAGGTGCTGGATACCATCCGCGCCGGCCGCCATGGCCGCATCGCGGTGCTCTACATGGAATGGTCGGGCATCTTCAGCCGGCAGATCGTGATCGACTGGACCCTGATCGACGGCCTCAAAGCCGCGCGGAGCTTCGGCGACAAGCTCTTGGAATCGCCGCGCTCCTTCGCCGACCGCACCTCGATCAGCGCCGGCATCGACTTCGCGGCGGCGCAATTCCGGCACACGCCGTTCGAGGCCGGCCGCAAGACCATCGACGTCTCCGGCGACGGCACCAACAATGCCGGCCGCGATCTGGCGGCGGTGCGCGATGAAGCGGTGGCGAACGGCATCACCATCAACGGGCTGGTGATCCTGAGCGAGCGCCCGCTGCCCTGGCACCCGGAGCACACCAATCCGCCGGGGGGCTTGGCGAATTACTACCGCGTAAACGTGATCGGCGGCCGCGGCTGCTTCGTGCTGGAAGCGAAGGACTTCCATTCCTTCGGCGAGGCCATCATCAAGAAAATGATCGCCGAAATCGCCGATGCCGCGCCGCCCGCCGGCGCGGGACCGTGGCCGCGGTAAGCTTAATTGGCCCTTTTGCTCGCGTGGTCTTTGTCCGAAAGCCGGTTTCCATTTTTAGGGGCCATGCGCTGGCCATGAAAGGGTCACAGAGGGCCCGCAGGTTACCGACGGCGGGACCAGTGCTATAGTCCGTCCAAAATTGACACTGAAACAAACGGATAACCCCTTTGACGGCCGCCACTGGCTTAAGACGCCTGGGATTAGTGCTGCTCATCGTAATCGCGGCCGCCGCGGGCGTGCTCACGACCGCCGGCTACCTGATCTCGCCCGACACGGTGCGCCGCCAGGTCTTAAGCGAAATTCGCGCCGTCACCGGCTTGCACCCGATCCTCCGCGGCCAGACCACCGTCACGCTATTCCCCTCCGGCAGCGTTAGCTTCGGCGACGTCGTACTCGGCGACGCTGAAAAGCCCGCACTCACCGCCGAGCGACTGACGGCGCGCTTGCGCTTTTTTCCGCTGTTGGTCGGCCGCGTCGAAATCGCCGACGTGTCGCTGGAGCGGCCCACCATCGCGGTCGACCTGGAGCAAGGCGGCCGTTCCAACTGGTCCGGACTGATCGAGGCGCTGGCGCGCAGCCAGAAGCCGGACGCGCAGCGGACGGCGGCGTTCTCCGAGATGCGCATCAACAACGGCACCGTGTTGGTGCGCAATAAAGCCAAAAAACTTTCCGAGACGTTCGACGACGTGTCGTTTTCGCTGGCGTGGCCGTCGATTTCCAAGAGCTTCGGCGCCACCGGCCGCTTCGTCTGGCGTAACGAGCCGCTGGACGTGACCGTGACGCTCGGCGATTTCGCCGCTACGCTCGCCGGCAAGCGCACCGGCGTGAAGCTGCGCATCGAAGGCAGCCCGGTGAAGGCGGGGTTCGAAGGCGCGATCAGCATCAAGCCCAGCGTCCGGGTCGAGGGCACGCTCGCCGCCGACGCGGCCTCGCTGCGCGAGGTACTGATCTGGGCCGGACAGAAGCCGCTGCCTGGCGGCGGCTTCGGCCGCTTTGCGATCAAGGCGCAGGCCGACGTAGTGGGCGGCACCATCGGACTGTCAAATGTCAATGTCGAACTCGACGGCAATAGCGCAGAAGGCGTTCTGACCTTCGCCACCGACGGGCGGCAGACGCTGCAAGGCACGCTCGCCTCCGACACGCTCGACCTGACGCCCTATGTCTCCACCGTCAAGTTGCTCACCACGAATCAGCGCCAATGGAACAATGGCCACATCACGCTTGATGGCCTGTCCGGCACCGATTTCGACTTGCGGCTGTCGGCGGCGAAGGTTGTGCTGGCCGACGCCAAGCTCGGACGCACTGCCATCGGCGCCAACCTGCGCAACAGCCATCTGGTCGTCACCATCGGCGAGGCGCAGGCCTATGGCGGCGTGATCAAGGGCTCGGTGGCGCTCGCCAGTTTCGACGCGGGCGTCGACGTCAAATCGCAGCTGCATTTCAGCGACGTCGATTTGGAAAGCTGCCTGGGCGCTTTGTTCGGACTGCACCGGCTGGAAGGCAAAGGCGAGATAACATTCACGGTCGAGGGCACCGGCGACAGCGTGCTCGCCGTCACGCACACCCTGAACGGCACCGCCACCTTGACCGGACAGAGCGGCGCGATCACCGGCTTCGACGTGGAAAACCTGTTGCGCCGGCTGGAGCGCCGGCCATTGTCCGGCAGCGGCGATTTCCGCACCGGGCGCACGCCCTACGACAAGATTGCGGTGGCGCTGAAGATCGTCCAGGGCAAGGTCCATGTCGAGGACGTGAAGGTGTCGGGGCCGGGCGTCAAGCTGGCGCTGGTTGGCTCCGCCTCAATACCGGCGCGCAAGCTTGATCTTACCGGCACCGCCGCGCTGGTGGCGGCGCCCAAAGCCGGCGCCATCCCGTTTGCGCTGCCGTTCATCGTGCAGGGCTCGTGGGACGATCCGATCATGCTGCCCGATGCGGAAGCTCTGATCCGCCGCTCGGGAGCGGCCGCCCCGCTGCTCAATGCGGTGCGCGACCGCACCGCCCGCGACGCCGCCCGCTCGGTGATCGAGCGGCTGACCGGCGGCGCCTCCGGTGCTATCCCGGCGACCGCGCCGTCCACCGCGCCGGCGCAAAAGTCCGAATAATCTCAAGATTAGGCCCAAATGCCCGCAGCGCCCGCGTGTCGCAGGCTGCCCATTTGACTATGATTGCGCGCAAGACGAATCACCCGCCGGCTTGGCCGCCGGCGCGATGAGGCGCGGATGGTTTACGCAACGCTGCGGACATTAGCCAAGGTCGCCGTCGCCTCGCTGGTGGTGGGGACGATCCTGGCTCATTTCGGCCTCACCGCCGATCAATTGATGCATGCGGTCGGCCTGTCGACCGAGCGCGTCGAGGACTATGCACGGCAAGGATTTGCCTGGGCCTGGCCGAACGTGCTGTTGGGCGCGCTGGTGATCGTGCCGGTCTGGTTCATCGTCTTTCTGTTCCGCCCGCCGGGCGAGAGCAAGA
>CAZLWN010000169.1:0-7014 GCA_964563195.1 uncultured Undibacter sp. | reverse complement strand
GTCAATCCTGACGTTCACACCGCCATCTGTCTCAATTTATCTGACGACGGACACGTTGAGCAGGATTTAAATTGGATGTTTAAAGAGGATTCCTTGACATCTACGTCATTCCCATCGCGACTAGATTGTCCGTCTGTCGTGACAATCTTGTCTGCGGGGGTTGGCAGAAATATTGGAGCGTAGCGCCACTCAGACTTTCCCAGTCTATTTCGCGTAACCGTGATCAAGCCTAGTCGCGCGAGCCCGCGGACGGTGCGTTGCACGGTCCTGGTGCAGCTGCAATTAAGAAGCCGTGCCAGTGTTGCCTGGGCGGGCCAGCAGTCCAAAGTTACGCAATTGAGGTGATCACAGATTGCATAGGCAACGCATTTTTGGGTGGATGTCACGCCTGGACGGTACATGACGTGCCGAAGCCAGCGTGCCTTTTCACGTTTGGCCCAATTGCTGAGTGACTCGCCCGTCATATTGATAGCCGTTGAGCAGGGGCAGCAGATAGGCCTGGAACCACGGTGTTGGCATCCATCCACGCCTTGAGATCTCGGCGGCGATATCTGATCGCTCGGCCCGCCCTGACAAACGATGGGCCCACGCCCCTAAGCCGCCAAGCCTGGGGCGTCCGGACGGACATGTTCAGCACATCCGCCGCCTGGACTTCGGTCAGCAACAGATCGGGATCACTAGATGTAGAGCGGATTTGCATCGGCACGACTCCGTATGGCGTACGGTGAGCCTACCAATTCAGTCCGTGCTATGTCACGGGACATCGCGGACATGTCCGCGATGTCCGGAGCTCTAACTAATGGTCATGAACTGCGAGTATTTTGACGTTCATAATAACGCTTGACCGCTCGGGTGAGAGATTCACTATCCTTTGCGGACGTTGGTGGCTTGCGCATTTTTGGCGCTATCAACGAGGCAATTTGCTTCCATTGCCGAGCTTTCACCAAATGATCGACGTTAAGACCTATAAGCGCCTCAGCCACTTCGTCTAGTCTGGGAGTTGCGCGTCGGCGATTGTGGTGGTGGGACTCGGTCGTAAACGGTCGTGGCTCATAGTGCGGCTGCGGTTCCCCGTGAAACTTTGAATTCGGAAAATCGACCTGTATGAAGTTGTCAGTTTGATGAGCGCCTCCATCGTGCTGGAGCTGCCTTCCAGCTCCCACCATAAGCCCGGTCCACAACGCAACGAGCTTACTATTCTCCTTTCCCAAAAGGTCTCCGTTCTGAAGATCGACAGAAAGGTTGGTGCGCCTCCATTGCATCGGATCTATCGTCTGCACGATCCCGGTGCGGGCAAACGTTCCTTGAGCAATAAGATCACCCTCAATGAGACGCCGGCGCAGCCGCTGCCACCGATCAACAATTTTTTCCGAGACGTACCGAATTGCTTCTGAGGGGCGCGGTAGTTGAGCGTCAATGAAGCAGCTGATCGGACGGATGAAATCGTATGCGAAACTTTCAGCCGTCATCTCAAGCGGCCACCGGTAACAAATGATTGGTCCTGGCAACTGACCTTCCTCAAACACTGACTTGTGTTTTTCGAAGTTTTCGATTTGTTTGCTGGCTGCGATCACGTCCGAGTCATTCAGCACCCACATGTGGAATGCGTCGATGAAACTGCAGCTCGAAAGCTGCTCGATCGAAACTGCATGTGGATCGCCGCGAATCATGTGTCCAATTTTGACAGGCGTCGTCCGAATCAACACGCCTATGTACCGTAAATTTGCACAGCGATGACTTGCTACTCACTGCGCGCAACATCGTTGGCGTACGGCTGAGTCCTCTACCGCATTGAAGACTATCGGCTTTTTTTTAATTTTCATTCAATCTGCAGCCATGATCGCTGCACCGACATATTCACAGCCGTCGGACAGTTCCGTTTCGGAAATCGCCGAGATTCTGGCTTCCGGCCTCCTGCGTCTTCAAGCCCGGAAGTCCAGTCGAAAATCGCCTGACGCCGGAGAATGTTCGCTGGACTTCACGGCTAGCGAGAGCGGTCATCCGACCCCCGGCAACCGGAGAACGTCGGATGAATAATATGGTTTTGGCCCAATTGGCTGCCCTCAAATCTGCCCCGGTCGCGGACTTGAAGCAAAAATGGCGCGATCTCTTCGACCGGGAGCCGCCACCCTATAGCCGCCGCTTTCTGGAAAGCCGCCTCGCCTACCGTATTCAGGAACTGGCCTACGGAGGCCTGAGCGAGGGGCAAGGTCAGAGCAGGTCGAATTCAAATAATGCGGGCCCTGCGCAACGCTATAAGGCGCGCCGCGTCGTAACCAAGTTCGCCGAGCAATTCGTCGGTGTGCTGTCCCAGCCGGGGCGCCGGCCGGTCGGGCGTCTCCGCGCCGCCACTCATCACCGGCGTCGCTGTCATCCGGTAGTTGCCATAGCCGGGCAGGTGCAGGCTTTGAACACGCCTGCGCTCGGCGACAAAAGGATTATCCAGAGCTTCCGCGAGATTGTAGATCGGTGCCGCAGGAATCCTGCCGGCGAATATGTCGAGCCACTCTGCCGTCGTCTTCTTCGCCAGTTCCGCATCGAGCATGTCCTGGATCAATGCGCGGTGTTGCAGCCGTTCCTTGAACGTCGCAAAGCGCTTATCCTGGGTCCATTTCTTACGCCCGAGCACGCTGCAAAGGTCCAGCCAGAACTTCTCCTTGTTGCACATCAGGAAGACCCAGCCGTCGCGGGTGGTGTAGAGCTGGCATGGCGTGAGCGTGGGATGCGCCGAACGTGGCAGCCGTTCCTGCACATGGCCTTCGTTGAGGTACCAGACTCCCGGATAGGTCATGTTGCAGAGCGCAACGTCGAATAGGCTCACATCCATATCCCGCCCGACGCCAGTGGCGCGCGCGCCCGTTAACCCGGCAAGCAGCGCATAAGCGAGCGCGAGCCCCGTCATCTGATCAACGACCGACAGCCCGAAACGGGCCGGCGGACCGCCCGGCTCGCCGGTCAATGATAGGTAGCCGGCCTCCGCCTGCATCAGATAATCAAAGCCCGGCCAATGCGCGCGCGAACCGCTGCGCCCATAGGCCGAAAGATGCGCACACACGATCTTTTTGTTGATCCTGCCGAGCGTCTCATAGGTCAGGCCCAGCTTCTGCGGTACGTCGCCGCGCAGGTTGGAGGCGACGGCATCGGCGGTGCGCACCAGGTCGTGAAACACCGCCATACCCTCGCGCTGGCTGAGATCGAGGCTCAGGCTCTTCTTGTTGCGGTTGTAGGCGTGGAAAAATTCGGAGTCTTCAGGGGTGAAGAAGTACGGCCCGAGCTTGCGCGCGAAATCGCCGCCGGTATTAGGGTTTTCGATCTTGATCAGCTCGGCGCCCTGGTCGGCCAGGAACATGGTGCCGAAGGGGCCGGCGCCATGTTGCTCCACCGCCAGAACGCGTACGCCTGCGAGTGGAAGCGGCATGCTCATGACGCCTATACCGGGTGCCGCTCAATCAACTGGCGGGCGATAATGATGCGTTGCAATTCGTTGGTGCCTTCACCGATGGCGAGCAGGGGGGCGTCGCGGTAATAGCGCTCAATATTGTATTCCTTGGAATAGCCATAGGCGCCGTGGATGCGCATGGCGTCGAGCGAATTCTCCAGGGCGGATTCGGTGGCGAACAGCTTGGCCATGCCCGCCTCAAGATCGGCGCCCGCACCTTCATCGAAGACCTGTGCGGCCCGCGCGGTGAGCAGCCGGGCCGCCTCCACACGCGTCGCCATGTCGGCAAGCTTGATTTGAATCGCCTGGTGTTCGCAGATCGGCTTGCCGAAAGTCTTGCGCGTTTGCGCATAGGCGAGTGCCTCCTCGAGACAGGCACGGGCAAGCCCGACGCCGCGCGCGGCCACGTTGATGCGGCCGAGTTCCAGTCCATTCAGGATCTGCTGCAGGCCGCGGCCTTCCTCGCCTCCGATCAGATTTTCGGCCGGTACGCGTACGTTACCGAAGGCGATGGCCCCGGTATCGATGCCGCGATAGCCGAGCTTCTCAAGCTTGGATGGCTTGTAGCCATGCTCTCTTTCCACCAGCAGCAAACTGATGCCCTTGTGCGCCGGTTTCGCCTTCGGGTCGGTTTTGACCAGCACCGCGAGGATATTGCCCTTCACCGAATTGGTGATCCACATCTTCTCGCCGTTGATGACATAGGCTGCGTCCTTGCGAACGGCGCGCGTGCGGATGGCCTGCAGATCGGTGCCGCAATCGGGCTCGGTCAGTGCCACGCCGCCGCGCAGCTCCCCGGAGGCGAACCGCGGCAGGAATTTCCGCTTCATGTCTTCGGAGCCAAAGTGCTCGACCGCGCGCGCCATAATCAGATGCGCGCCGATTAGACCGCCAACCGACATCCACACCGCCGCGATTTCTTCCATGATCTTGGCAAAGGTCGTCGCCGACAGCCCGAGCCCGCCGTATTCAACGGATATCGTGGTGCCGAACAGGCCGAGTTCGGCGAGCTTGTCGGCGATCGCCTGCGGATATTCGTCGCGCGCCTCTAGATCGTGTGCGTAGGGAGCCACGTCGCGCTTGAGGAACTGCCGCACGCTGTCGAGGATCAGCGCTTCGTCATCTTCCCGCGTGATATTGCGCGCGTCCTGCACGTCGGTACCCCGGATTACACCTCGACCTGAGCCAGCGTCATCACCGCCTGTATTGAATTTGCCCGCTCCAGCAACAATAGGGCGTTGGCGAGTTTGCCGGCGCGCTCCGCGCCCAAATAAGGCTCGCACAGCCCGTCGAATTTGAAGCGGAATTCCTCGTCGTCAAGGAAGTTCTCCGGCTCACCCTTGGGCACCGTCACCAGCCGCTCGTAGTCGCCGGAGGCGGTTCTGATCCTCGCCACCCCGGCCATGTTGGCGGGGAATGCCGCTTCCGCGCGTGCGTCGACGACCGTCTTCACCTTGCGGGTCAGCGCTTTGGTGCTCTCGTCGTTGAGATGTTTCTTGTAGTCGTCCCACGCGAGCCCGCCCTCCCGGAGCGCCACGGCTGCACAGAAGGGCATTGAGAACTGTCCGTCGACTATGCTCTGCGGATTCGTCTTGTCGTCGGGGCCGCCGATGATCTTCCAGCCCGTTTCCGGCAGGCCGATCTCGACCTCCTCCACCTCGCTCGCCTTCAGGCCGTGCTCTTTCATCAGCGCCACCAGGCCATCGATCGCCGCGTGCGAATAGCGGCAGGAGGGGTAGGGCTTCACCGCCAGCCGCATCGTTTGCCAAGTTTGGCCGAGGCCGGCGACTGCCTTGGCCGGGTCGGCGTTGGGAGCATAGGCGTGGAGGAAGCCGGCGCGGCCTTCGAAGGCCTGTTTCGGCCCTTTGAAGCCTTCCGCTGCCATCGCCGCGCAGATGAGCCCGTTTTGTGCCGCCTGTCCGACATGTGAGCGCTTGGTCCAGGCGCCGTCGACCAGGAACTCCATCGAGCCAGCCGCCTGGCTGAGCGCAATGCCGAACGCATTCTGAATGCCGGCGGCGTCCATGGCGAAGAGCTTGCCGGCTGCCGCGGCGGCGCCGAACACGCCACAGGTCGCCGTCGGATGGAAGCCGCGGTCATAGTGATCGGACGGATTGAGAGCGAGCGACAGCCGGATCTGGACTTCATACCCGGCGACGACCGCGGCGATCAGATCCTTGCCCGAGGAGCCGCTCAGTTCGGCCGCGGCCAGCGCAGCCGGCACGATCGGCGCGGAGGAATGCAGCGAAGCTTCCGCGTGGGTGTCATCGAAATCGAGTGAATGCGCAAGCGAGCCGTTAATCAGCGCCGCGGCCGTCGGTGCGTAGGAGCGCGCATCGCCCAACACAGAGCATTTGCCGCCAGCAAGTCCGAGTCTTTCTATCGCCGCAATCAGGCTTGGTGTCGATTCCGCGTCATGGCGGGCGCGGATCATGATACCGGTCAGGTCGAGAACCAGCCGTTTGGCGCGCTCAGTGACTTCGTGCGGAAGGTCATCATAGGCAAGATTAGCGGCGAACGATGCCAGTTGCTTCGTGACGTCCATTACACTTCCCCCGGACTCGTTTTGGCGCTTGCTGGTTTCGGGTTTCCGGCACTTATAATGCCTGTCACCGGCACCTTCCTCGCATGCGATCTGAACAAGATCCTACGTGTGTGTACCGAAAACCGCAGCCGGCAAGGATTTCGATTTTGGCACGCAAATATTTTTCTTGCTGCGCCAGAATGCCCTTTGGATACAAAAAATCTCCCTGTTTCGTAGCTATGGGATTCTGACCGCAAGCGACTGAATTTGCTGTCGGATTGCGCTCCCCAATCGGCGAAGTGGTCCGGAATCGTCAAATTTCTCTGTCAATTTCGATGTCAAAGCTCGCGAGTGCAGCGCCCAAAAAGGCTCCAGAACTAAGAGAGCCAAACGCGTAAGCGCCATTATGGAATATTTTGAACCTTTAGTTTTTCTGCCCTTTTCAAACGCGTCCTACCTCGGTCGCGATTGACTTATCCCGTTCAAATAGGGATGTCCGCTTTCAGCCGCTTCTGGGGGCTAAGCGGACATGGCCGTTTATGACTACGCGCCTAGTGTTTGCGCTTGTGCGGTTGTTCGACTGGCCCCGCAGCAACGACCGCGAAGATTGCCAGCCAAATTGCTGCGGTCGCGAGGATGATTTCTAGAGGTTCGTGCATGATACGTGCAGCTTGCTGGATAGCGCGCGGCCGCGGCAAGCGCCAATTCGCAATGTGTTTGCTAGCCCGTTAACAGGTTCTAAACAAGTTGCACCCAATCCAAATCGTACACAGCGCCGTTCTAAACGCGGACCTCGACCGGTGGGAATCAAATAATTTTCTATGTCGCAATCGTGCTCTATTAGGCTCGCCGGATGAACGACCGCCAAATCCGCCCATTACGCCGACGACATTCTGCGCTACGGCCATACTGTGCCGCTGCTGCTTTGCTGCTAATTGATTGCTATTGGCACAAAGCGGACATTCCGACCGCGCCCCCGAATGTCTGCTTTCGGAGGGCGGATTCAACCGATCGACGCAACACCTTCTAATCTTGTCAGATGGGGAGGTGT
>CAZLWN010000168.1:0-7187 GCA_964563195.1 uncultured Undibacter sp. | reverse complement strand
CAGCCTTGAATCAAAACGGGATCCACGCGTCAATGATTTTGTCCACGCCACCTAGTTTGCGACCGCGGTTCGCCGGGGCTGCGGGGGATTGAATGCTTTATCAGGCCTATCAGGCCCATTCCGACGTCATGGTGCCGGTGCGGGCGTTTGCCGGCATGGCGTTGGAACACACGCGCGCGCGGCTCAACGGCTCGGCGCGGCCCTCGCTGCTGAGCAATCTCACCGCGGCCTACGAACTGATCGCGCGTGCCGGGCTCACCCATGAGCGCCCGCCCTACGGCATCGACAGCGTCACCGTCGGCAACCGCGAGGTGGCTGTGACGGAGGAGGCGGCCGACCGCACCCCGTTCGGCACGCTCTTGCATTTCAAGAAGGACATCGACGCGACGCAGCCGCGCGTGCTGGTGATCGCGCCGCTGTCCGGCCATTTTGCCACGCTGTTGCGCGCGACCGTGCGCACCATGCTGCCCGAGCACGACGTCTATATCACCGACTGGCACAACGCGCGCGACGTTGCGCCTGCGGCCGGTCGCTTTGGCTTCGATGACTATATCGAGCACCTGATCCGCTTTCTGGAGAAGATCGGGCCGGGCGCGCATATGGTGGCGGTGTGCCAGCCCTGCGTCCCCGCGCTGGTGGCGGCGAGCGTGATGGCGCAGGGCCAGCACCCGGCGCAGCCGCGCTCGATGACGCTGATGGCGGGGCCGATTGACGCCCGCATCAATCCGACCAAGGTCAACGAGCTCGCCAAGTCGAGAGATATCGGCTGGTTCGAGAAGCATCTGATCGCGCGCGTGCCCGCCCGCTACGAAGGCGGCGGGCGCAAGGTCTACCCCGGCTTCGTGCAGCTCGCCGCCTTCATGAGCATGAATATCGAGCGCCACGTGAAGGCGCATCAGGAGCTCTATGAGCAGCTGGCGAAAGGCGAAGAGGCCAAGGCCGCCCAGACCAAGGCGTTCTACGACGAATATTTCGCCGTGCTCGACCTCACCGCCGAATTCTATCTGGAGACGGTGCGGCTGATCTTCCAAGAGCACGTGCTGCCGCTCGGGCAACTGACCTACCAGAATCAAAAGGTCGAGCCGGCGGCGATCAAGCGCACCATGCTGTTCACGGTGGAAGGCGAGAATGACGACATCTGCGCGGTCGGTCAGACGCTGGCCGCGCACGATCTGTGCTCGTCGCTGCGGCCCTACCGCAAGCGCCACCACATGCAGGCCGGCGCTGGGCATTATGGGGTTTTCAGCGGGCGCGCCTGGGCGAACCAGATCTATCCGATGGTGAAGAACGTCATCTAGCAGAGCGATTAAGACCGGGTACCATGAGGTCGCGGGCGGCGGGCCCGATGTGCCTTGTCACCCGAGAAAAATCGTGAAACGATTCCTGACGGATCGGTATCGCCGTCATCACCGGAGGACGTACTCCATGATCACCGCCATCGTGCGCTACAAGCTGCCCCCCAGCATCGGCAAGAACGAGTGCCTGGCGCATTTCCACAAGATTGCGCCCGGCTTTGCCGACGTGAAGGGGCTGATCCGCAAACAGTTCATGTGGGGCGAGAACGGCGTGGCCGGCGGCGTCTATCA
Organism: uncultured Undibacter sp.; assembly: GCA_964563195.1. Taxonomy (GTDB): domain Bacteria; phylum Pseudomonadota; class Alphaproteobacteria; order Rhizobiales; family Xanthobacteraceae; genus Pseudolabrys. Next base: position 5,601 of record CAZLWN010000168.1, on the reverse strand, counting down.
ATGGGACAGTCTCGCCGACGCCAAGGCATTCTATCAGGGGCCGTGGCTCGACGGCATTCTCGCGCGCTACGGCGTCTATCCCGAGATCGAATATTTCGTGACTTTCGCGGTCACCGAAAACCCGGGCGGCCAAGTCATCTATACCGAGCCGCCGGTGCGGGCGGTCGCCAAGCCGGCAGCGGCCTGACCGCCGCTAGAACTGACCGCACAGCAGACGGTGCCGCCATGCACAGGTCAACATTGCCGTGGCTCACGGCCGCGACGTTGCCGCCTTGAGGTGCACTAACCTTTAGCCTTGAGCGAATTGAACAGGTCCAGCGCCGCTTTCGGCTTGGTATTCTGGTGTACCACCGCGTTGACGGCGGCGAGCATCGCCTTCGGCGCCTCCGACTGGAAAATATTGCGGCCCATGTCGACGCCGGCGGCGCCCTGCTGCACCGCGTTGTAGGCCATGGTCAGCGCCTCGAGCTCGGGCAGCTTCTTGCCGCCGACCATCACGATCGGCACCGGACACGATGACGTGACGGTCTCAAAGCCCTCCTCGACAAAATAGGTCTTGACGTATTGCGCGCCGAGCTCGGCGATGATGCGGCAGGCAAGGCGGAAATATTGCGCGTCGCGCTTCATGTCCTTGCCAACCGCGGTGATGCCCATGACCGGAATGCCGAGCTTCAAGCCCGCATCGATAAGCCGCGTCATGTTTTGCACGGTCTGGGTTTCATATTCGCTGCCGATATAGACCTGCACACCGACGCCAACGGCATTCAGCCGCGCGGCGTCCTCCATATCGAGCGCGATCTGCTCGTTCGACAGATCCCTGAGCACGCTCGGGCCCCCGCTGGCGCGCAGGCAAATGGGCTTGGTGCAATCGGCCGGGATCACCGAGCGCAAAATGCCGCGCGTGCAGAACAACGCATCGCACTGGGGCAGCAGCGGCACGATAGAGAGGTCGACGCGCTCGAGGCCGCTGGTCGGCCCTTGCATATAGCCGTGGTCGATGGCGAGCATGACCGTACGGCCGGTTTCACGGTTGAAGGTGCGGGCCAGCCGGTTCTTCATGCCCCAGTCGAGCTGGTGCGAGCCTTTGAGAAAAAAGCCGGGCGCGGCTTGTGGGCGGTCGGCGTGGTAGCGCTTACCCTCCTGGTCAGCTTCCGGCATGGCTGCTGGCGGTGCGGCTACTGTTTCTGCTGGTCCGGCGGGGCGGCGGCCGGTGCCGCGGGCGCTGCCGGTGTCGGCGGCTTGGCGGATGTCTTGGTCTTCTTCGCCGCCGGCTTTTTCTTCATGGCGTCCTTGCGCGCGGCCGGCTGGTAATTGCCCTTGCCCATGCACTTCTTGATGAAGGCGGTGCGCTTGGTGCCTTCCAGCTTCTGGTCGTCGGCGCCGAACTTGCAGGTTTCCATCTTCTCTTTCGAGGTGATCGCCGACACCGGGCTCGCCAGCAGCAGCAGTGGAAGGCTGATGAGGCCGATTCTTCGCAGCATGGTCATCGCTCCTTGTGCGTTTCTTCGGGGATCACGATAGCACGCTTTTTGTGGCCGGGTCAGCGCAAGGCCGCCGCAATGTTGCCGCCATCGACGGTGGTGACGTCGGCGGTGGTCTTGAGCGCCAGCGCCTGAGCGAGAAAGGCCTGCGCCACATCGTCGGCCGTGACCTCGCGGCCCAAAAGATTGCCGCTCATATACTCCTTCTCGGACACGCCGCGCGCCTGGGCGCGCTCCTTGATGAAATCGGAGGTCAACAACCCGGAGCGGACGCGGTCGGCATTGACCGCGTTGGCGCGGATGCCGTCGGCGCCATAGTCGAGCGCGTATTGGCGGACCAGGAATAGGGTGGCGGCCTTGGGCAGGCCATAGGGGCCGAAATTGGCGCCCGGATTTACCGCCTGTTTGGAGACGTTGAACAAGAGGCAGCCGCCGGTTGATTGGGCCAGCATGATCCTGACCGCGGCCTGCGCCACTTTCTGATGGGCGAAGAAATTCAATTCGAAGCTCTCGCGCAGCGTCGCCTCGTCCACTTCGCCGATGAGGCCTTGCCAGGCCGCGCCCGCGTTTGACACCGCGATGTCGACGCCGCCAAATACCGCGACCACCTGGTCGAACGCGGCCTGCACGGCCGCCGCGTCGGTGACGTCGCAAACCAGCGCGATTGCTCCGCCGCCGAGGCGCGCGGCTTTTTCCTGCGCGGTTTTCAGGTCGAGATCGAGCAGCGCCACTTCGGCGCCAGCATCAGCGAAGGCGCGCGCGGTGGCGGCGCCGATGGCGCCAGCACCGCCCGTGATCGCCGCCACTTGCCCTGCGAGCGGCAATTGCTTGCGCTGCCCCAGTTTGGCGAGCTCAAGCGGCCAATATTCGCAGTCGAACATGTCGGCCTCGGAAATGGCGGTGAAGCGGCCGATCGCTTCGGCGTCGGTGATGGCTTCGGCCGCCGCTTCGGCGATATCGGCGGCGATCTTCGCGTCCTTGGTGCTGGCGCCCAGCCCGAACAAGCCCGATCCCGGCACCAGCACCACGCGGGGTAAGGGATCGTGCATGACAGTGCCGCTCGCGCGTGTCTTGTTGCGCTCGAAATAGGCCCGGTAGTCCGCGACGAATTGCTGCGCAGCCTCATGCGCGGCTTTTTTGAAGTCGTCGAGCTTGCCGGCCTCGGGCGCCGGCACTATCAGCGGCCAAGATTTTACGCGTATGACATGATCGGGCGTGATCACGCCGGCGCGGGCGTAGCGCGCGACATCCTTGCCGTTGACGTAGTTGGCGATCGCGTCGCTGCCGCGGAATTCCAAGATCGGCCGCCGGTGCGCGCCTTCGCCATGCGCGTCGCGCAGCGTGCAGGCGCCGCGCAGGATCGGCGCCACCAAGCTCACGGGCGCGATTTGCGCCGCCGGTTTGGCGGCCGCGAATGCCTTGCGGTTCTTTTGCAGACGCCGCTCGGCCAGCGTCACCATTTCGATCATGCGCTCGTAAGCCTCGCGCGCATGCGCGCCGAAGGTGAACAGGCCGTGCTTGTCGACGATCAGGCCTTCGACCTTTGGGTTCTTGTCGAATACGTCGGCCGCGAGCTTGGCAAGACCGAAGCCCGGCATGCGATAGGGCACGAAGCCGAGCCGGCCGTCATAGACCTCGGCGCAGAGCTTCTCGCTGTCGGGCTGGTCGATCAGGCTCAGCACCGCGCTGGCGTGACTGTGGTCGATGAATTTCGCCGGCATGAAGGCGTGCAGCAGCATCTCCACCGACGGAGCGGGCGCCAGCGGATCGATCAGAAATGCGCGCTGCGCGCGCGCCATGTCGTTATCGGACATTTTGGCGAGCGCGCGCAATTCGCGCAGCGCCGCGAGCCGCACCGCCGAAAAACCTTCCGGCTCGATCGCGGCCATGTCCGCACCCGATGCCTTGACATGGAGCACCTCGACCGTATTGCCGGCGAGGTCTGGCGCTTGCGCCTTGAGGGATGTGTTACCGCCGCCATGCAGCACCAGCTTGGCATCGCTGCCGACCAGGCGCGTGGAATAGACGCGCAATGCCAGCTCAGGCGCGATGCCGGCCTTGGCGTAACGATCGACCGCGGCCTTGGCCTCGCGCTCGACCCAGGCGGATTTCATTTTGAGCGGCGCATGAGCAAGCCCGAATCCACGCCTCCGGCAGTCATGCGCTAGTCCTTGTCGCCCAAAATCCGCTTCGCCCACCAGCCGCGTTTGGGCGTGCCGCTTTCTTCGCTTGCCGTACTGGAGACGACCGGCGCCGGAGGCGGCAGGGGCTGCGAGGGCGATACCCCCTCGACGCCGAAGGGCGCAGGCTCACGCACGGTCGAGCGCCGCCGTGGCGGCTCGTGTGAAGGTTTGGCCTCGGCTGGCGCCGTATCCGCCGGGGCGGCCTCGGGCTCCCGATCGAAGGGCGGCGCCATGGCGTCCGCGTCCTCCTCGCTGACCGGTGGGAAATCCCTGCCCGCGTGCAATTGGCGCTCGGCTCCGACGCTTTCGAACGACGCGGGCGGCCGGTCGAGATCCTCGACCGCATGCTGCAAGGTGGGCTCGACTCCACCCTGATTGATTTGGAGCGGCGTCTCGCCGTCGACGTTGCCGTTGTTGCGGCGCCGGTTGCGGCGTCCGCCACGGCGGCCACGCCGGCGGCGACGGGCTTCGCGCGGCCCGCCGGCTTCGGCGCCTTGGCGCTCGGCCCGCTCGCCGTCGGCGTCCTCCTCGGGCGAGCCGGCGTCGTGATCCTCGTGCGCGACCGCGTGCTCGGCCACGGTCTCATGGGTAAAGCTCTGCTCGGGCTCAATACGCTCGCCGCGGCCCCGGCCCCGTCCACGGCCGCGCCGGCGCTTGCGGCGGCCGCCGTCACGTTCGCCGTCGTCGGCCGGCACTTCTCCCGTGGTCCCGAGCTCGGCAGCCTCCTCGGCGATTTCGGCTTCGACTTCGGCGGTTTCCTCGATCGGCATTTCCGCGCGCGCCGCCGCGGCCAGGCTTTTGGCGACTTCCAGCGAATGCACCTGCTCGCCGCGGTCGATAATGTAGGACTGCTGGCCGGTCACGGTCGGGTCGGCCGAAATGGTCAGCACGACGCGGAAGCGCTCTTCCAGCCCGCGCAGATGCGCGCGCTTGTGGTTGAGCATGTAGAGCGCGACCTCCGAACGCGTGCGCACGATCAGATTGTGGGTGGCGCCCTTGATCAGCGTCTCCTCGAGCGCGCGCACGCATTGCAGCGCCACCGAGGACACCGAGCGCACGTGGCCGGAGCCCCCGCAGATCGGGCATTTCTCGGTCGACGATTCCAGCACTGAGGAGCGGATGCGCTGGCGCGACATCTCCAGCAAGCCGAAATGCGAGATGCGGCCGACCTGGATGCGGGCGCGGTCGTGTTTGAGCGCTTCCTTCAGACGCCGCTCCACCGTGCGGTTGTTGCGGGTCTCGTCCATGTCGATGAAGTCGATGACGATGAGCCCGGCAAGATCGCGCAGGCGCAGTTGCCGCGCGATTTCCTCGGCCGCCTCGCAATTGGTCTTGAGCGCGGTGTCCTCGATGTGGTGCTCGCGCGTCGCTCTGCCCGAGTTGACGTCGATCGCCACCAGCGCTTCGGCCTGGTTAATCACGATGTAACCGCCGGATCTGAGCTGAACGACCGGCGAGAACATGGCGTCGAGCTGACTCTCGATCCCGTAGCGCGTGAACAGCGGCTGCGTGTCCTTGTACAGCTTCACGTGCTTGACGTGACTCGGCATCAGCATGCGCATGAAGTCGCGCGCTTCCTTGTGGCCCTCTTCGCCGGCGACGACGATCTCGTCGATGTCCTTGTTGTAGAGATCGCGGATCGAGCGCTTGACCAGCGAGCCTTCCTCGTAGACCAGCTTGGGCGCGGTCGATTTGAGCGTGAGGTCGCGCACGGTCTCCCACAGCCGCAGCAGATATTCGAAGTCGCGCTTGACTTCGGTTTTGGTGCGGCTGGCGCCGGCAGTGCGCAGGATCACGCCCATGCCCTCCGGCACTTCCAGCTCCTGCGCGATCTCCTTCAGGCGGCTGCGGTCTTCCGCTGATGTGATCTTGCGCGAAATGCCGCCGCCGCGGGCGGTGTTGGGCATCAGCACCGAATAGCGGCCGGCAAGCGACAG
>CAZLWN010000167.1:0-7395 GCA_964563195.1 uncultured Undibacter sp. | reverse complement strand
ACGGTGCGGAAGGCCTCGCCCTCCCATCGAAACAGCAGGCCGAATTTGGCGTCGCATATGTGGACAGCCTTCTCCAGCATGGCGTCAAACACAGGACCTAATTCGCCTGGCGAGCTTGAGATGGCCCTTAGGACCTCGGAAGTTGCCGTTTGCTGCTCCAACGACTCGCTCAAGTCATTGGTGCGCTGTCGCAACTCGCTGAGCAGCCGCGTATTCTCGATGGCGATGGTCGCTTGATCGGCAAACGTTTTAAGCAGCTCTTCTTGGGGTGCCGGGACTGGTCCGGGTTCAGCCCAACCCACAACGATAACCCCAAGAGGTTCGCCTTTGCATAGTATCGGCACCCCCAGTAGTCGCCGCCAGCCCAACCTGCGCGGAAATCGTTGGTCGTAATCCGGATCAGAAAGCGCATCCTCCACCTGAACCACTGATTTCCTGAACAGCACTCTTCCGGCTACTTGAGAGGGGTCGGGCCGCATCGGGAACTTCGTCTTCAGCAAATGCACAAAATTTGGTCCGATGTTGTGAGATGCCACCCAATGCACTAGCTCGCCATCAAAACGGAAGACGTTTGCAAACAGACTGCCGCAGAGAGAGACCGCATTCCGCACAATTGTCTCAAATATTGGCTGCAAGTCCGCCGGCGAGGTGCGTATAAGGCGAAGAATCTCTGCAGTCGCTCTCTGCTGTTCCAGCGCTTCGTCGCGCTCACGCTTTAGGCGATCAAATTGTTCCGGCGAGTGGTCAGTCGATGGGGGTGCGGTTGCCGCTTTGCGAGCCTTGGGCCTAGTCGCCTGAAGGTCCCGGTTTTTGGCCGGCTGTCCGCTTGCTGCATTGCGCCGTCTCATTTCGCCCCCGGGGGGTTCACGACGAGGCTCAACTTTACCAAGTTCCAGCGACTGTGCCATGTCCGCTTCGGGTCATCAGCGGACATTTGCAGTGCGAAAAGGCATGTCCGCTTTACCTCCGAAAGCGGGCATCGGGCGCTACCAAAACGATGTCGGCTAAGTGCCAAATGCTGCCATCGCAAATATGGCGCCCGCTTTAGGTAGCGCGTAAGTTAAAAACTCTTGGCAAGGATTGGGGGCGGTTGCGTCGTGCCACAGGGTTTCGTCTATATCCTCGTTTCGCCGAACAGTAACTACATAAAAATTGGCGGCACCAAAAAGCCAATTAGCGACCGTATAAGGGAAATCAATAGTGTATCGTCGTATGCTCGGCACGGCCCATGGGGGCTATCCGATTTTCTACATGTGAAGGACTGGCAGCACGTTGAAAGTGCACTACACCAACGTTTCCATAAGAAGAGATTCATTCAAAAAAAGAAAATTGACGTCGCGGCAACACGTGAGTTGTTCGACGTTGCGCCCTACGAAGCCAGAAAGACGCTGAGGCAAACAAGCGCAATACATCGTGTTGGTCACAAAGAGACCGAAAAAGTTTTTGGAACCCGCGATCTCAAATTGTTTTTATTCAATTTGTTTCAGCTATCCGGTTTGTTCGGCTGCTTCGATATTCAAGGAGCAGCTTGGACATTGAATTTGTCGGGCCGTTTCTTGTTCTCATTAAATATCGGTCCCCATGCAGTCGCCTGCAGCGAGCGAAGATCAATAGACGGCAAATTTACACACTATCTTTCTCTTGATCGTCTCATTTTGGATTATCCAAAAACGCTCAGATGGTTGGAGAAGCGCAACGGAGGGTCTATGAAGTCACCGTATGCTGGCGCTAAGAGGGCTGAACAAATCAATTTTGACGCAGATTTTGCTGAGGCGGATAAGTTGTTTTCACAACCTGGCATTCGCCGAGCACTGGTGGCCTATTGGTTTGAAAGCTTGGCTGATCTGCGTCAAAGAAATGCAAGAAGCAAATACTGGCGTCATCATTCATATGACGCTGTATCTGAGTTGATGCAATACCGTTATGAGACTGAAAACATATTCCACCCGACCGTGCGTTTCGGCGATGCTATTTGATGTTTCTCGCCGAACGATAGACTTGGCCGTCATGTCCGCTCTGGGTCATAAGCGGACAAACCGGCACTGGCTAAGATCAACCGTTTGTCCGCTTTAGTCCAAAAGCGGACATTTGGCAGTGCATCCGCGTCGGCATTGGGCTGGTCGTTTGTAAGGCCGCACCTTAGATTCATTTGCGGAGAACATAATATGCCGAGACCTTTGCAGCGGGTCCGTCTGGAAACCGGCCTCAAGCTCGATATAAACCGACTTGCAAGACGAGGTTTTATACAGCCGGGCGCACAAACGAACGGCGGGATTAATTGGACGAATAATTACACCGGTGAGCAAATCGCTTCGGGCATCATCACGGCGGACATGAGTGGCACCGACAGACCGCATGGATGGTTCCGCATCCAGATCGGGAACCTCGACCAGCTAATCCACCTGGTTGCTCGGCCGCGCTATTTCGGCGGGCGTCAGTGGTATTTCGTCTGCCCCTACATGAACCGCTGCGCGTCGGTGCTGTGGAAGCCGCCCGGTGCGCGAGAGTTTGCTTGCCGACAAAGATGGGGGCGGCAAGTCGCCTATAATTCGCAATTCTCTGACCGCGTTAATCGTGCTCACCAGGGCAAGGCGAGGATCAATTCGCGGCTGTGTGCGATTGGCGGCTTTGACCCGGACGAATGGGACTTTCCGCCAAAGCCGAAATGGATGCGGTGGCGAACATACAATCGCGTCGAGGAACAATTTGACCGCTACGAATCTATTCTAGAAGAAGGCACTTATTCGCTCGTGGCTAAACTGCTGGCGCGCGGTAGGTAACTCAATCATCCTTTCCTGACTAACTTTTGAAAAAATTCGCTAGTTTTTCGATCAAAATAAAACGGGGCACAACCTTTCAATGTCACTTCGAGATTACCTCAATCCAAGCCTAGGTCCTCATCGTGAACGATAAGACTGTTCCATAGAGAACGGTTCATTGCGCCTTGGATTCTCGCGCTGTTGCCAAGATCGCCCACATCATCAATGTGAAGGGCAATACAGCTGAGAAATTTCATCACGGTGTCCCAACTCAAGAGTCGAACCCACATTAAACTGGTAGATGCTCGGACATTCGGTTTTTCAGCAGTGTAGGGATACGAAGCCTGAATCTCCAGAATTCCGAGTTTCGTAGGACCGCAAAAGACGTCGTACCTCCTACCGAAAGCGGGAGAGTCATAAACACCTATCGTCAATTCGGTTTTGGGTTGCTCTTGCACTCGCCAACGGCTGCCCGAGTGCTCGTCAGCGAACCACTAATTTAGTACATCGCCAAAATCGGAATAATCGACGAAAAATTGGCGGTCGCTATTGTCAGCGAGATTTGGATGTTTATCTCCGATCACCTGCGGTCGCTGGTGCTTTGGGGAAATGGGTTCGCCACTCACCAAATCCCAATACACTTTCTTTTTCGGTCTACTACCTTTGTTACCAAACATAATCACGCACCATCAATGCACTAGTCGCGCCTTAGATCGGTTCGTCCGCGCCTAGTAATACAAGCGCAGGAAGCGGTCCGGATCGCGGCACGCCATGTAGTTTGCTAATTCACGGCGGAACGTGGAGAGCATCAGTTCGCGGTCTGATGCGATGTTCATGCCAAGCGGAGTTTACTCGGGTGTGGCTGGCACTTTGCGCGAGCGCCGACGCTCCCACAGGTACAGCGCAACACCAGCCGCGACGATGATCCAAAGCCACTCCATCACGCTCCCCAGCTAGCGCTTTTAATGGTGAATTTAATTATCGTATGTTTTGAATGGGGTTGGCCAACAGATTTCGTTTTGGTGGCGCGCCAAATAATGACAGGAAATGATAGGTCCCGGCTATCCCGGGCCGAATTTTGCGACTAATGGCTGCGGAACATTATCGGCGCGGGTCCTATCTCACAAAACTCCCAATGCGGGCGCAAACACCGGACGGACGCCACCAACTGCCAACAATTTCAAGTTACCAAGTACCAGTTACCGGCCGACCGCAATTGGTGGTTCCGGCGCTCGATTTGGGGACCAATTTGGGGCTCTAAAGCGACATAAATCATTTATTCCTTTATTATCAATGGTTTAGTTCGATATAATGGCGGAGAGGGAGGGATTCGAACCCCCGATACGGTTACCCGTATGCCGCATTTCGAGTGCGGTGCATTCAACCGCTCTGCCACCTCTCCGGAAGCCGAAAAGGGCCTGAAAAAGCCCTAATTAGACGGTGGCTATCTAACCAAGAGAGCAGGGACAGACAAGGGCGCGCGTTAGACATATATTGCGCCGCCCGAAAAGGAGCCCGGCCGCGAACCGGCACGACGATGCCCACCGCCCTGCGCTTCGGCCGCATCCGCAAGGAATTGCGCGGCATTTTCTTGACGCTCTGCCTGGTCGGCGTGGCAACCGCGTTGCTTTACGCGATCATTTGGACCAGCGGCCTTAACCACGGCTCGGTGATCTATCTCGTCCCCGTTGTGATCGCTGCCACGCGCTGGGGCGTCGTGTCGGCAATCGTGGCCGCCGTCTGCGGCGTGGTTGCCTCCGCGTTCTTTTTCTTTCCGCCGCTCTACAGCCTGCGCATCAAGGACCCGCACGAGGTCCTCAATCTGTTCCTGTTCATCTTCGTTGCGGTGGTCGTCAGCCAGCTCGCCAACCGGCTGAAGCGACAGCTGGAGTTGTCGCGCCAACGCGAAATCGACATGCGCGATCTTTACGCCTTTTCACGCCGGCTGGCGGTCGCCTTCGACGTCTCGGACATTCATGCCGCGATCGAGGATCATCTCGCCAGCGTCATGCAGCGCAAGGTCGTTTTGTTCGCAGGCGCGCGTGAGGCGTCGACCAGCAGCGGGCGGCGCGCGGGCATCACGGTTCCCGAGCAGGTCCTCAGCGAAGCGGCCGAGGCGGCGTCGGGCCGCCGCGACGGCACGGCGGGTGTGACCGTCACCGCCGACAGCGGCGAAGTGTGGCTGGTCCGCGCCGTGTCGCCCCGCAATCTCGAGTTCGGCGTGATCGCGATCAATTTCGGGCGCGAATCGCCGGAGCGTACCGAAGAGCTGCGCCTGCGCGTCGAAGCCGTGCTGGCGGATGCCACCGCTACGCTTGAGCGGCTCGGCGTCGCCCGCGCCATCAGCGAGGCACGCATGCGTTCGCAAACGGACGAGCTGCGCGAAGCCATGATCGGCTCGGTCAGCCACGAGCTGCGCACGCCGCTGGCCTCGATCCTCGGCGCCGCCACGGTATTGAGCGCCGCGCCCGCGCTCAAAAACGAAAAAAAGCTCAGGGCGCTGGCGCATGACGTGCGCGACGAAGCCGAGCGGCTCAACAACGATATCCAGAATTTGCTCGACGCCAGCCGCATCAGCAGCGGCGGCGTCAAGCCGCGCACCGAATGGGCGGATCCGGACGACATCATCGGTGCGGCGATCGATCGCTGCTCGCGCCGGCTGGCCGCGCACCGCCTTGTTCTCGACCTGGAAGCCGATCTGCCACTGGTTCACGTCGACCCGGTGCTGATGCAGCAGACGCTGGTACAGGTCTTGGACAACGCGGTGAAATATTCTTCGCCCGGCACCCAGATCACGGTCACGGCGCGCGCTCCGGAAGGGCGGCTGATTGTCAGCGTCAGCGACCAAGGCAGCGGGCTGACCCAGGCCGAACGGGCGCAGATTTGGGAGCGTTTTGCCCGCGGCGAGCGCCACGCCGCCACCACCAGCGGTTCCGGCCTCGGCCTGTGGATCGCCAACGCCTTCATTGCCGCCAATGGCGGCACGATAAATGCCGTCAGCGCCGGTCCCGACCTGGGCAGCACGGTGACGGTCGAACTTCCAGCGACACAAGCAGCTGTCCCGCAGATGGAAAGCGACACAGATGAGTGAATCTTCTCCCGTCGTGCTTATTATCGATGACGAAGTTCAAATCCGGCGCTTCCTGCGCGCGGGCTTCGAGCTCAACGGCTTCATCGTGCACGAGGCCGCCACCGGCGCCGAAGCAATCCGCGCGGCAACGTTGCGCCCCGTCGACCTGGTCATTGTCGACCTCAACCTGCCCGACATGGACGGCGCCGACGTGGTCGAGCGCATCCGTTCCTGGTCGCGCGTACCGATCATCGTGCTGTCGGTGCGCGCGGCGGAGACGCAGAAAGTGCGCCTGCTCGAGCTCGGCGCCGACGACTACGTGGTCAAGCCGTTCGGCATGGCCGAACTGATGGCGCGGGTGCGTGTGGCGCTAAGGCGTCAAATGCGCGCGGCAAGCGGCGAGCCGACGGTCAAGATCGGCCCGCTGACCATCGACCTTAGCGCCCGCGCCGTGTTGCTCAACGGCACCCGTCTTGCCTTGACGCCGAAGGAATACCGGCTGTTGCAGGTGCTGGCGCAGCATGCCGGCAACGTGGTCACTCATCAACAACTACTCAAGGAAGTCTGGGGCGCGACCCATATGCGGGACACCCATTATCTGCGCATCTTCGTGCGCAAGCTGCGGCAGAAGATCGAGCCGCATCCGGACAGCCCACGCATCCTGGTGACCGAGCTCGGCGTCGGCTACCGGCTGGCGCAGCCGAGCAACGAGATCGAGAGCACTACGGCAGCGCCCGCGGCGACACCGGCCAGCCAGCAGCCCTAGCCCCGCGAAGATCAAGCGGCAGCGACTCCGGTTCTCAGCAAGAAGAATCCGCGGTCACGCCCGCGTCCCGCCCTCTTTTGCGCTGGCGAGGGCGCGCAGGCGCGTAACCACCAGATATTCATATAACATCACTGCGATGCCTGCGGCGACGCCGACGACGTCGAGCACCACGCCGCCGGTGAAGGCACCGGCCGGAACCAGAGCGGCAAGCCCGGCGGCCGCAAACAACAGCCGCTCGGGCGGCTTGATTGCGCGCATGAAGTAACCGACGCTCGCGCAGGAGACCAGCCACACGCCGAACATGGCGGTGCAGACCGCGACGGCGATTTCTGCCGGCTCGCCGATCAGCAGCAGGCTCGGCGAATAGACGAACAACACCGGCACGATGAATGCGGTCCAGCCGAAGCGCGTGGCCGCGAAGCCGGTGCGCATGGCGTCAGCCCCGGCGACCGAGGCGGCGGCGAAGGCGGCGATCGCGATCGGCGGCGTGATCATCGACATCATGCCGAAATACATGACGTAGAGATGCGCCGCGATCGGCTTGACGCCGACTTCGACCAGCGACGGCGCCACCAACGTCGCCAGCAGGACATAGACGCCGACGGTCGGCAGCCCCATGCCGAGGACGATGCAGACGATCGCCGACAGGAACAGCAGCAGGAAGAGATGGCCCTGGCCGATCTGCACCAGCCCCAAAGTGAGCTGGAAGCCCAGCCCCGAGATCGCCAGCACGCCGATGACGATACCGGCGGCGCCGGTTATCAAAATGAGGTCGAGCGCCCCATGGCCGGTCTCGCGCA
>CAZLWN010000166.1:0-7433 GCA_964563195.1 uncultured Undibacter sp. | reverse complement strand
TAAAGCGGCTGAATTTGTCCGGCCCCTCCATGATCTGAAACTTGCCGCCGCGCGCCAGCACCTTGCCGCCGTATTTGGCGATGATGGCGGGCACCAAGTCGGTGTATTTCTTGTACTCGACCGGATCGTTGACCTTGGAACGCGCAACCCAATATGCCGCCATGCTTGCTCTCCCGACAAAGCCGTTGTCTTGACACGAGCCGCTATTGAAACGGATGCTCGCCCTTCGGTCCACTCCAATCGGTTGTCATGAAAAACCTTACCATCGATCCCGAGCGGCTGTGGGACGACCTGATGGAGACCGCTCGGATCGGCGCCACGCCGAAGGGCGGCATCTGCCGTCTAACGCTCACCGAGCTCGACCGCGAAGTACGCGACTGGTTCAAGGCCCGCGTACAGGCGCTCGGCTGCACGGTCACTATCGACGACATGGGCGCGATGTTCGCGCGCCGTCCGGGCACGCGCGCCGACGTTCCGCCGATCGCCATGGGCAGCCACCTCGACACCCAGCCGACCGGCGGCAAGTTCGACGGTGCGCTCGGCGTCTTGGCCGCGCTGGAAGCGCTGCGCACGCTGGCCCACGCCGGCTACGAGACCTTCGCGCCCCTCGAAGTCGTCAACTGGACCAATGAGGAAGGCGCCCGTTTCGCGCCGGCCATGATCGCCTCGGGTGTGTTCGCCGGCGTATTCACGCGCGACTGGGCGGCGGCGCGCACCGACCGCGGCGGCGAGAGTTTCGGCGACGCGTTGGAGAAGATCGGCTATCGCGGGCCGGAGCCGTGCGGGCGGCACAAGTTGTCGGCGTTTTTCGAGCTGCACATCGAGCAAGGGCCTTATCTCGAAGCCGAGGGCAAGGACGTCGGCGTCGTCACGGGCGTACAGGCCATGCGCTGGTACGAAGTCACGGTGACCGGCCAGGACACCCACGCCGGCACCACGCCGATGCCGCTCCGCCATGACGCACTGCTCGGCGCCGCCCGCCTGGTCGAAACCGTCAACGCCAGTGCCCGCAAAACTGCTTCCGCCGTCGGTACCGTCGGCTTGCTGGAGGTGAAGCCGGGGTCGCCCAATGTGGTGCCGGGCGAGGTGTTCTTCATCATCGACATGCGCGATCCCGATCCGGCTGTGCTCGACCGCATGGAAACCGAGATCGCGCAGGCCGCGAAAAAACTCGAGGCCGAGCTCGGCCTTGCCATCGCGCTCAAGAACATCTGGACGCAGCCACCGCAAGCCTTCGATCCCGAATGCATCGCCGCCGTGCGCGAAGCCGCGCGCGTCTCCGGCTATTCCGCCCGCGACATGATCTCCGGCGCCGGCCACGACGCTGCCTACGTGGCGCGGGTCGCACCCGCCGCGATGATCTTTGTGCCGTGCAGGCACGGCATCAGCCACAACGAGGCGGAATTTTCGTCCAAGGAGCAATGCGCCGCCGGCGCGCAGGTGTTGCTGCAGGCGGTGCTCGACTACGACCGGCGGCTAGCGGAACGTTACGGATAAAAACTAGGCACCTGACTCGCGCGCGTGCAGCGCCATGGCAATCAACGCCGAACCGCCAAACACCATATTGATGCCGACCAGCAGCCCGATCGCCCAGAACGCCGTGCTCGGCAGGCCGGCAAAGATTAGCGCGGCCAATACCAGATCGACGATGCCGCTCACCAGCATCCAGCCCCAATTGCCGGTGAGATCGCGTTTATGCTCCATCGCAAACATGATCGTGGCGATGCCTTCGATGATGAAGAAGGCGACCAGCAGGACGGTGAGCGAGAGGGCGCCGGTCACAGGCGCCGCCAGCAGCCAGATGCCGACCACGATACCCAGCAAGGCCGACAGCAGCGACCACCAGAAGCCGGGCGCATGCCGCATCCAGATGGTTGTGAACAGGCCGACGATGCCGCTCACCAGGATCAGCCAGCCCAGGAGGATGGTGAGTGCCATCGTTGCCAGCGGCGGAACGATGATAGCGGCGGCGCCCAGCACGACCAGCACCGCGCCCTCGACCAGATAAATCTTCCAATGGTCGTGCAACACCTTACCGACGGCGCGTTGAATTTCGCCGATATTCGGTTGATTGGTGGACATGGCAGCGCTCCGGCTTGGTCGCATGAACAGCCATCATAGCACGGCGGCCCACGACGCCGAAACGTCCGCTGCGGCGGCTCAGCTCACATCCACAGCGGTTCGCTTTCCAGCCCCTTGTAGATGCCGGCAACCTGCTCACCATAGCCGTTGAACAGCATGGTCTCGCGCCGCTCGCCGATGCCGATCAATTCCTCGGTGGCCTGGCTCCAGCGCGGATGCGGCACCTTCGGATTGACGTTGGCCCAGAAGCCGTATTCCGATGGCTGTATCGCCTCCCACATGCCCTTCGGCCGCTGTTCGACGAAGCTGATACGCACGATCGACTTGATCGACTTGAAGCCGTATTTCCACGGCACCGCCAGCCGCAACGGCGCGCCGTGCTGCTTGGCGAGCGGATGGCCATAGGCGCCGGTGACCAGGAAGGCGAGCTCGTTGGTCGCCTCCGCCATGGTGAGGGCTTCGACGTAAGGCCACGGGAACCAGGACGCGTGCTGGCCAGCCGCCATCTTCGGATCGAGGAATGTTTCCATGCGTACGAACTTCGCCGAGCCCAGGGGCTTGGCGAAATCGACCAGTCTGGCAAACGGGAAACCGGTCCAGGCGATCGCCATGCTCCAGGCCTCCACGCATCGGTGACGGTAGGTGCGTTCCTCCAGCGTCATCTTGCGGATCAGGTCGTCGATGCCGATTTCGAAAGGCTTCTCCACCATGCCGTCAATCTTGACCGTCCACGGCCGGATGCGCAGCGCCCGCGCAGTGACCGAGATATGCTTCGAGGTGCCGAATTCGTAGAAATTATTGTAGTTGCCGTTGATCTTCTCGTCGGTGATCGGCCGGTCGAGCTTGTATTTGGCGTTGCGCTTGGCGGGATAAAGGTCGGCGGTCGGGTCCGCTAACTTGGCGAGATCCTGCACGCGCTGCGCGCCGGCGGCGCGCGGCAATAAAGCGATTGCACTCGCCCCGCCAACCAAAAAACTGCGGCGGTTGAACACCAGATGCTCCGGTGTGGCGAGCCACTCAGGCATCTCCCAGCCGCGGCGGTGAATGATGTGCATGGGCTCTGGCTCCGCGAATCGTTTGCCTTAGGGGTACGGCAGGGGCGCCGTCACAGGCAAGTCACGGTTGCGGGAGGGCCCCTATTGTCGTCCCGGCCAAGCGAGCACTCGGATCGGCGCTTCGCGCCGTCCGAGCACAGGCTCCGCGAGCGCGAGCCGGGACCCATACCCCGCAGCCTATCGAGAGCACACGGCGTATGGGTCCCCGCCGGCGTTTATCATCGGGCCGCGCTTTGCGCGGACCCGTTGGCGGGGACGACAGTCGGTGGGCTATTCCGCCGCCCTTCTCGCCGCCACAATCTGGTCGGCGTTGCGGCCGGTCAGTTCGGCCATGTGGTCGAACTTGTAGGTGAACGAGCCGACACCGGCCGTGGCCGAGCGCACCTCGATGATGAGATCGCCGATCTCGGCTTCCGCCATCTGCGCGCGCACCACGTCCCAGCCCGTCCAGCCCTCGCGCGCGTCGAAACCGAGGATCTGCCCGCGCCGGCTCGACAGGATGGCGTTCATTTTGGCGGTGGCCTCGCTCGGGCAGACGATCTCGACCTCGTGGATCGGCTCCAGCAGCACCGGCTGGCACTGCGGCAGGCCTTCCACGATGGCGATGCGGCCGGCGGTGCGGAACGCCATGTCGGAGGAGTCGACGGTGTGATAGGAGCCGTCGACCAGCGCCACATGCAGATCGACCACCGGGAAGCCGAGCGGCCCGTGTTTGAGCGCGTCGATGACGCCTTCCTCCACCGACGGAATGTAATTGCGCGGCACCACGCCGCCGGTGATGCGTTCCTCGAACTGGAAGCCGCTGCTGCGCGGCAGCGGCTTGATCTCCAGCACCACATCGCCGAACTGGCCGTGGCCGCCGGATTGCTTCTTGTGGCGGCCGCGGATTGAGATCGGCTTGCGGATGGTCTCGCGGTAGCCGACGCTCGGCGGCCGCGTGTTGACCGGCACTTGGAAGCGGTCGGCCAGCCGCTCGGTGGCGACCCTTAAGTGCATCTCGCCCTGGCCCCAGATCACCACCTCGTGAGTCTCGGCGTCGTGCACGATGGTGAGGGAAGGGTCTTCCTCGTTGAGCTTGGTGAAGGCGGCACCGAGCTTGACGTCGTCCTTGCGCTCCTTGGCCTGCACCGCGGTGGCGAGCACCGGCGGATAGGGCTTCACCTCGATCAGTGCGGCATGGGCCTGCTTGCCGGTGGACAGCGTATCGCCGGTCTTGGCGCCGTCGAGCTTGCCGAAGGCGACGGTTTCCCCGGCGCTGGCCTGGCCGCGCTTCTCGAAGTGCTGGCCCATCAGCTTGAACACGGCCGCGACGCGGCCGGCCTCGCCGTCGGGCGTATTGAACGTTGTGCCGTCGCCGGCCTGGCCGGCGAGCAGGCGAGCAACCGACATCTTGCCGCCGTGGGTGGTGTGGAAGGTCTTGAGCACCAGCGCCACCGCTTCGTTGCCGGCCTCGACGCCGAGCCGCTGCGTGGTCTCCGCCACGTCCGGCGCTTCATGCCGCAGCGCCTTCAATAGACGCAGCACACCGTTCGAGCGGGTGGCAACGCCGATCAGCACCGGGCAGACCATGCGCTCGCGCAACTCCTTGGCGAGATCGTCGAACACCTTGTCGCGCGGCGGCTCGATGTCTTCCAACAGCTGCTCCATCAGCTTGTCGTCATGATCGGCCAGCGTCTCCAGCATGGTGAAGCGCGCTTCCTTCTCGCGTTCGGCATCCTCGCCCTTCAGCTCGACGATCTCGGACGGCGCGTGCTCCTTGTAGACATAGGCGCGCTCGAGCGCGAGATCGACGAAGCCGGAAATGATCTCGCCGTGCCAGATCGGAATCTGGCGCAGCAGCAGCGGAACGCGCGAGGCCGGCTGCAACAGCTTGAGCGTCTCACGCACGCGCTTGTCGGCCTTGTCGATCTTGTTGAGGAACAGGAAATGCGGGATGTTTTGGTCTTCCAGCTCGCGCAGGATGAGTTGTAGTTGTGGCACCTTCTTCTCGTCGGCCTCGCAGACCACGACCGCAGCATCGACCGCCGGCAGCACGCTGCGCATGTCATGGATGAATTCGATGGAGCCGGGACAATCGACGAAGACGTAATTATCGTCCATGAAATTGGTGGTGGCGAAGGTCGCCTCGACGCTCATCTTGTGGCCGCGCGCTTCCTTGCTGGCGTCGCCGACCGAGGTGCCCGCGTCTACGGTGCCTTGGCGCTGGATCGCGCCGGTGCGGGCGAGAATGGCCTCTAATAGTGTTGTCTTGCCGCTCTGGAACGGGCCCACCAGCGCGATGCACCGGGGACCCTTGGGACCCGTGCCGTTTTGTCCCATACATGCCTCCCTTGCCGGCCGGGAGTTGGACCTATCCCGGCCCTGTCACACTATCGTCTCAGGCAAAGGTGGAACTGGCAAGGGCGCTTTTTGCCGGCATTCGCGCGGTGCCGGGCGTCGGTCGCAGCCGCGCGCTGGTGGCAAGAAGCTGAATCGCGAGCGCACCGAGAAACATCGGCGCGGTCCGGCTAACTGCGCACCATTTTTCCGCACGCGAAAGCGCCGCTCAATACCTCGGGCGCAGCCGTAGCACCGCGATGCCGGCCGCGACGTTGAGGCCGGTCTGACCCGTGATCGACAGCGGCTGCAAGGCGATCGTACGGTGCGAGCCGCCAACCAGCACATTGGCGCCGAGACCGACGGCGAAGGTCGCTTCGGCCGTGGCGCCGGCATAATCGCCGGCAAGCGCGCCGGGCGCGGGGCTGCCGGCGGAGAAAACTGCCCACACCATCTGAGCGCCGGTTGTCACGCCGAGATCGACGCCGAGTTTGTCGATCGAGCCGTCATAGGCTTCGGGCACCCAGCCCGGCGCTACCGGTTCGAACCGACAGGCCATCGTTTTCTGCGAGCCGATAATCAAGCCGATGCCGCCCGATACGTCGCAGCTCAGCGTGCCGGCCTTGACGGCTGACTGTGCCTGCGCGCTGCTGATCGCAATGGCGAGTCCCAAACCATAGGCTGCAAGTCGCAATATCATGTGTTTCATGTCGGTTTCCCCGCTGCAAAAAAGCGAGCGCAACCAATCAGCAAGGCGAAATGATGGCATTTCGCCGGATGACTGCGTCCCGGAATGCGACTACTTCAAATTCCCGCAGAACCGCTGGATGCGTCGGCAGGCCTCTTCCAGGGCCTCGGTCTTGGTCGCGTAAGAAATGCGGAAATTTGGCCCCAGCCCGAAGGCCGTGCCCTGCACCACCGCTACGCCCTCGGCCTCCAGCAGTTCGGTGACGAAATCCTCGTCGCTCGCCAGCTTCTTTCCCGTCGGCGCAACCTTGCCCATGCAGCCTTCGCACGACGGATAGACGTAGAAGGCGCCCTCCGGCGTCGGGCATTTGATCCCGCTCGCCTGGTTGAGCATCGACACCACCAGGTCGCGCCGCTCCTTGAATATCTTGTTGTGCTTGGCGATGAAATCCTGCGGCCCGTTGAGCGCCTCCACCGAGGCCCATTGCGACACCGCCGCCGGGTTCGAGGTCGACTGCGACTGGATCATCGCCATCGCCTTGATCAGCGGCTCCGGCCCGCCCGCGTAACCGATGCGCCAGCCGGTCATGCAATAGGCCTTCGACACCCCGTTGATGGTGAGCGTGCGCGGATAAAGCTCCGGCTCGATCTGCGCCGGCGTCGAAAACTCGAAGTCGTCATAGGCCAGGTGCTCGTACATGTCATCGGTCATCACATGCACGTGCGGGTGCTTCTTGAGCATCTCGGTCAGCGCCTTCAGCTCAGCGCGCGTATAGGCGGCGCCCGACGGGTTCGACGGCGAGTTGAGCAGGAACCATTTGGTCTTCGGCGTAATGGCGCGCTCAAGCTGCGCGGCCGTCATCTTGAAGCCGTTCGCCATGCTGGTGACGACTTCCACCGGCTCACCACCGGCGAGCAGCACCATGTCGGGATAGCTCACCCAATACGGCGCCGGGATGATCACCTCGTCGCCCGGGTTCAGCGTCGCCACGAAGGCGTTGTAGAGCACCTGCTTGCCACCGGTGCCGACGGTGATCTGCGACGGCTTGTAGTCGAGCCCGTTCTCGCGCTTGAACTTCTTGGCGACCGCGTCTTTCAGCTCGGCGATGCCGTCGACGTTGGTGTATTTCGAGGCCTTGCCCTCGCGGATCGCCTTGATAGCCGCCTCTTTGATGTTGTCGGGCGTATCGAAATCCGGCTCGCCCGCGCCCAGCCCGATGACGTTGCGGCCCGCCGCTTTGAGCGCGCGCGCCTTGTCGGTGACGGCGATGGTCGCCGACGGCTTGATGCGCT
>CAZLWN010000165.1:0-7534 GCA_964563195.1 uncultured Undibacter sp. | reverse complement strand
CCGGCCTCGAACTGGCCGCTGTTCGCCGAAAAGGCGCGCGAGCTGATCTCCAAGGACAAGGTGGCCGTCGTATTCGGCTGCTGGACCTCGGTGTCGCGCAAGTCCGTGCTGCCGGTGTTCAAGGAACTCAACTCGATCCTGTTCTATCCTGTGCAGTACGAGGGCGAGGAAAGCGAGCGCAACGTGTTCTACACCGGCGCCGCGCCCAACCAGCAGGCCATCCCCGCCGTCGACTACCTTATGAGCAAGGACGGTGGCAACGTGAAGCGCTGGGTGCTGGAAGGCACCGACTACGTCTATCCGCGCACCACCAACAAGATCCTGGAAGCCTATCTCAAGGCCAAGGGCGTGAAGGCCGAGGACATCTTGATCAACTACACGCCGTTCGGCTTCGCCGACTGGCAGACCGAAGTGTCGAAGATCAAGAAGTTCGGCTCCGCCGGCAAGAAGACGGCGGTGGTGTCCACCATCAACGGCGACGCCAACGTTCCGTTCTATAAGGAGCTCGGCAACCAGGGCATCAAAGCCACCGACATCCCGGTGGTGGCGTTCTCGGTCGGCGAGGAAGAGCTCGCCGGTCTCGACACCAAGCCGCTGGTCGGCCATCTCGCCGCCTGGAACTACTTCCAGTCGATCAAGAAGCCGATCAATGCCAGCTTCATCAAGGAATGGCACGCCTTCACAAAAAAGCCGACGCGCACCACCAACGATCCCATGGAAGCCCACTACATCGGCTTCAACATGTGGGTGAAGGCAGTCGAGAAGGTGAAGTCGACCGATCCCGACAAGGTGATTGCCGCGCTGCCCGGCATCAAGGCGCCCAACCTGACCGGCGGCATGTCCACCATGCTCCCGAACCACCACATCACCAAACCGGTCTTCATCGGCGAAATCCGCGGCGACGGCCAGTTCGACGTGGTGTGGAAGACCAAGGGTCTGGTGCCGGGCGATGCCTGGTCCAACTACCTGCCGGGCTCGAAGGACCTCAAATCAGACTGGGTCGCGCTCAAATGCGGCAACTACAACACCGTGACCAAGAAGTGCGGCGGGCAGGGCTCCTGACCGCTTCCTGAGCGCGGGAGGCGGCGGCGTTCGCCGCCTCCCAAATTGCCACCTGATTCCGGGGCATAATTGCAATGCGTAGCTTCTACGATCGCATGCTGGCGCTCGTATGCGTGCTCGGCTTGCTGCTCGCTGGCGCGGCAAGCGCCCAGGCCGGCGCTTACGAGGACGCGCTCCCCGGATTCACCGAAGGCTCACTGAGCGACACCGGCGAGGCAATCAACAAGGTCGCCGCCAGTGGCAATGCGCTGGCCGCGCCCTTGCTCGAGGCCGCGCGCGATCGGCGCCTGATGTACAGCGCCGAGACGAAGCAGGTCTTCATTAAGACCAAGGACGACAAGCTGCTGGATGCTGCCACCGGCAAGCCTTTCACCGGAACGCCGCCGGAAGACCTCGACAGCGTGATCGTCAACAACCGGCTGCGCAACGTGATCGGCGCCGCCCTCGGCGGCCTCACTTTGATGGCGGCCGATCCCAACAAGCGTTTCAACGCTGCCCAGGCGGTGTTCCGCTCGCGCGACCAGGATGCGCTGCCGACGCTTGAAAAGGCACTGGCGAAAGAGACCGACCCGCGCGTGAAGAAAGCGCTGGCGCAGGCGCGCGCCGCCGTCATTGTCACCTCGTCCGAGGCGACGCCCGAGGCCAAGGTCGCCGCCATAAGCGTGATCATCGACCGCGGCGATCAGGACGCGCTCGGCCTGATTCAAGGCCTGCCGCCCAACGAGGCGCCCGCGGTGCGCCAGGCCGCCGCCGCCGCCGTCGCCAAGATCAAGTACACGCTGGCGATCTGGAACGCGGTGCAGAACGCCTGGTACGGGCTTTCGCTCGGCTCGGTGCTGCTGTTGGCGGCGATCGGGCTCGCCATCACCTTCGGCGTCATGGGCGTGATCAACATGGCCCATGGCGAGATGGTGATGCTCGGCGCCTATACCACCTTCGTGGTGCAGGCGCTGATTCGCGCCTATCATCCGGAGCTGTTCGACTATTCGCTACTGATCGCCATTCCGCTCGCCTTCCTGGTTGCGGGCGCGGTCGGCGTCGCCATTGAGCGCGGCATCATCCGCTTTCTCTACGGCCGCCCGTTGGAGACGCTGCTCGCGACCTGGGGCCTGTCGCTGATTCTGCAGCAGGTGGTGCGCACCATCTTCGGGCCGACCAACCAGGAGGTCGGCAATCCGTCCTGGATGAGCGGAGCCTTCGACCTTGGCGGCATCACCATCACCTATAACCGACTGTGGATCATCGTCTTCACGCTGATGGTATTCGTGGCGCTGCTGGCGATGCTGCGCTTCACCCGGCTGGGGCTGGAAATGCGCGCGGTAACGCAAAACCGGCAGATGGCCGCCGCCATGGGCATCCGCACCGCCCGCATCGACGCGCTGACCTTCGGGCTCGGCTCCGGCATCGCCGGCATCGCCGGCGTGGCGCTGTCGCAGATCGACAATGTCAGCCCGAACTTGGGGCAGGGCTATATCATCGACAGCTTTATGGTCGTCGTATTCGGCGGCGTCGGAAATCTTTGGGGCACGCTGGTCGGCGCCTTCACGCTCGGCATCGCCAACAAGTTTCTCGAGCCCTACGCCGGCGCCGTGCTCGGCAAGATCGCCATCCTGGTGCTGATCATCCTGTTCATCCAGAAACGGCCACGCGGCATGTTCGCGCTCAAGGGCCGCGCGGTGGAGGCATGAGCAAGGCCTTTCCGCTCACCCGGCTGGTCGACAAGGGCGCCGCCATTTTCCTGGTGCTGCTGGGTGCCTTCGCCATCACCATTCCGGTGCTTAATCTCCTGGTGCCGCCCGGCTCCGGCTTGCACGTCTCGACTTACCTGGTCGCCCTGTTCGGCAAATATGTCTGCTACGGGCTTCTCGCGCTCTCCATCGACCTGATCTGGGGCTACGCCGGCATCCTCTCGCTCGGCCACGGAGCGTTTTTCGCGTTGGGCGGGTACGCCATGGGCATGTACTTGATGCGGCAGATCGGCACCCGCGGAGTGTACGCCGATCCGATCCTGCCCGACTTCATGGTGTTCCTGAATTGGCCGGAACTGCCGGTCTATTGGTACGGCTTCAACTGGTTCGCCTATGCCGCGCTGATGATCCTGCTGGTGCCGGGCTCGCTCGCCTTCGTTTTCGGCTGGTTCGCTTTCCGGAGCCGCGTCACCGGCGTGTATCTCTCGATCATCACCCAGGCCATGACCTATGCGCTGCTGCTCGGGTTCTTCCGCAATAATTTCGGCTTCGGCGGCAATAATGGCCTCACCGACTTCAAAGACATCCTTGGCTTCAACGTACAAGCCGAGACCACGCGCAACGCGCTGCTGGTGGCCTCCTGCATCGCGCTCGCCATCGGCTTCCTGATCTGCCGCGCCATCGTTACGTCCAAGCTCGGCAAAGTGCTGGTGGCGATCCGCGACGCGGAATCGCGCACGCGCTTCCTCGGCTATCGCGTGGAAGCCTACAAGCTGTTCTTGTTTACGTTGTCGGCCTGCATGGCCGGCGTTGCGGGCGCGCTTTACGTGCCGCAGGTCGGCATCATCAATCCGAGCGAATTCGCACCCGCCAATTCCATCGAGGCGGTGATCTGGGTAGCGGTCGGCGGCCGCGGCACGCTCACCGGTGCGGTGCTCGGCGCCTTCGTGGTCAACTACGCGAAGACCTATTTCACTTCCGGCTTCCTCGCGCCCTATTGGCTGTTCATGCTGGGCGGCTTGTTCATTGCAGTCACGCTGCTGTTGCCGCGCGGCATCATCGGCACGCTGAAATACGGCCTCGACCTGCGCGCCGACGCCAGATCGGCGGCGGCCGAGGAAGGCGCCGACCTCGAGCTGGCGCCGCCCAATGCCGCGCCGAATGCGGCGGAGTAGCGCCATGATGGAACCGCATACCACCTCGGCCTTGCTCTATCTCGACGGCGTTACCGTCTCGTTCGACGGCTTCAAGGCGCTTAACGAATTGTCGTTCGTGATAGAGCCCGGCGAGATGCGCGCCATCATCGGCCCCAACGGCGCCGGCAAGACCACCATGATGGACGTGGTAACCGGCAAGACCCGGCCCGACGCCGGCGATGTTTATTTCCACGAAGGCAATTACGACCTCTCCAAGCTCGACGAGACGCAGATCGCCGAGCTCGGCATCGGCCGCAAGTTTCAGAAGCCGACCGTGTTCGATATGCACACGGTGGAAGACAACCTGCTGTTGGCGCTCAAGAACGACCGGCGCGTGCGCGCGACGCTGTTGTGGGAAAGCTCGGGCCCGCAGGAAAAACGCATCGACGAAATTCTCGATACCATCCGCCTGACGCCTTTGCGCACGCGCGTGGCCGGCAGCCTCTCGCACGGGCAGAAGCAATGGCTGGAGATCGGCATGCTGCTGGCGCAGGAACCGAAACTGCTGCTGGTCGACGAGCCGGTCGCCGGCATGACCGACACCGAGACCATGCAGACCGTCGAGCTCTTGAAAGAGATCAACCGCGACAAGACGGTGGTCGTAGTCGAGCATGACATGGCTTTCGTGCGCGAGCTGGGCGTCAAAGTGACCTGCCTGCACGAGGGCTCGGTACTGGCCGAAGGCACCATCGACCAGGTCTCGCAGAATAAGCGGGTCGTGGAAGTCTATCTGGGGCGCTGATCATGCTCGACGTAGCCAATTTCGATCTGCATTACGGCGCGGCACAAGCACTGCGCGGCATCTCGATCAAAGCCGAGCCCGGCAAGGTCACCTGCGTGCTTGGCCGCAATGGCGTCGGCAAGACCAGCCTGCTGCGCGCCATCGTCGGCCAGCACCCGGTCAGCAAGGGCACCATCAGCTTCGACGGCAACGACATCACCAAGCTGTCCACGGTCGAGCGCGCCCGCAGCGGCATTGCTATCGTGCCGCAGGGGCGGGAGATTTTCCCGCTGCTCACGGTCGAGGAGAACCTGGAGACCGGCTATGCGCCGCTGCCGCGTGAGGCGCGCAGCGTGCCCGACGACGTGTTCTCGCTGTTTCCGGTGCTCAGTGAAATGCTCGGCCGGCGCGGCGGCGACCTCTCGGGCGGCCAGCAGCAGCAATTGGCGATCGGCCGCGCGCTGGTAATGCGGCCGCGGCTGTTGCTGCTCGACGAGCCGACCGAGGGCATCCAGCCCTCCATCATCAAGGACATCGGGCGCGCCATCGGCTATCTGCGCGGCTTGAAGGAAATGGCTATTGTCCTGGTCGAGCAATACTTGGACTTCGCGCGCGAATTGGGCGACCAGTTCGCGGTGATGGACCGTGGCCAAATCGTCTATGCCTGCGACAAGAACACCATGGACGAAGGCGCGCTCAAGCGCGCACTGGCGATTTGATCCGCCGGCGTTTAGGATTTTCCGTCGCGGGCTGAAGGGGGGCTTAACGACTGTGTCAGTGGCGGTTGCTCAGCAGTGCGCAAGCGAGATTTTCGCCGCCAACCGCGCCAGCGGGCGCATCGCGCTTCGCGTCGCGGCACAAGGCGGCGTCACGCGTCGCACCCGCGTGCACGAGGCGGGTTCCTTGCGCGTACGCTTTCCCCATGTAGCCGGCGAGGCGCTGGAAGCCGTGATCGTCAACACCGGCGGCGGCTTGGCCGGCGGCGATTGTTTCGGCATCGACATGACGGTGGGCGAGGGCGCCCGGCTCGTCGCCGGCACGGCGGCGGCGGAAAAAATCTATCGCTCGACCGGACCGGATGCCGAGATGAGCGTCAAGCTCGACGTCGGCGCAGGCGGCAGACTTGCCTGGCTGCCGCAGGAAACCATTTTGTTCGACGGCGCGCGGCTCAGGCGCCGCATCGATATCGAGCTGGCGGAAAGCGCCTCGCTGGTCATGGCGGAAGCGGTGGTGTTCGGCCGCGCCGCCATGGGGGAAGCCGTTGCTGAGGGCCTGTTCGCCGACCGCTGGCGGCTGCGCCGCGGCGGGCGGCTCATCTTTGCAGACGCAACGCTGCTCGACGACGCCATCGCGGCGAAGCTGGCGGAGCCTGCGGCGGCGGCCGGCGGTATCGCCATGGCCGGTGTGCTGGTGGCGCCGGGGGGCGAGGCTGCGCTTGCCGCCGTGCGCGCGCTCGACGGGCAATTTGCCGGCGAGGTTGGCATCTCGGCCTGGAACGGCATCGCCGTGGCGCGGTTGGTTGCGCGCGACGGCGCGGCGTTGCGCCACGATCTCATCGCCGTCTTGAGCGCGCTGGGCGCGAGCGTGCCGCGGCTTTGGCTCCAGTGAGACAAACATGAATCTGACACCGCGCGAAAAAGACAAGCTGTTGATTTCGGTCGCCGCCATGGTGGCGCGCCGCCGGCTTGAGCGCGGCGTCAAGCTCAATTACCCGGAGGCGGTGGCGCTGATCTGCGATTTCATCCTGGAGGGCGCGCGCGACGGCCGAAGCGTCGCCGAGCTGATGGAGGCCGGCGCCCACGTGCTCACCCGCGCGAAGGTGATGCAGGGAATTCCAGAAATGATCCACGACATCCAGGTGGAGGCGACGTTTCCCGACGGCAGCAAACTCGTCACCGTGCACAATCCGATCAGATGAGGATCAATCGATGAAGACGTTGCTTTCGTTCTTGCTTGCGCTGTCGGCAGCGTCGGCGCAAGCACATCCCTCATTGGTGCCGCACCATCATCCGCACGGCGTCAGCATGCTGCCGGGGCTCGACACGCTGGTCGTTGGCGCGATCTTCGCGATCGCCGTCGCGCTGCTCGCCTATACCTATTTGAGGCGGAGTTGAGCGCATGATCCCCGGCGAATATTTCATCAAGGAAGGCGAGATCGAGATCAATGCCGGCCGCAAGACCGTGACGCTTACGGTCGCCAACAGCGGCGACCGGCCGATCCAGGTCGGCTCGCATTACCATTTCTTCGAAACTAACCCGGCGCTCACTTTCGAGCGCAAAAAGGCTCGCGGCATGCGGCTCGACATCGCGGCGGGCACCGCGGTGCGCTTCGAGCCGGGGCAGACGCGCGAGGTCACGCTGGTGGCGCTGGCGGGAAAACGCACCGTCTACGGTTTCCGTCAGGGCGTGATGGGCAAGCTGTGATGGCCCCCAAAAGCCATAACGGGCAGACCGTCGTCTGCCCGTCACAAGCTCCCGGATCCAAACCCGGCGCAAGCTTGCGCCTGCGGCACGGGTACCAGTTACTGAGAGCCAGGGCCGGCAGTCATGGACCACAAATGCAGCGAGCTGCACCCACGTCCCATGGCCGTTCCGGTCATGGCGGTTCACCCGTGTCCGGCGTAGCCAGAGATGGATGACCTGCGAGAAAGCTTATGCCGATGAGCCGGCATGGCAAGGCTGCTGAGAAGGCTGTTGATAATTCTGAGGACAAATAATGATGCAGGGTAAAGGACTTATGTGGGACGCCACGCCCTCTCGCCAAACAAATGCCGGAGTCTGACCATGGCAGTCACCATGAAACGCGCGGCCTATGCCGACATGTTCGGGCCGACCACCGGCGACCGCGTGCGGCTCGCCGACACCGA
>CAZLWN010000164.1:0-7566 GCA_964563195.1 uncultured Undibacter sp. | reverse complement strand
ATCAAGGACTACGAGTGCTTGTGCGGCAAGTACAAGCGCATGAAGTACAAGGGCATCATCTGCGAGAAGTGCTCGGTCGAGGTCACGCTTTCCCGCGTGCGGCGCGAGCGCATGGGCCATATCGAGCTCGCGGCGCCGGTCGCGCATATCTGGTTCCTGAAGTCGCTGCCGAGCCGCATCGGTCTGCTGCTCGACATGACGCTGAAGGATCTCGAGCGCGTCCTTTATTTCGAATATTACGTCGTGCTTGAGCCGGGCTTGACCCCGCTCAAGGACCGCCAGCTTTTGTCGGAGGACGACTATCTCAAGGCGCAGGAGGAATTCGGCGCCGACAGCTTCACCGCCACCATCGGCGCGGAAGCGATCCGCGAGATGCTGAAAGGCCTCGACCTCGAGAAGATGCAGGGCGAATTGCGTGCCGAGCTGGTCGAGACTGAAAGCGAAATCAAGAAGAAGAAGATCGCCAAGCGGCTCAAGCTGATCGAGGCGTTCCTCGCCTCCGGCAACAAGCCGGAATGGATGATCCTGACCGTGGTGCCGGTGATCCCGCCCGATCTGCGGCCGCTGGTGCCGCTCGACGGCGGCCGCTTTGCCACCTCCGACCTCAACGATCTCTATCGCCGCGTCATCAACCGCAATAATCGCCTGAAGCGGCTAATCGAGCTGCGCGCGCCGGACATCATCATCCGAAACGAGAAGCGCATGCTGCAGGAAGCGGTCGATGCGCTATTCGACAACGGGCGGCGCGGCCGCGTCATCACCGGCGCCAACAAGCGGCCGTTGAAGTCGCTCGCCGACATGCTCAAGGGCAAGCAGGGCCGTTTCCGGCAAAACCTGCTCGGCAAGCGCGTTGACTATTCCGGCCGCTCGGTGATCGTGGTCGGTCCGGAATTGAAGCTGCATCAGTGCGGGCTGCCCAAGAAGATGGCGCTCGAGTTGTTCAAGCCGTTCATCTATTCGCGGCTCGACGCCAAGGGCCTGTCCACCACCGTCAAACAGGCCAAGAAGCTGGTGGAGAAGGAGAAGCCGGAGGTTTGGGACATCCTCGACGAGGTGATCCGCGAGCACCCGGTGCTCTTGAACCGCGCACCGACCCTGCACCGCCTCGGCATCCAAGCTTTCGAGCCAGTGCTGATCGAGGGCAAGGCGATCCAGCTGCATCCGTTGGTCTGCGCGGCGTTCAACGCCGACTTCGACGGCGACCAGATGGCCGTGCACGTGCCGCTGTCGCTGGAAGCACAGCTGGAAGCGCGCGTGTTGATGATGTCGACCAACAACATCCTGCACCCCGCCAACGGCTCACCGATCATCGTGCCGTCGCAGGACATCGTGCTCGGCCTCTATTACCTATCGATCCAGCGCGAGGGCGAGGTTGGCGAGGGTAAGGTGTTCGGAGACATGGCGGACATCGATCACGCCTTGGCGGAGAAGGCCATCACCCTGCACACCAAGATCCAGTACCGCTGGGAAGGGATCGATGAGAAGGGCAAGCCGTTCAAGAAGCGGTTCGAGACCACGCCCGGCCGCGTTGTGCTTGGCAACGTGTTGCCCAAGAACCCCAAGATTCCGTTCGACATCGTCAACCGCTTGATGACCAAGCGCGAGATTTCGTCGATGATCGACACGGTCTACCGCCATTGCGGGCAGAAGGAGACGGTTATCTTTTGCGACCACATCATGGCGCTTGGCTTCTATCACGCGTTTAAGGCCGGCATCTCGTTCGGCAAGGACGACATGGTGGTGCCGGCGTCCAAGTGGAAGATCGTCGAGACCACGCGCGACCTCGCCAAGGAGTTCGAGCAGCAGTACAACGACGGTCTCATCACCCAGGGCGAAAAATACAACAAGGTGGTCGATGCCTGGTCGAAGTGCACCGAAGAGATCGCCGAGGAAATGATGCGCGAGATCTCGGCGTCGAGGAAGGACGCCAAGGGTGTCGAGCAGCAGGTCAACTCGATCTACATGATGGCGCATTCCGGCGCGCGCGGCTCGCCGGCGCAGATGCGCCAGCTTGCCGGCATGCGCGGGCTGATGGCCAAGCCGAGTGGCGAGATCATCGAGAGCCCGATCATCTCCAACTTCAAGGAAGGCTTGTCCGTGCTCGAGTACTTCAACTCGACCCACGGCGCCCGCAAGGGTCTCGCCGACACCGCCTTGAAGACGGCGAATTCGGGCTACCTGACGCGGCGTCTGGTCGACGTCGCGCAGGACTGCATCATCACCGAGGAAGACTGCGGCACCAAGGGCGGCATCAAGGTGCGGGCGATCATCGACGCCGGCACCGTGGTGGCTTCGCTGGCGAGCCGCATTCTCGGCCGCACCACGGCCGAGGACGTCAAGGATTCGACCAGCAACAAGGTCGTGGTCAAGCGCGGCACCTTGCTGACCGAGCCTGAAGTCGAGGCGATCAGCAACGCCAGCGTGCAGGAGCTGCGCATCCGCTCCGTGCTCACCTGCGAGGCCAAGAACGGCGTGTGCGGCGCGTGCTACGGGCGCGATCTTGCCCGCGGCACGCCGGTCAATATGGGCGAGGCGGTCGGCGTGATCGCGGCGCAGTCGATCGGCGAGCCGGGCACCCAGCTCACCATGCGCACGTTCCATATCGGCGGCGCGGCGCAGATCTCCGAGCAGTCGTTCATCGAGTCGAACTTCGACGGCAAGATCAGGTTCAAGGCCAAGAACGTCGCCAAGAACTCGGACGGCGACACGGTGGCGATGGTCCGCAACATGGTGGTGTCGGTGGTCGATCCCGATGGCACCGAGCGGGCGCATCACCGCATCCCCTACGGCGCGCGCATGCGTGTCGAAGACGGCGACAAGATCAAGCGCGGCCAGCGCATCGCCGAGTGGGATCCCTATACCCGGCCGATCCTGACCGAGGTCGAGGGCACCATCGACTTCGAGGATATGGTCGACGGGTTGTCGATGTCGGAGCAACTCGACGAGTCGACCGGCATTGCCAAGCGCGTGGTCATCGACTGGCGCACGGGCTCGTCCCGCAACCAGCAGGACCTGCGTCCGGCGATCGTGGTCAAGTCGGGCAGCAGGCTCTTGAAACTCGCTCGTGGCGGCGACGCGCGCTATCAGCTCGCGGTCGACGCCATCATCTCGGTCGATCCCGGCGCTCATGTGAAGTCGGGCGACGTGATCGCGCGCATCCCCACCGAAAGCGCCAAGACCCGCGACATCACCGGCGGCCTGCCGCGGGTGGCGGAGCTGTTCGAGGCGCGCAAGCCGAAGGACGCGGCGATCATCGCCGAGATCGGCGGCACGGTGCGGTTCGGCAAGGACTATAAGAACAAGCGCCGCATCACCATCGAGCCGTCGGGCAAGGGCGAGGAGCCGAAGGAGTACCTGATCCCGAAGGGCAAGCACATTCATCTGCAGGACGGCGACGTCATCGAGCAGGGCGACTACATCGTCGAGGGTAATCCCGCCCCGCACGACATTCTCGCCATCAAGGGCGTCGAGGAGCTCGCCGCCTATCTGGTGAACGAGATCCAGGAAGTCTATCGGCTGCAGGGCGTCAACATCAACGACAAGCACATCGAGGTGATCGTTCGCCAGATGCTGCAGAAGGTCGAGATCGACGACTCCGGCGAGACCGAGCTCCTGCAAGGCGAGCAGCTCGACAAGGTCGAGCTCGACGAGGTCAATGCGCGGGCGGTGGCCGAGGGCAAGAAGGCGGCCTCCGGTCACCCGGTCCTGCTCGGCATCACCAAGGCGAGCCTGCAGACCCGCTCGTTCATCTCGGCGGCATCCTTCCAGGAGACCACGCGTGTGCTCACCGAGGCTGCGGTCAACGGCAAGGCTGACACGCTCGATGGACTCAAGGAGAACGTCATCGTTGGCCGCCTGATCCCGGCCGGCACCGGCGCCATGATGAATGAGCTGCGCGAAGTCGCCACCAAGCGCGACGCGCTTATCCTCGCGGAGCGCGAGAAGGACGCGGCCAAAGCCGCGGCCAAGGCCGAAGCCGAAGAGGCGCCGGCGCTGCCGGCGGCCGAATAGGCCCCGCGCCGTTCAACATAATCGAAAGGGCCATCCTAGCAGGCGGCCCTTTTGGTCTCTGGCGCGTCGGGACTCCCGGGTCGGGACCGCCAAGGCCCGCGAAACCGCGATTTTTTGGCTGTTTCTGCCTTGACTTAGCGGAGTCCGGCCGATACATACCCGACACTTTTCGGCAGGCGGTGAGCTTCGCTTGTTCGGAACGGCATACTCGCTAAGCCTTTGAGAGCGTTGCGTTTCTCTAGGAGGAGCGGGCACCACGCCTCGACCAATGAAGCTCAGACGCTGCCTCTGACAGCCACTGTCAGGCGACTAAGTGAACGGTCGCGACGCCTTAACCGTCGCGCGGCCGTCCGAACGGAAGAGCGCACCCGCAATCGAAGCGGATGGCGCGATTTTGGTTTGCGCGTGAAAAACACGCGCGAGCTAATGAGCGCGGATGTTTTCCGCGCGGGAATGCCGGGGCGCGAGCCCACCACGAGGGAATGCGGCGCGCCGCATCCCACAGACCATGCAGCGGGCGATAGCCCGTCAGCGATTCCGGGCGCAGTGCCCAAACGAAGGGTAAGCGAAGGCCAACGATGCCGACGGTCAACCAGTTGATTGCCAAGCCGCGCCAGCCGCTCAAGGCGCGCAACAAGGTGCCGGCTTTGCAGGCCAGCCCGCAGAAACGCGGCGTCTGCACGCGCGTCTATACGACGACGCCGAAGAAGCCGAACTCGGCGCTGCGCAAGGTCGCCAAGGTGCGCCTGACCAACGGTTTCGAGGTGATCGGCTACATCCCGGGCGAGGGCCATAACCTGCAGGAGCACTCGGTGGTGATGATCCGCGGCGGCCGCGTCAAGGACCTGCCCGGCGTGCGCTACCACATCCTGCGCGGCGTGCTCGACACCCAAGGCGTGAAGAACCGCAAGCAGCGCCGCTCCAAATACGGCGCCAAGCGGCCGAAATAACCTGAGCAAAGCGACAGTTATCTCGGGCGAGCGAAGCGAGCCCCGGGATCGCCAGAGCAAGGAAACAGATAGAGCGAACCAATGTCCCGCCGTCACGCCGCCGAGAAACGCGACATCATCCCCGATCCCAAATTCGGAAACGTTGTCGTCAGCAAGTTCATGAACGCCATCATGTACGACGGCAAGAAGTCCGTGGCGGAAACGATCGTCTACGGCGCGCTCGACATGATCGAGAGCAAAACCAAGCAGAACCCGATTTCCGTGTTCCAGCAGGCGCTCGATAACGTGATGCCCTCGATCGAGGTGCGTTCGCGCCGCGTCGGCGGCGCCACCTACCAGGTGCCGGTGGAAGTGCGCACCTCGCGCCGGCAGGCGCTGGGTATTCGTTGGATCATCTCGGCCGCGCGCGAACGCAATGAAAAAACCATGACCGAGCGGCTCTCAAGCGAGCTGCTCGACGCGTCCAACAACAGGGGAAACGCCGTCAAGAAGCGGGAGGACACTCACAAAATGGCGGAAGCCAACCGCGCCTTCTCGCATTACCGCTGGTGACGACGAACAACCTCAAGGAATAGAACTGCTATGCCCCGCGTTCACGCAATCGAGGACTACCGCAATTTCGGTATCATGGCGCACATCGATGCCGGAAAAACCACGACCACCGAGCGGATCCTCTATTACACCGGCCGTAGCCATAAGATGGGCGAGGTGCACGAAGGCGCCGCGACGATGGACTGGATGGAGCAGGAGCAGGAGCGCGGCATCACCATCACCTCGGCCGCGACCACCGCGCTCTGGAAGGGAAAGCGCCTCAACATCATCGACACGCCCGGCCACGTCGACTTCACCATCGAGGTGGAGCGTTCGTTGCGCGTGCTCGACGGCGCCGTCTGCGTGCTCGATTCCAACCAGGGCGTCGAGCCGCAGACCGAGACGGTCTGGCGCCAGGGCGACAAATACAAGGTCCCGCGCATCGTCTTCGCCAACAAGATGGACAAGGTCGGCGCCGACTTCTTCAAGTGCCTCGACGACATCAAGACCCGCCTCGGCGCCAAGCCGATCGCCATCCAGCTGCCCATCGGTTCAGAACAGCAGTTCAAGGGCGTCGTCGATCTCGTCCGCATGAAGGGCGTGATCTGGGAAGATGAAGCGCTCGGCGCCAACTATCGCGACGTCGACATCCCGGCCGAGCTGCTCGACCAGGCCAAGGATTACCGCGAGAAAATGGTCGAAGCGGCGGTCGAGCTCGATGACGCGGCTATGACCGCCTATCTCGAGGGCAAGGAGCCCGACGAGGTCACCCTCAAGAAGCTAATCCGCAAGGCCGTACTTTCCGCCGCGTTTTTCCCGGTGCTGTGCGGCTCCGCCTTCAAGAACAAGGGCGTGCAGCCGCTGCTCGACGCGGTGGTTGACTATCTGCCGAACCCGCTCGACGTGCCGGCGATCAAGGGCATCGACGAAAAGGGCAACGAAGTCGTGCGCAAGGCCGACGACAAAGAACCGTTCGCGGCGCTCGCCTTCAAGATCATGGACGACCCCTTCGTCGGCACCATCACCTTCTGCCGCATCTATTCCGGCGTGCTCGCCAGCGGCACCGGCGTCATCAATTCGACCAAGGAGCGCAAGGAACGCATCGGCCGCATGCTGCTGATGCACGCCAATGACCGTGAAGACGTCAAAGAAGCCTATGCCGGCGATATCGTCGCGCTGGCAGGCCTGAAAGAGGTGCGCACCGGCGACACGCTGTGCGACGCTAAGCAGCCGGTGATCCTGGAAAAGATGGAATTCCCCGATCCGGTGATCGAGATCGCAATCGAGCCGAAGTCGAAGGCCGACCAGGAAAAGCTCGGCGTCGCGCTCGCCAAGCTCGCGGCCGAGGACCCCTCGTTCCGCGTCTCCACCGATCAGGAGAGCGGGCAGACCATCCTCAAGGGCATGGGCGAGCTGCATCTCGACATCAAGGTCGACATCCTCAAGCGCACCTACAAGGTGGATGCCAATATCGGCGCGCCGCAGGTGGCGTTCCGCGAGAAAATCACGCGCGCGGCCGAGGTCGATTATATCCACAAGAAGCAGACCGGCGGCTCCGGCCAGTTCGCGCGCGTCAAGATCGTCGCCGAGCCGGCGCCGCCCGGCACCCCGTTCGAGTTTGAAAACGAAGTCGTCGGCGGCAACGTGCCGAAGGAGTACATCCCGGGCGTTGAGAAGGGCCTGGAGTCGGTGCTCGGCTCCGGTATTCTCGCAGGCTTCCCGGTGGTCGATCTCAAAGTGACGCTGGTCGACGGCGCCTATCATGACGTCGACTCTTCCGCGCTCGCCTTCGAAATCGCCTCACGCGCGGCTTTGCGCGAGGCGCTGCAGAAGGGCAAGCCGGCGTTGCTCGAGCCGATCATGAAAGTCGAGGTGGTGACCCCGGAGGACTACACCGGTTCCGTCATCGGCGACCTCAATTCGCGGCGCGGGCAAATCCAGGGCCAG
Organism: uncultured Undibacter sp.; assembly: GCA_964563195.1. Taxonomy (GTDB): domain Bacteria; phylum Pseudomonadota; class Alphaproteobacteria; order Rhizobiales; family Xanthobacteraceae; genus Pseudolabrys. Next base: position 127 of record CAZLWN010000164.1, on the reverse strand, counting down.
GACATGCGCGGCAACGCCAACGTCATCAACGCGATGGTGCCGCTGATGAACATGTTCGGCTACGTCAACAATCTGCGGTCCATGTCTCAGGGCCGCGCCACCTTCACCATGCAATTCGATCACTACG
>CAZLWN010000163.1:0-7618 GCA_964563195.1 uncultured Undibacter sp. | reverse complement strand
TTGAGATCGATGCCGATGATCTTGTCGGCGCCCACCATCTTGGCGCCCTGGATGACGTTGAGCCCGATGCCGCCGAGCCCGAACACCGCCACATTGGCGCCCGGCCACACTTTCGCGGTGTTGATGACGGCGCCGACGCCGGTGGTGACGCCGCAACCAATGTAACAAATCTTGTCGAAGGGTGCGTCCTCGCGCACTTTCGCCACGGCAATTTCCGGCAGCACGGTGAAATTGGCAAAGGTCGAGCAGCCCATGTAGTGAAAGACGGGGTCGCCGTCGCAGCGGAAACGGCTGGTGCCGTCGGGCATCAGGCCCTTGCCTTGCGTGGCGCGGATGGCGGTGCACAGGTTGGAGCGGCGGGAAAGACAGGTTTTGCACTGCCGGCATTCCGGCGTGTAGAGCGGGATGACGTGGTCGCCCACTTTCACGGACGTGACGCCCGCGCCCACCTCGCGCACCACGCCGGCGCCCTCGTGGCCGAGGATGGCGGGGAAGATGCCTTCCGGATCGGCGCCCGATAATGTGTATGCATCTGTGTGGCAGATGCCGGTGGCCATGACCTCGACCAGCACCTCGCCGGCTTTCGGGCCCTCGATGTCGATCTGTTCGATGGTGAGCGGCTCGCCCGCCTTCCAGGCCACCGCGGCTCGGGTTTTCATGGGGCTTCCTCCTTGAACGAACTTACGGCTGCCAGGCCGCTTCTTTTGATTGCTCGGTGTCGCACCTGTGCGCGCTTCGTCGATGACCGCGAGCAGCGCGCGCAATGCTTCCTGAACACCCTGGCCGGATTGCGCCGACAGCACCAGCGGCGTTTTCTTTGCCGCCTTCTTCAGTTTTGCGCTCTGCGTTTTGATCGCTTCCGGCGTCATGCCGTCCGCCTTCGACAGCGCCACGATCTCCGGCTTGTCGGTCAAGCCGTGGCCGTATGATTCCAGCTCGCCGCGCACGACCCGATAGACTTCGCCGGGATCCTCGGCGGTGCCGTCGACCAGATGCAGCAGCACATTGCAGCGCTCGGTGTGGCCGAGGAAGCGGTCGCCCAAGCCGGTGCCTTCATGGGCGCCCTCGATCAGCCCGGGCAAGTCGGCCAGCACGAATTCGCGCTCGTCCACGCGCACCACGCCGAGCTGCGGATGCAGCGTGGTGAAGGGATAGTCGGCGATCTTCGGCTTGGCCGCGCTGACGGCGGCGAGGAAGGTGGACTTGCCGGCATTGGGCAGGCCGATGAGGCCGGCGTCGGCGATCAGCTTTAGCCGCAGCCGGATGGTCATTTCCTCACCGGGCTGGCCGGGATTGGCGTGACGCGGCGCGCGGTTGGTCGACGACTTGAAATGCGCATTGCCGAAGCCGCCGTTTCCTCCCTTCGCAATTGTCGCGCGCTGACCCACTTGGGTGAGATCGGCGAGCAGGGTCTCGCCGTCCTCCTCGTAGACTTGCGTGCCCACCGGCACCTTCAGCACGGCGTCCTTGCCGTTGGCGCCGTGACGGTCCTTGCCCATGCCGTTGCCGCCGGCTTTGGCCTTGAAGTGCTGCTGGTAGCGGTAGTCGATCAGCGTGTTGAGGCCGTTGACCGCCTCAACCGCCACGTCGCCGCCCTTGCCGCCGTCGCCGCCATTGGGTCCGCCGAACTCGATGAACTTCTCGCGCCGGAACGACACGCAGCCGTTGCCGCCCGCGCCGGACGCGATATAGACCTTGGCTTCGTCGAGGAATTTCATGGCGGCGATATAGACTATCGCGGCGCGTTCTGCACCTAGCACGCGTGCAGGAAATGCGTGGTGCCGTCTTTCTTGATGCGCTCCAACAGGTCCACTTCCCACGAAAGGTAAGCGTTCATCGCCGCCTCGTTGTCATTGGGCCGTTCGTAGGGCTTGAGCCAGACGTCGAGCGGCTCATCGGCCATTTTCTCGGCGCTGGAGAGCGGGAAGCCGGCGGCGGCCCAGGCGGCGTTGCCGCCTTTCAGCCAGTGCACCGGACGCTCGGTCAGCGCTTGCGCCTCGGCGACGGCCAGGCTGGCCAGCACGCCGTCTTCGCTGGTGAGGATCACGTCGCCGCTGGGCGCGATCTTTTTGAGTGCGCGGTCGAGCCGGGAGCGGATGGCGAACCAGGCGCCGGGAATGTGGCCGCGCCGGTACACCGGGCTAGGCGACAAATCGATGATGCTGACATTGTCGGTGGCAAGCGCGACGGAAAAGGTGACAGCGCGATCGGGTGAGGACGTGCCGAGCAGGATCGTTTTCGGCGCGCCGGTTTCGTTGCCGGCTTCCGGCAGCACGAACACATCATGCCAGCCCATCTGCTTGAGCCACGAGGCGGTCATCAGCGCGCGCACCTCCTTGTCGTCGCTGACCACGATGCGGGCGCCCAGCGTGCCGGCGAATATGTCGGTTGCCTGCACCAATTGCCCGCCCGGCGCCGAGTTCGCGCCGGGGAAATGGCCGGCTAGGTATTCGGCCGGGTCGCGCACGTCGAACACATAGGTCGTGCGGGTCTCGTCCTTGCGCCATATTTCGATCGTGGCGCGGTCTGTGTGAGTCACACCAAATTTTTGCGCGACTTTCTCGGCGGCCGTTTTTGCCCAAGTGAGCGTGTCGCCCGAAACCTCGGGCGCGCGGTCGGACTTGCCGGTGGCGCAGGCGAGGCCGGCGAGATGCCAGCCCATGGTGCCGTTGCGCAGCGCCATCACTTTGTTTGGCACGCCGGCATTGATCAGCGACTGCGCGCCGATGATGCTGCGGGTGCGGCCGGCGCAATTGACCACGATGGTGGTGTCGGGCGTGGGCGCGATGTCGCGCGCGCGCAACACCAACTCGGCGCCCGGCACGTTGATGCCGGACGGAATCGAGATGCGCGAATATTCATCGAACGGCCGGCTGTCGAGCACCACCAGTTTGGTGCCGTCGCGCATGAGCGCGTCGAGCTCCTGCGCGCTCACGCTGGGTGTGCCGCTGTCGTGCTCGACGAATTCGCCGAAGGCCTTGCTTGGAACGTGCACGCCGGAGAAGGTCACAAAGCCGGCCTGTTCCCAAGCGGCCACGCCGCCATCGAGATAGGAGAGATTGCTGTAGCCGGCGCGCGCCAGGATGTCGACGGCGCGTGCGGTGAGCCCGTCATCGTCGTCGACGAGCACGATGCGCGTGCTCTTGCGCGGCACGAGGCGCGCGAAGCGCAGTTCCAGCCGGCTGAGCGGCACGTTGCGCGCCCACAGCAGGTGATTTTGCGAGAAGGTGAGCTCCTCGCGCAGGTCGATCAACGCAAGCTCGGCCCCGTCGCCGAGCATGGCCTTGACTGCGGCGGCGGGGAGGGGGCGGAGACTGGCCGTGGACACAGCCGCGTGCAGGTTCATGTCGTTCGCTGCGGCGACATCTGCTCGATCGCGCCGCTCTTCAGGTCGATTTTGATGCGGTTGATCTTGTCCAGATTGGTGCCGGTGACGCGCACGAAGCGCGCGTGTTCGGGGTAATCGATGGAGTGGATGGCGCCGTCCTGGTAGATGCCGGCCTTGCCAGGCGTCAGCCGGTATTTCTTGATCGGCTTGAGCTTGGCGTGCTGCGGATCGCTTCCGTCATCCTCGCGCTCCCATTCGGTCATGTCGGTGTATTTGGTGGCCTGGCCGTAGATCGCCCAGGACTCGCCGTGGTCGTGCGGCGGCGACACCCGCGCCTTGTCGTTGATATGGGCGAGCACCTGGAAGCCGAGCTTGGGATCCTCGTACAGAACTTTAAGCCCGCGTGGCTGGTCGTCGCCGCAATAGTCGCGGATGAAATCGGGATTGGCGAGCAGGCGCTCGAGATCGACGCGCACCTGTTCGCGCCCGGACGGGCCGGGATCGCGGGCAAGCGTGGTGCGGCAGTCGGCGATGAACTGTTTGAGATCGTAGGCCATGGCGTTCTCCCTGACGCAGACGATTGGTTGGCGCTATTTTTGCCCAACTCCGCGGCAAGCGCCAGCGGGCTCGCCCCCGCCGTGGGGGAGAGCACAGCACCTCACGCCCGCTTCACCCGCCCCCAGCCCTTGAGCGCCGACCAGATACCGCGCTCGAGCCGGAAGCGGTCGATCGGCGCCGAGGAATTGATGGCGCGGATGCGGTAGAGACCGACGCCGGTCCACTGGAAGCCGCACTTCTCCAGCACCCGGCGCGAGGCCGGGTTGGTGACACGCGCGCCGGCGTTGAGCGCCTGGTGATCGAGATCGGTGAAGGCATAGTCGATCACCGCATGCAACGCCTCGGTGGCGTAGCCCTTGCCCCAATGCGCCACGCCCAGCCAGTAGCCGAGCTCGGCCTGGTCATCGAGCGTGGTCACGCCGCAGGCGCCGATGATGGTTTTGCCGCCCAGCGTGATCAGGAACGCCGCGTCGGTGGCGCCCTTGTTGGCCCCGTTGATGAAGCTCTCGGCGTCCGCCAGTTTGTAGGGATGCGGAATGCGCGCCGTGTTCTCGGCGATGCGGCGGTCGTTCGCGAGCGCCGCAAGCGCTTTAGCGTCCCCGAGGCGCGGCATGCGCAAGGCAAGCCGCTTGGTCTCGAGGACGGGAATACTGCCCTCGCGGAATCTTTCGCCTGGTATTTCTTCCAGCAGTGTCATGGCACGGGCTCCATTGTTAAAAGCGAAGAGGGGGAGCCGGCATCCCGTCTCCCCCTCTCAGAGCCCATTGAGCCCCGCCGGTTTGACTGAAATGCCGGCGGACCTCGATTTTAAGGCCACCGTCTTACTCGGCCGCGGCCTCCGTCATCGGAACGACCGACACGTATTTGCGGCCTTTGGTTTTGGTAGCGAACTGAACCTTTCCGTCGACGAGTGCGAACAGCGTGTGATCCTTGCCGAGACCGACATTGCGGCCGGCATGCCATTTGGTTCCGCGCTGGCGCGCGATGATCTTGCCGGCGAGCACGATCTCGCCGCCGCCCGACTTCAAGCCGAGCCGCCGGCCCGCCGAGTCGCGGCCGTTTCGCGAAGATCCGCCTGCTTTCTTATGCGCCATCGCTGCTCTCTCGAATTCTGCTCTGTTACCTACACTGATTTCGTGACGGAATCATCTCACTTCTTCTTAACTTTTGTCGCTTTGGCCTTTGTGGCCGCTTTGGCCGGCTTTTTTGCGGCCGGCTTCTTGGCCCTGCCGGCCTTCTTGGCCGGTTTGGCCTTGCCTTCGGCGGCTTTGCCTTCGGGCGCGGGTTCCGGTTTCTTGGCCTCGCGCTTGGGCCGCGCCGGTGGCGTCTTCGAGGGTTTCGCTCCCTCGGTCAGGATCTCGGTGATGCGGATCAGCGAGAACTCGTGCCGATAGCCGCGCTTGCGGCGCGAATTCTTGCGCCGGCGTTTCTTGAAGGCGATCACCTTGTCGCCGCGGGCGTGCTGGAGCACCTCGCCGGCCACCGTCGCGCCGGCCACCGTCGGCGCGCCGAGCTGCGGCGTATCGCCGCCGAGCAGCAGCACCTCGCCGAATTCGACGACCTCGCCCGGCTCGCCCTTGACCCGGTCGATGCGGATCACGTCCTCCGGGGCAACCCGGTACTGTTTGCCGCCGGCCTTGATGACTGCGAACATCGTTCTTCCCTTGTGTTCGGCCCCGGTGCTCGGATTATTCCGGACCGGCTTCTTTCAGTCGGTTTGTTGTGTGTTTTTAAGGGCTTAAGGCGCCCTCGAAAAAGCGCGCGGACCCACCGGCCCGCGCTGGCCATGCTTATGGCGATGCAGCGCCAAACTGTCAAGAAAACGCTTGGTTCGCCGGTGGTGGGCAGACGGTCGACATTTTCGATAGGCTGTGGCCCGTTGGGTGACAAACTTTCCCACGGCATGGTCACCTTGACCTCGAAACGGCGTAGTATCCAAGCTGTCGCCGGCCGTACCCGTGGGATCGGAGGAAGACATCAGGTAACGGCCAAATTGCCAGGCCGCATCAAGCGGCGGAATAAAGAAAGAGGGAGAACGCAATGTCTCATGGAAAGATGCTTGCGGCGCTGGCCGCAATCGCGGTGCTGGGACAGGTTTCCAGCGCGTCAGCACAGCAGCCGATCGCGATCGCCACGCCGCCGGCGGGCTCCATCTACAACTCGACCGCTGCCGCCATCGGCAAGGTGCTGGCGGAAAAGGCCGGGATGAAGATGACGTTGCAGGCGCGCGGCGGCTCCAGCCAGTACCTGCCGATCATCAATGCCGGCGAAGTGCCGTTCGGCATCGCCAACGTCTATGAGACCAGTCTCGGCGTCACCGGCGAGGAATATTTCAAGGGCCGGCCGACCAAGGACGTCCGCTCGGTCGCCATCCTTTACCCGCTGCGCAACACCATTTTCGTCAAGAAGGATAGCAAGTACAAAAAGCTCGCCGACCTGAAGGGTGCGCGCGGGCCGGTCGGCTTCACCAACCAGAAGGTTCTCACCGCCGTGACCAACGCCGCGCTGGCGCCGGGGGGCATCTCGCTGGATGACATGAAGGGCGTGCAGGTGTCCAACATCATCACCAACGTCAACGCGTTCAAGGAAGGCCGCACCGACTTCTTCGTGTTCGCGCTCGGCGCCGGACCGATCAAGGAGGCCGACGCCGTGGTCGGCGGCGTGCGCGCGCTGACGGTCGACAAGGTCACGCCTGAGATTACCGCCGCCGTGAGGAAGCATGTCCCGGTCGCCTATCTGCTCCACGTTAAGCCGGGCAAGGGTACGACCGGCTTGCTGGAGCCGGGTTACATCGTGTCCTACGGCGTTAATTTGTTCGCCAGCACCCATACTCCGGACGATGTCGTCTACAAGCTGGTGAAGGCAATGCACGAACACGCCGCCGAGTTCGGCAAGGTGTTCCCGCCGCTGCGGCTGTTCAAGGCCGACGCCATGGCGCAGGTGATCGCGGGCGTCGATTACCATCCGGGCGCCATCAAGTACTACAAGGAAATCGGCCAGTGGCCGCCAAAGCAGCAATGAGGCGCGTGCACCGGGACTGAGGGTTTGGTGCTCGCATGAGCGAAGGCCCTGCAAGAAACGGACAAGGGCTGTCCTCCCTGCGGAGGGCAGCCCTGCCATATCCGAAGCGTCTGATCGACGCGCTCGCGATCCTGCTGACGCTTGGCGGCGTCGGCTGGGCGCTCGACGCCTATAACCGCGTCGGGATCGCGCTCTACGACCAGCAATATCTCGCCGGCATGCTGGCGATCGCGCTGACGATGGCGTTTCTGAAATTTCCGTTCGCGGGCGGTGAAAAGAAGGCGCTGCCCTGGTACGACGCCGCCGCGGCGGTCGTCGCCTTCGCGGGCACCGGCTATCTTGCGGTGTTCTATCCGCGCATCGTCGATCTCGTCTACCTGCGCCAAACCGACAGCGTCATTGTAAGCGTCGTTCTCATCGTCCTATTGGTCGAAGCCCTGCGCCGCGCTACCGGCCCGGTGCTGAGCATCCTCGTGACTGTCTTCATCCTGTATGCGCTGTTCGCCAGCTACCTCCCCGGCTCGGGGCTCCAGACCGACTGGCGCATGCTGTCGCTCGCGCTCGCCGCCAATTACACCGGCATCCTAGGCCTGCCGATCAAGGTCGCCACCACAATCGTCATCGCCTTCGTGCTGTTCGGCGCGGTGCTGCAACAGACCGGCGGCATGCAGTTTTTCACCGACATTTCGATGTCCCTGATGGGCAGGTTTC
>CAZLWN010000162.1:0-7715 GCA_964563195.1 uncultured Undibacter sp. | reverse complement strand
ATCCTACCGATGCAGTAATCTCTCATCCGCTGGTACAAAAAAGCCGTCAGGTCAGTGATCGAATAGCGATTCTTTTTTGCTGCACTGCATGAGTCAGCTTCTGGCACTTAGCGGACATTCGCGGCACTGCAACATTTTGTCCGCTATTGGACAAGAGCGGACAAAAACTAGGGTGTGCCGCTCGCCCGCGTGATGGGCGCTTGCTTGTGTCTTTCGTTCCAGTTCGGTCGCGCGTCAGCACCGATTGCGCCGCAGACGGTGCAGACCATGCGCGGGCCGAACGATGGCACGGGCGCATCGTCGGGATAAGCCGATACGTCTAGCGCCGCTTCATGATGGCACCACCGGCCACCGCAATAGACGGCGAGCGTGCGCACGCCGTTCGCGCGCATGTTGCCGAGGGTCATTGGCTTTGAAGCTTTCTGCATGGTCAATGCGATGCGTACGGCATCAACCAGGCTGCCTCGATCCCACAAATTTTACAACCATTGTCTGCAATAACCTTACGCGCTGTATTTATTTTCGATGAGGGAACTGCCAATGCTAAAATACGTTTATTGGCGCGTGCGGAAAATAGGAGGGCGCAAATGGGAGACGCTGAGCGATATCGAGAAAAGGCAAATGAATTGAATGCCGCCGCGAAGGTACAGACCGACACTTATCTGCGTTCGGAATACGAATACATGGCTTCGGTTTATTTGAAGCTTGCAGACCAGGTAGACGCAGCTAGTAGGGGCGACGGGCACGCATGTTGAAATCTCTTGCCCGTAACCTCGCCTTTGTTGCCGTTATTACTATTGCGTTCGTGCCGTTAATCGCGAGTGCGCAATGGTACAGTTCTGTGGCACCATCGCACGAACGCAGCCACGTCAAGCGTCACGTTAAGCGCGACGTCAACGTCGTTCGCGAGAAGCCGGTGGTGGTCGTGCCTAGACCTAAACCGATTTCCAGAAGCCGCGAGTCTCCACCCTCAGCAACCTCGCCCTGTCCGTCCACGCTACCAGCGTCATCGCCGCCGAGAACCTGGGCTGATATGACGTTTGAGGAAAAGTGGAGCGCGTTGGTCTGCACAGAGAAGCAATATCATGTCGAAACTCTTCGCGTTCCTAAAAGACCTAATTCGTACCAAGGCAATTGAATGCGCGTTGATCGCCGCCGGAATTCTCACCCCGGCGATTGTCCTGACTTATAGATAGCAATCACCAAGACTGCGTATCGGGTGACAACCTCACTGCGTTGGTGCGCATGTTGCCGAGGGTCATCGGCAGTGTCACGCCGCCACCTTGTCGATTAGCGTTGCATCATCGCCATTGGCTCGCGAACTGTTCACGCGCCTAGACACCGGCCACATTTGAAGCATCCGTTCGGGTGCGGGCTTCAGGATTTCGGTTCCCGCTTTGCCGGAAAACCACAGCTCAAATTGATTGGGCGAGAGCAGGACGGGCATTCGGTCGTGAATTTTTGCGACGCACTTATTATGTTCGGTAATTATCATGGTGCAGGACTTGATGGTTTTGCCGCTCTCTTTGTCTTTCCATTCATCCCACAGCCCGGCAATTGACAGGATCGGCCCCGCCTTGGGCATGAAATAGTAGGGCTGTTTTCCGCCCCGCTCGGTATGCCACTCATAATAGCCCGACGCCGGGATAATGCAGCGCTTGCGCTTGAACGCCGAGCGAAACATCGGCTTAGTCGCCACGGTTTCGGCGCGCGCATTGAACGTCGACAATCTCATATCCTTGAGCGATTTACTCCACCAGACCGGAATGAGACCCCAACGCATGGGCTCAAGCGTTCGCTTGCCGTCGCGCTCGACCACAGAATCAATCGTTGTGGTGGGGCAGATATTGTAGCGCGGCTGAAGGTTTGATGGCGGCGACGGATCAGTGAGGCGATACAGCGCCACCAGCTCGCGCCATGTATACATTCGGGTGAAACGGCCACACATGGTCACACCTATATCAGAGGAGAGCCGTTGGCGCGCATTTTGCCAACGGTCATCGGCACGATGTTTTTCATGTAGTGGCTTCTCGTTTGCTAGCCTAGTGGGGCAGAGGCTCCACAGTTTATCGGCATTTTGCGGAGGCCAGACAAGGTTCAAGACCGGGCTCGTCTGCTCCGGACAATAAGGAAAGGAATAGTGCCTAAATCACCGTGCAATTTCAAAAAGAGAGAGGTATACGGCTCTTACAGGCCGCCCAAAAAGCGGGTTTCAATGCACCGCGCGTCGAAATAGAATCTGGCGGCAAGATAGTCCTGATTACTGTTCCCGAGGCCAGCGTAAACCGGCAAGACCCGAACGAATGGGATAACGTTCGATGACAAGGATTCGGCTGCCGTTCATTCAGGAATGCGAGGATCGTCACGGCAGGGTGCGGCGCTATTTCCGCCGGCCAGGGTACAAGCGCGTTTCCCTTCCTGGGGCTCCAGGCTCGCCAGAGTTCATGGCCGCGTATGAGGCCGCGATGGCGGGGCAGGGGCAGCGACAAGACATCGGCGCCAAGCGAACGCGGCCGGGAACGGTCAACGCTGCCATCGTCGGTTATTATAATTCGCTGGCGTTCCGTACGCTGGCACCTGAAACGCAAAGGTTGCGGCGCGGTATCTTAGAACGCTTCCGCGCCAAGACCGACGATAGGGGCCAAGGGTGCGGCGGCAAGAGCATAGGCACGCTGCCGCGTGAGGCGATTGTGAGAATGCTCGGCAGCATGGGCCCATTCGCGGCCCAAAACTGGCTAAAGACATTGCGTGGCTTGATGCAGTTTGCCGTGGCTGAGGGGTTCAGGGCAGGCGATGCTACGGACGGCCTCAAAGCGCCGAGCAAGAAAACGGCGGGCTTTCATACATGGACCGATGCCGAGATTGAGCAATTCGAGAACTCCCACGCAGTGGGCTCCAAGGCTCGGCTTGCGCTGGCGCTCCTGCTCTACACTGCGCAACGGCGCAGCGACGTTGTGAAAATGGGGCGGCAGCACGTCCGCAACGGTGCAATCGCAGTGCGGCAGCAAAAGACAGGCGCCGCCCTTGAAATTCCCATTCATCCAGAGTTGCAGAGGATAATTGACGCCACGGCCCCGGGGAATTTGACCTTTCTTGTGAACGAGCGGGGGCAACCGTTTACCCCGGCGGGGTTCGGCCAATGGTTCCGGAACCACTGCCGGGAGGCTGCCCTACCCAAGCATTGCTCTGCACACGGCGTGCGCAAAGCAGCGTCACGGCGGCTTGCCGAGGCGGGCTGCACGGCCCACGAGATCGCAGCGATGACGGGCCACGTGAGCCTGCGCGAGATCGAGCGATATACCAAGGCGGTCGATCAGGTCCGGCTTGCGCGCGGTGCTATTCGGAAGGAACAGGCGAGAACAGGCAGTGTCTAACCTGACCCAAAGGTTAGACAAAACTGGGCCTATCTCATTGAAAAAACACACTGCGTGAATCCAATGCGAACCCTCGACAGGTTCGCATGCAATGGTCAAGTATTGCACTCCCCCGCTTTCAGGGGGAGGCAAACGACATTAGAGGACACGCGCGTGAGCGAAATATTGCTTGAAGGCACGGCCGAAGGCGGACGGCTCCGGCTCGCCGCTGCCGGCCCTTGGATTGCAAAGAATGCGCGCCGCCTGGAAGCGCAGATCGACAGCGCAACCCGGCCGCGTGAGGCCATCAATGAGGTCAGAATCGACATGGCCGGGGTCGACCGGCTCGATACCTTCGGCGCCTGGCTGCTGGAGCGGCTGGTGCGCGCGTTCTCGGCGCGCGGTTGCGCCACCAAGGTGGAGGGACTGAAGGCGGACTATCGCTCGCTGGTCGAGGAGGTGCACCACGTCAAGCTGGAAGAGGCGCCAATGCGCCGCCACAATCGGCTCGCCAACGCGCTCGCCTCCCTCGGCCACAACATCACCTCGGTCGGCGGCTCGTTCGGGGCCTTCGTCAACCTGCTGGGCGCGCTCTCGGTCGCGACCCTGCGCATCGTGGTGCAGCCGCGCCGGTTCCGCTTCACCTCGATGGTGCACCAGCTCGACAATGTCGGCTGGCGTGGTGTGCCGATCATGCTGCTCATCACTTTTCTCGTCGGCTGTATCATCGCGCAGCAGGGCATCTTCCATTTCAGCAAGTTCGGCGCCGACCTCTACGTGGTCGACATGGTCGGCATCCTGGTGCTGCGCGAGCTCGGCGTGCTGATCGTCTGCATCATGGTGGCCGGCCGCTCCGGCAGCGCCTATACCGCCGAGCTCGGCTCCATGAAGATGCGCGAGGAAATCGATGCGCTGCAGACCATGGGCTTCGATCCGATCGAGGTGCTGATCCTGCCGCGCATCCTGGCGCTCATCATCGGCGTTCCGATCCTCGCCTTTCTCGGCTCAATGGCCGCGCTTTATGGCGGCGGGTTGGTCTGCTGGCTCTACGGCGGCATCGAGCCAAGCATCTTCCTGCAGCGGCTGAAGGAGTCGATCTCGATCGATCATTTCGAGGTCGGCATGATCAAGGCGCCGTTCATGGCGCTGGTAATCGGCGTGGTGGCCTGCGTGGAAGGGATGGCGGTCAAGGGCAGCGCGGAGTCGCTCGGGCTGCAGACCACCGCCTCGGTGGTGGAATCGATCTTCCTGGTGATCGTGCTCGACGGCCTGTTCGCCATCTTCTTCGCCTCGATCGGGATGTGAGCGATGGCGAAGGCGCGCGGCAACGGCAAGGAAGTCGTCATCGCGGTGCGCGGCCTGGTGGTCGGCTTCGGCGACCACATCGTGCTCGACCACGTCGATCTCGACGTCTATCGCGGCGAGATTCTCGGCTTCGTCGGCGGCTCGGGCGCGGGCAAATCGGTGCTCATGCGCACCATCATCGGCCTGTTGCCGCGCCGCGCGGGCAGCGTCCGGGTGTTCGGCGTCGATCTCGCGCAAGCCTCCGATGCCGAGCGCCACGCGGTCGAGCAACGCTGGGGCGTGCTGTTCCAGCAGGGCGCGCTGTTTTCCTCGCTGACGGTGCGCGACAACCTGCAATTCCCGATCCGCGAATATCTCGAACTGTCGCAACGGCTGCTGGATGAACTGGCGGTCGCCAAGCTCGAAATGGTCGGCCTCGACGCCAGCGTGCTGGAGAAATTCCCGGCCGAGCTCTCCGGCGGCATGACCAAGCGCGTGGCGCTCGCCCGCGCGCTGGCGCTCGACCCGGAAATCGTGTTCCTCGACGAGCCCACCTCCGGCCTCGACCCGATCGGGGCGGGCGAGTTCGACGAGCTGATTGCCACCCTGCAGCGCACCCTGGGGCTCACCGTTTTCATGGTGACCCACGACCTCGACAGCCTGCACACGGTCTGCGACCGGATCGCGGTTCTGGCCGACCACAAGGTGATCGCGGCCGGCACCATGGATACGATGCTGGCGTCGGAACATCCTTGGCTGCGGGCTTATTTCCGCGGCAAGCGCTCGCGGGTCGGCCGTCCGGGCGAGACAACCCTGCGAACGTGAGCCGGGCGTGTGAAAAGGGAGCGCGCCGGCGCTCCCTTTTGCTGACCGCCGGTCAATCCATGCGGCCGGGGGCGCGGCCGGCCGTAACGGGCGCGAGCCCCGTCTTGTCGTCGATGACGACCTCTTCGATCCCGGTTTCCTCAACCGTGCGTCGGTACACCAGCCAGTAGCCGATGATGCCCAGCACCACGGCGGAGAGAATGGTCGACAGCGTGTCGTTGAACGAGAGCAGGATGTAGAGCGAGACCGCCGCCAGAACCAGGCGCACGCTCACGTCGATGACGCGCGATTCGGAATAGATGGCTTGCAAGGTGAAGGTGATACCGAGGGTCGCCACCAAAACCAGATAGGCGGCGCCCATTTGGTCGATGCCGGGTTCCACCACGATCTCGGGATGGATGAAAATGCCGACCATCAGCGTGAACAGCGAAACGCAGATCTGCACCGACCGCCACAGCGTGACGTAGAACGACGCATTGGCGATCTTGGATGTGATGGCCGCCGTGATCGAGGTCGGTGGCGTCAATTCGCCGAACACGGCGACGAAGAAGGCGAAGAAGTGCACCACCCACGGATTGATGCCGGCCTGCATGAAGGGCGGCGCGATCACGATGGCGACCAGGATGTAGACCGGCGCCGGCGGCAGGCCGGTGCCGAGAATAATGCCGAACAGGAAGCCCATGCCGACCATGGCGGCGATATTGACGCCGGCCGCCTCCACCAGCAGAAAGCCGAGTTTGGTCGGCACACCGGTGATCACCAGCGTGCCGGCCATGATCGACAGCGTGGCCAGCAGCAGCGCCAGGTCGGTCAGCATGTCGATGAAGGAATCGAGGAATGCTTTGAGCGGCTTGACGAACTCAACCAGCGTGAAGGTGCGCTCATGCAGCAAGAACGCGACGTGTGCGGTCAGCATGGCGGCGCCGATGATGCAGAACATGTCGAGCGCCGCGAATTGCGGCGCCAGGTACAGCGCCGCCATCAGGCCGACCAGGCCGCCGACGGTGGCGACGAAGAAACCGAGATTGGCCTTGTCGCGCCAGGTCAGCTTGGGGGCGGTGCGGTCGATGACCATGCGGGTGCGGTAGTGAATCGCCAGCAGGTAGACGGAAGTGGCGACCGATATGTAATAGATCAGCGCCGGCACCCACCCGCGCGCCACCACGTCGAAATAATCGACGCCGAGAAATTCGGCCATCAAAAAGGCGGCGATGCCCATGACCGGCGGCATCAATTGCCCGCCCATGGAGGACGCGTTCTCGATCGCCGCCGCGGTCGCCGGCGGCAGCCCGGCGTTGATCATGGCCGGAATGGTGGCCGAGCCGACGGTGATGGAATTGGCGGAACCCGAGCCGCTCACCGTGCCGATCGCCATCGAGCCGATCACCGCCGATTGCGGGATGGCGTGGTGCGAGCGGATAGCGACGCGCTTGGTGGCGCGCAGCAGCGAGTCGACGCAGCCGAAGCCGCGCAGCAGGCTCAAGACCAGCAGGAACGAGCCGATCAGCGTGAGCGCGAGCTGCGGCAGGCGCGCAAAGATGCCGGTCGCCAGCTCCACGCTGGAGGCGGCGATCACGCGGTGCCAGGAAAGGCCGGCATGATAGAACATGCCGGGGATCATGTAGCCGTAGACGGCATAGAGAATGAGGATGATGTTGAGGACGAACAACGGGACGTGGCGCTTGCGCGCGTATTCGAGGATCAGCAGCGCCATCAGGCCGCCGATGAGGATGTCCTGAGTGTTATAGGCGCCGTTGCGCTCCTCGCCGAGCGCGAGGTAGTTCGTGTTCATGTAGTAGGCGCAGTACAGCGAGAACAGGCAGTAGACGATTGCGATGACGTAGTTCACCGTCAGCGGCAGCTTCGGATAGAACTGGTTCTGGCGCAGCGCCTGCACCGTGAACATGACGTAGATGATCGGGATCAGCGTCATCGCCAGCACCAAGGGTCCGCCGGCGCTGGTCCAGTAGTAGTAGAAAAGGTACACGCTGAATGCGACAGCCAACGCGTAATAGATCGCGTCGAGCGCGAGCGGCGACCGCGGCGCGGGATGTTTGGTCATGGCGGACGCGGTCGTGGTGGCTTCGGACATAGCGGACCTATGAATCTGGCTGAACGCGGTGAGGCGGGCGCAATCGCGCACCCGCCTCGGGATTCAGTTCGGTCAACAGATCAAGCCTTACATGTTGGCCTTGGCAATGTTGCCGTCCCACTTGCTGTCCCACTGGCCCTTTTCCTTCAGGAACTTGGCCA
>CAZLWN010000161.1:0-7802 GCA_964563195.1 uncultured Undibacter sp. | reverse complement strand
CACCAGATGCTCGATGGAAAAAATATTTTCATCGGCTTGTGCCGCGCCTTGCACCGTATAGCGGCCGTCCACGAACAAGGCCGCGCGGTCAGCGAGCACGATGGCAAGCCCGGCCGAGCCGGTGAAGCCGGTGAGCCAGGCCAGGCGCTCCTCGCTCGCCGGCAGATATTCGTTTTGTTGGCGGTCGGCGCGCGGCACGACCAAGCCGTCAAGCCCGCGGCGCGCAAGCTCGGCGCGCAATGCGGCGACGCGGGCAGCGCTTAGTGCGCGCTCGCTTCGATCGTCGAAGGATTGGAAGCGGGCTTCGAACATGGCACGCACTCTAGAGTGCGATCCATTGAGTTTGATTCACCGGGCCCCCCTAACATTTTTCTTGCGCATGATCTTATCCGAAAACCGGTTCCCACTTTTCGGGATCATGCGCTAGCGCTTCCCCCCGGTCTAGCAATGCAGGCATGCACAACGCGCCGGGGGAGCAGCACGGCTGTCATTGTGCGGAGCAGATCGGCGGAAAATTCGGCTCGTGCTGATGCGCGCTGCGGCAAAGAATCGACCGCCTGACTCAATTTTGTGCAATGCAATAGAATTGCCACATTACCGCCATCCATCTCTCTCGTTGATTAACTCATTTATGCTTGCATCACGGGGCTTCCATGCATTGTCGTGGGGTGTTTGCAATCGCGGATTAGTTTATATTGCATCGCAGCAGTGAGCGACGAAGTCCGGATATTCGCTCGAGCCCCGGTTACGACAAGGAGACACAGCATGGTTGCCGTTACTTATGGCGTTGCCCGCGTTCCCGCCCGCAAGACCGCGAAGGCTGCGCGGGCGGAGACGACGGCGCCGCGCAAGCCCTGGTACGTGCGCGTCATGGCGACGCTGATCGAAGCGCGCACGCAGCAGGCGCGGCGTGAGATCGCGCGGCACATGTACCTGTCGCCCTTTACGCTGGACGAACGCGGCAATCGCCTCGTCAGGACCTGCTCGAAGGACATGCCGTTCGGGGGCTGGTGACCGTCAGATTTTCACCAGCGATGCCGCCCCGGAGATCCCCGCCCGGGGCGGCTTCGTTTTGTATGCGCAAGTCGTCCGAACGCGAGCGGCGGCCAGCCGCATGCTACAGTTGGCGCATGGCCAAACCCAGCTTGAGGTTTTTCGCGTTTGTGGTGGCTCTTCCGATCACGCTGACGATTTCTTCGCCCGGTCATGCGCGCTGCTTCTGTCAATGGGTGGGCGGCCGGGTGGTGCCACTGTGCGATAGCACCTCGGATATTCGTCCGGCGTGCGCGCCATCGCTCTGTCCACCAATCGTCCCGGGCGCCGGCATCGATACGCCCGAAGAATCTCCAGCGCCAAAATGTGAGGAGCGTCAACTTTGCGATTCGCTTGGACGCTGCCGGCTGCGAAGGATTTGCCGATGATCTCAATAGCTGCGCCGCAGCACCAGCGTCACCCAGCCGTCGCGCACAAGGCGGTGCGCGAGAAAGAAGCCTTGCGCGCGGTAGATCGCCAACACCGCATTGGCGTGCCCCGGCAACAGGCCGGACAGCACGAGACGGGTGTCCGGCCGGCTCAGCGCGCGCAGCGGCACCGCCAGCCGTAGGATCGGCCCGAGCAGGATATTGGCGAAGATCAGATCGTAGGGCGCGTGCAGCGTGATGGCGCTAGCGCGGACGCCGGCCGCGCGCGCGAACGTGATCGGGGGCGCGACGCGGTTGCGCCGCGCATTCACTTTGGCCGAGTTGACGGCCACCAGGTCGATATCGCCGGCGGTGACGCGGGTGCGGAAAACTTTCGCCGCCGCGATCGCCAGCACGCCCGAGCCGGTGCCGATATCGAGCACGCGCGGCGCGCGGCCACGCTTGGCCAGCGCGTCGAGCGCCGTGAGGCAGCCGCGGGTGCTGCCATGATGGCCGGTGCCGAAGGCAAGCGCCGCCTCGATCTCGATACATATGTCGTTTGGCCTGACGCGCGTGCGGTCGTGGGCGCCGTGCACGACAAAACGGCCGGCGCGCACCGGCGGCAAGTCAGCGAGACTCTGCGCCACCAAGTCGACGTCCTTGACCGTATCGAAACGCAGCGCGCGCGCGGCGTCCTCACCCGCCGCCAGCTTAACCAGCGCGCGCACCGCTTGCTCGTCGGGGCGTCCAAGAAAATGAATCGCCAGCTGCCATTGCCCGCCGTCTCCCTCGAACGCCGAGGAGACCGCGTCGGCGCCCAGGCTCTCGCCCAGCGCGGCGAGCAGCCGGCGCGCGGCCGACTCGTCGCAGGCGAGACGAGCGACGGTGGTGGTCATGGCGCGCATTTACAGCGTTTGGTGAAACCGCTGGCAATGGCTATATCGGGCACGCATGACCATCGAAACGCCCACACCCGCCGACACCGAAAGCCTCGATCTCGCCCGCCGCAGCGGCTGGTCGGAGGACTTGTGCGTGCTGGCTTCGCGCTACCCGCGCGCGCAATGGGCCGGCCACGCCAATCTGGGGGAGATGGCGCGCTTCTGGCTGTCGCGCCACGAGATGTTCCGTGAGCTTACCGGCATGATCCGGCAGATCGAGACCGCGTTCCGCGAGGGCGGGCTGCCGCCGCAGGAATTCGCGCAGGCCTTCGTGCCGCGGCTGCAGTTTCTGCTGTCGCAGCTCGGCGTGCATCACCAGATCGAGGATTACCATTACTTCCCGATTTTCCGCGCCGCCGACGCGCGGCTGGGGCGCGGCTTCGACGTGCTGGAGCAAGACCATCACGCCATCCATGCCGACATGGCGCGGGTGGCGGAAACCGCCAACGCGCTGTTGCGCGTGCTCTCAGGCGATGCCGACACGTTGCGGGCATGCGGCGACGACTATGCGGCGGCGAGCGGCGCGTTGCTCACGGGACTGATCCGCCATCTCGACGACGAGGAGGACCTGATCGTGCCGCTCATCCTCGACCGCGGCGAAGAGGCGCTCGGCGTGGCGCATCACGGCTGATACCAACGTCGCCGCAGGCTGCGCTCATTCCCGCGCAAGCGGGAATCCAGGGCTACGCTCGATGCTTTCGAATGGCGCCACTGGGTCCCCGCTTGCGCAGGGACGAACGGCCGAAGTCCCTCAATGCCGCTTGAAATACTGGATCGCGCGCTCGTGCGCCATCGCCGCCTTGCGGCTGGTGAAGGTGCCGAGATTGCGCCGCTTGCCGGTCCTGGGATTTTTCCTACGCGAATAGAGCCGCCACTTTCCGCTTGTGAGCTTGCGGATCATCGCGCCGCGCCCGCCTCACCAGCGGAAGCCGCCGAAGCGCCGGTAAATGCGGTAGACCCGGCGGTAGACGCGGCGCACCTCGCGCGGATTCACCCGGTAGTAATAGGTGCGCCCGCCCTGGCGGTATTCGGCCCAGCCGTGGCCGACGCGCGGAATTTCGCGCGGCAAGTCCTCCTCGTCGGCGTAGCGGGCCTCGGCGTCGCGCTCGGCGATCGCGTCCTCGCCGGCCTCGCGCCGGGCTATTAGCTCCTGCTTGTCGGGGATTTCGCCGGTCAGCACGACGCGGGTATTGGCCATCTTGTGCTCTTTCACCAGCGCCCACAGCTGGGCGGCGTGCCGGACCGACAGCCGCACGCAGCCGTGCGAGGCGGGGGCGCCGTTGATCTTGTGGTTGGTGCCGTGGATGGCATGGCCCTGCTTGGTGAAGAAGATGGAATAGGGCATGGGCGCGTCGTCCCATTCGCGCGAATAGTGTTTGCGCTCCATGCGGAACGGCTGGTACTGGCCGTCCGGCGTGTCGTAGCGGGCAATCCCGGTCGCCACCGGCCAGATGTAGCGCGGGTCGCCGTCGACCGTGACGGTCATCTTCTGGGCGTTCTTGTCGACGGTGATCAGCAGGTTGGCGCGCGCGGGCTGCGTGAACGCCAGGGCGGCGAGCGCGGCGGCAAGCGCGGCGAGCAAGCGGATACGGCCCATAAGCGGTTACTCCAGCGCCACCCCCTGCCACCCCGCAAAGATAACACCTTGGCCGCCCAAGGGAATGCCCGATGGCGGCGATTTCATGCGGCATATTCGTCATTCCAGGCCAGCGCCCGCGCCAATCGGCCGCGCCCGCGCCAATCGGCCGCGTCACCGCCATCGACTTTGGCCGGAAAAAGGCGCACGCTTTGCGCGACCGAAACGCCTGCGCAAGGCGGCTGGGCCTTCAATCCAACTCGCGACCGGAACCCAACCGGGTGTCCGTTGTCCTCGCTCCGAACCCGTTTCGGACGAAAGGAAAACTCATGAAATTGCCCCATATTCTACAGGCCGAATCGCGCGTGCGGCTCATGCAAGGCGCCGCCATCGGCGTGATTGTCACCGTGGCGCTCGGCTTCGGCTGGGGCGGCTGGACGCTCGGCAGCACTGCCGAGAAGATGGCCGCAAACAGCGCCACCAACGCTGTGGTGGCGGCGCTGGCGCCGATCTGCGTCAACAAGTTCACGCAGGCGGCCGAATCCCCGACGACGCTGGTTGCGCTTAAGGCCACCGACTCCTGGCAGCAGGATAGCTTCGTGGCCAAGGGCGGCTGGGCGACGTTTCCCGGCAGCAAGGAACCCAACCGCGACGTCGCCGAGGCCTGCGCCAAGATTCTCAGCGCGCAGAAATAGCGGCGCGCTTCACGCTGTCATTGCGGGGCGCCCCCCGCAATGAGGCGCGCGTGACAACGCGCGGCGTCTAATGCTTGCGGGCGTCGACGCGGAAACCGACCATGGTGGCCTCGCCCAGCGCCTTGGCGGCCTCCAGCCGGTGCAGGCCCTCCACCAGCACGAAGCGTGCGCCGTCCGGCCGCACCAGGATCGGCGTCTGCTGGCCGTTCTCCAGCATGCTTTTGGCGATGTCGTCGACGCGCGCGGCATCGAGCGTTTTGCGGCGCGCGGTCGGCACGTAGATTTTGTCGACCGCGAAGGTCTCGCGCTTGAGCATGCCGGCAGGCTAGCACGGCTGCGGCCGCGCGCGGCTACGCCGCCTCAATTGCCCAGTTCCAGCACCCAATAGCGCCGGCCGTTGGAACTCACGGCCGAGGCGATGCCGTAGGCGCTGACGCCGCGCATCAGCATGTTGGCGCGGTGGCCGCCCGAGCGCGCCCATTGCCGGATGGCGCAGTCTTCCGTGGCGCAGCCGTAGGAGACGTTCTCGGCCGCGGTCGAGGACGCCGCCTTCATGCGCTGCCTGAAGCCGCGGTGGTCGAGATGGCGGCGCGCCGCCATGTCGGCGGCGTGGGCATAGGCGATGCCCATCAATTCGCTGCTGAACGACAGCGGCGGCCTGCCGTGCGCGGCGCGGTAGCTGTTGAGGTCCATGGCAAGCGCGGGGCCGGCCACGGTGAGGGTGGCGATGGCCAGGCCTAAGGCTGCGCGCATGGCGGCGGTCTCCTTCAGCGGCGAAACGCCTGACGGCTTGCCGCGCCGGCCGGCGGCTAATGCTTGGCCGACGGCTGCAGCGCGTTGATCAGGCTGCGCGGGCGCTTGCCGCGCGACATCTGGGCGACGCATCTCTGGTCGGGCCGGCAGTTGACGATGCAGGTGGTGCCGGGCCCGCCGTGACAGTCGGTGCCGCAGCCGTAGCCGCCGGCGTCCTGCGTAAACGCGCCGCCGACCTTCTCGCAGATGCTTTTGATCTCCTCGACGGTGCTTTTGGCCAGCCTGGTATGATAGCCCACGCCGGAGCGCCGAGCGCCAGCGCGCCCAGCACGATGAGCAAGGCGGTTCCATGTCGCATGGCTTGGCTCCCAGGCTAGGCGTCGCCCCCGGGGCGATTTAAGCACAGAGCGCTAAGGTCATGAAGCGGGTTGCCGGCGCGGCAGGCGAGGGCGGCAGCTCTTTCCGCCGAGCCCGCCAATCGCCATATCGGGCCCAAGAGGCATCAAGAGGCATCATGACCGAGCCGCTTATCGTCGTCATCCCCCACCGCCTCGGCAAGGACGAGGCGGCGCGCCGCATCCGCGACGGCTTTGGCCGCGCCAAGACCGAATTCGCGCATCTCATCGCTGTCCAGAACGACAGCTGGGAGGGCGACCGCCTGAGCTTCGCGGCTTCCGCGCTCGGCCAGCACGCGCACGGCACGATCGACGTCACTGAGGGCGCGGTGCGGCTGGAGGTGACGCTGCCCTGGCTGCTGGCGCAGTTCGCGCACGCGGTGCAGCGGGTGGTGGGGCGGCGCGGGCAGGTGCTGCTGGAGAAGAAATAGCGCGCGCCGCGCCCGAAGCCTCTCACGGCCTCATGCTGAGGAGCCCGCCGAAGGCGGGCGTCTCGAAGCATCGCAAGTCGGCTTTAGCCGACTTGCGCACTAAACATGCCGATCTCGGGTAAACCCGAGATCGGGTGGCCGCCCCATCCTTCGAGACGGGCCTTCGGCCCTCCTCAGGATGAGGCGGAATGGAGGTCCGCCGCGCACGATCCTCACGACACGCAGACATATTGCGTGCCGTGCATGCCGATGCGGCGGGCGGCGCCGCGCGCGAGGTCGAGCCGCGCGCCCATGCGGTAGGCGGTGCCCCAGGGTCCCTTGTCGTTGATGCGCACGGTGACCGAGCGGCCGTTCTTCGGGTTGGTCACGGTGAGCCGGGTGCCGAGCGGCCAGCTGCGCGCGGCCGCCGTGTTGCCGTTGGCGTCGAAGGCTTCGCCGCTGGCGGTGCGCTTGCCCGAAGCGTAATAGCTCGCCAGCACTTCCTGTCCGGCGCATTGGCCGGTCGGCTTGACGTATTTGTGCACCGAGCCCCATCCCGCCGCCTGCGCGGCGCCGAGCGTGAGCAGGCTGGCGAGCAACGCGATACCGAGCAACTTCATGCAATCCGTCTCCCGTATTGTTTGGTGATGGGCGCTGTAGGGCGGCGCGAGATGGCGAGAGTATGGCGCGACGGCGGCAGGCGGCCGCGCGAGGAGCAGCTATGCAGCATTGCAGAGCGAAATCGCGCCAATAGCGCGATCTGCGCCGCCGGCATTAAGGTTATGCGGCAATGTTACGCAGCGAATGCGGCTGCGGGCGGCGCTTGCGCCTTGCTGCTGGAGAAGAAGTGACCGCGCACATGCGCGGTCATCCCCGGAAGCCCGCTTAATGCAAAATGATCCGGGGATCGCGCGCCGCACCTTCGACCGTCATTCCGGGACGCCGCGAAGCGGCGGACCCGGAATCCATACGCCGCAGCGCTGGGGCTATGGATTCCGGGTTCGCGGCCTTAAGGCAGCGCCCCGGAATGACGAACGGATGATCCGGTCTTGCAATGACCGCGCCCCCCGCGCGCCTCAGCGCGCGTGCCGCTCCGGCTTGGTCAAGGCCTGCGCCACGGTGTGCGGGCGCCGGCCGCCGATCACCTGGGCGACGCATCCCTGGTCGGCTTTGCGGGTCACGATGCAGTCGCTGCCCACGCCGCCCTTGCAGTTGGTGGCGCAGCCGTAGCCGCCCTTGTCCTGCGAAAAGCGGCCGCCGGCTTTCTCGCAGGCGCTCTTGAGCGCCTCGACGCTGGTCTTGTGCACATGGATGTCGCGGGCGAAGGACGGCGCGCCGAAGCCGAGGGCGCCGATCAGGATGAGCAGGACGGTTGGATTTCGCACGGCAGACTCCCCACGCTGCGCGTCGCCTCCCCAGGGGCAGTTAAGCACACGCGCCCGCGATCATGAAGCGGCTGCGTGCGAGGTCACCCTCGACTGGGGCAGACCTGCGGCGCGCCTTCATAGCGGCAGTGTTTCCCCGGCGGAGTCCCGCACACTTCGCGCAATGCGCGGTTCGACACACATTGCCCGTTCGGGCTGAGCAGCCTACATTGAGTGGTCCAAGTTGAATGTTAGTTCAGAGCTGGTGGTT
>CAZLWN010000160.1:0-7805 GCA_964563195.1 uncultured Undibacter sp. | reverse complement strand
CCTACTTCATCACCAACGCCGACAAGATGCGCGTTGAGATGGAAGACCCCTACCTCCTGATCTACGAGAAAAAGCTGTCCGGCCTGCAGGAATTGCTGCCGCTGCTCGAAGCGGTGGTGCAGACCGGCAAGCCGCTTCTTATCGTGGCCGAGGACGTCGAGGGCGAGGCGCTCGCCACGCTCGTCGTCAACAAGCTGCGCGGCGGCCTGAAAGTGGTGGCGGTGAAGGCGCCGGGCTTCGGCGATCGCCGCAAGGCCATGCTGCAGGACATCGCGATCCTGACCGCCGGCCAGGCAATCAGCGAAGACCTCGGCATCAAGCTCGAGAACGTCACCATCAACATGCTTGGCCGCGCCAAGAAGGTGATGATCGACAAGGAGAACACCACCATCGTCAACGGCGCCGGCAAGAAGTCCGATATCGAGGCGCGGGTGGCGCAGATCAAGGCGCAGATCGAGGAGACCACCTCGGACTACGACAAGGAGAAGCTGCAGGAGCGGCTGGCGAAGCTCGCCGGCGGCGTGGCGGTCATCCGCGTCGGCGGCGCCACCGAGGTCGAGGTGAAGGAGCGCAAGGATCGCGTCGACGACGCGATGCACGCGACCCGCGCCGCGGTCGAGGAAGGCATCCTGCCGGGCGGCGGTATCGCCCTGTTGCGCTCGGTCGAGGCGCTCAAGCGCCTCAAGACCGAGAACGAGGACCAGAAGCACGGCGTCGACATCGTCCGCAAGGCGGTGCAGTCGCCAGCGCGGCAGATCGCCACCAATGCCGGCGCCGACGGCTCGGTCGTGGTCGGCAAGATCATGGAGAGGGACCAGTACTCGTACGGCTTCGACGCCCAGAACAACGAGTACGGCAACCTCATGACCAAGGGCATCATCGACCCGACCAAGGTCGTGCGGGCGGCGATCCAGAACGCGGCCTCGATCGCCGGTCTCTTAATCACCACCGAAGCCATGGTGGCCGAGATTCCGAAGAAGCAGGCACCGGCCATGCCGGCTGGCGGCGGCGGCATGGGCGGCATGGATTTCTAATCCATCGCTCAACTCGCGAAAAATGCGAAGGCCCGGGAGAAATCCCGGGCTTTTGCTTTGCGCAACGCTAAAAATGAAAACGACCACTGACGAAAAGGCGCGGTTACATCCGCCGACGCCTGTCTCGTAGTGGCCACGGACGAACGGACTGGTTACCGTCCGCCACTTGCCGCCTATATAGCGGGTCGTTGTGTCAATCCTGTGACAGCCGCATGCACACTTTGTTAACGATTGGCTACGAGCGGGCCAAGCCCGCCGCGGTGCTGAACGAACTCAAGCGTGCCAAAGTCGACATCCTGATCGATACCCGCGCGGTGGCGGCCTCGCGCCGGCCGGGCTTTTCCAAGCGCCAGCTCGCAGCCTCCCTCGACGAGGAAGGCATCGGCTATCTCCATCTGCAGAAGCTCGGCACGCCGGCGCAAGGCCGCGCTGCCGCGCGTTCCGGCGATTACGACACGCTCTGGCGCGTCTACGACAAGCACATCAAGACGGCTGACGCGCGCGCAGCGCTCGACGAATTGCTGGCGCTCATCAAGTCGGGCAAACGCGTCGCGCTGCTGTGCTACTGCCGCGATCCGAAAGCCTGCCACCGCAGCCGCATCGTGGCGAATGTCAAGAAGCGCACGCGCGTGACGGTCGAAGACCTGATTCCGCCGCTGTTTTGACCGCCAATATGCGGGAGTTGATTGCGCTCTATTATTGCCTATATTTGCGCGCGAATTCGAGTTTTCGGGCGATCGCCGCGGTGACGCGGTAGGCTCTTCACTCTCCAAAAGGCGGCGATGCAAGGGACGCCGACGAGCCGAAAGAGCGGGAGTAACGCCCCGCATCGCCCGAGCCTTTTCTGGCGGGGTTATTCCGCCGGCTGCGCCACGCGGGCACGCTCGACGCCGGAGACCAGCAGCACGATGCCGATGACGCCGGCGAAGAACACGCCGGCAATGCCGGCAACCGCGGCCAGCAGCAGGTCGAAGCCGCCGCGGCTGTAAAGCCAGGCGATGATCGACACCGCCGCACCCGCCGATACGAAGGTGAGGAAATAGCGCACCGCATAAACGCGGCCGCGCCAGGCGTCGGCGGTGTAACGCGCGATCACCAGATCGCCGACCGTTACCTGGCCGTAAATCGCCGCCATCGAAAGCGCCAGCGCAAACAGCAGCAAAATGCCGCTGGCGTTCGCCGCCCACAGGATGCCGGCAAATTGCAGCCCGACGATGATGGCGAACAACTGATAGGGTTTGAAATATTCGACCAGCCGGCCGACCACGATCTGCGCCACCGCGCCGCACATGAACACGGCGGTAGCGAGCGAGCCGACCAAGAGCAACGGCACGTCGGCGCCCAGCCGCTCGTCGACGATCTTGGGCAGCGCGATCGAGATGGTGTTGAAGGTCAAGCCGCCGGTGAGCGAGATCACCACATAGAGGGCGAACAGGATCATGGCGGCGCGTTGCGAGAGCACCACGTCGGCCACCGTCTTGCGCTTGGCGGTGTGGTGGCGGTCGTCGGGCACCAGCATCACGTAGCCGATCCCGGTAGTAATGCAGATAAACGCAGGCACCAGGAACGCGGCGCGCCAGCCGAGCCAGGAGGCGATCGCGGCGGTGATGCCGGCGGCGAGGGCTGCGCCCAGATTGCCGCAGACGCCGTTGAAGGCGACGGTGCGCCCCTGCGCCCCGGAGGCCTCCAGCAGCATCGGCATGCCGACCGGGTGATAGATGGCGGCGAACACGCCGACGCCGAACATGGACACTGCCAGCATCGCCAGGTTGGGCGAGGCGGCGACGCCGCAAAGCGACACGCCGCAGCCGATATAGAACGCCGCCATCATGTTGCGGCGGCTCCAGCGGTCGGCGAGCCAGCCGGCCGGCAACGAGAACACACCGAAGGCGACGAAGGCTGCGGTCGACAGCGCAATCAGCTCGGCATAGGGCCGGTGGTAGACGACCTCGAGCCCGATTACGATGGTCGGGTAGATCAACAGCACGAAATGATCGAGCGCATGCGCCCAATTGAGGAAGGCGATGGAGCGGCGGCGGGCCGCTTCGTCGGGGGCGGCGGGGGTGACGATCGGGTTCATGCCGAAATCTTGCGCCTCAAATCTCGCTGCGTGGCGCTTACCACATAACCCTATCGGCTGGCGATCGTGCGGTCGATTTTCGCCGCGTAAGACCCCGGCCGCCGCACCACGCGCCTTTGCAACCATTGCGTGAGGGCCGTAATTGTAGACAACGCCCCAATATCCCGCTTTAGTTGCATCGCTTGTCCGGTTGCGTATTGCGTATCTGCCGGACTGTTGAGGGGCTCGGGGGCCTCGATGCGTTGGTGGAGGCGCGTTCACGCGGCGAGCTCCATCGCCGCGGCCTTGTTCGTTTGTTGCGTCGACGTGCCGGCCGGTCCTGCTTGGGCCGGCGACGACGACGACGCGCGTTTCATTTTGTTTTCCGGCAGCGACCTCTGGCGCGACGGCGCCTTCGCCCATGGCGGCCTGCTCTGGTCGCCGGGCGGGCTCGACCGCGACGGCTTCACCTTCAAGGCCCTGATCTCGGGCGGGTTCTACCGCTACAAGGCCGGCGACCTTGGCGGCGAACGCGTGGCGGGCACCGAACTTGCCGGGCAATTGCTGCCCGGCTGGCGCATCAAGCGGGACAATGTCGAGGCCAAAGTTTTCATCGGGCCGGAAATCCAGAACAACCGGCTGTCGCCGGACGATCCGGGCAACCGCTTGCGCGGCAGCAATTTCGGCCTGCGCTTCGCGGTCGAGTTCTGGCACGAGCCGACGCCCACGACCATGATGGCCGCTGACGCCTCCCTGTCGTCGATCGCCACCAATTATTCGGCGCGCGCCGCTTACGGCTGGCGAGTGCTCGATCGGTTCTATGCCGGGCCGGAAACGCAAGTGTACGGCGGCGACGGCTACCGCCAACTGCGCTTCGGCGTGCATCTCACCGGCTTCAAGATCGGCAACAGCGAATGGTCGGCCGCCGGCGGCTAGGCCATCGATACCGACAACCGCTCTAGCCCCTATCTGCGGCTCGGTTTCATGCAGCGGCAGTGAGCTAGAACCGCGAACAAATGAACGCGCAGTAAAACCCGAATGGGCGTAGGCATATCTGCAATCCGCCAACAACATAGTCTGTACGATTAGTTCGCAGATATCTCACAGCAACTTGCTTAACGCGCTCGCTATTCCGAGAAACGAAAAAAATCCGGCCACGTCGGTAATCGTGGTCAGAACGATCGACGAGGACTGGGCGGGATCCTGTTTCAGCTTGACCAAGGCGACCGGCACGACGGCGCCGGCAAATCCCGCGACCACCATCGCGAGCACCATGGAGACCGAGATTACTAGGACCAATCCGGGCGAGCCGCTCCATGCGTAAACCGCAATTCCGCATGTAACCGCAATCGCCAACCCATTGAGAAAGCCAACCTCGACTTCCTTGCGCATGACTCGGAACCAATCACGAACCGTGATTTCACGCAGCGCCAGACCGCGCATCGTCACCGCAAGCGCCTGTGCTCCAGCATTGCCCGATTGGCCGGCGACAACTGGCAGCAGCACGGCGAGCGCCGTAAATTGCGCGATTGTACTTTCGAAGATACCAACCACGGACGCAGCAAGAAACGCGGTCAGTAGGTTAATCTGCAGCCAAGGCATCCGCTTTCGCACGGAAAATACCGATCCCGACAAGGCGCGCTCGTCCTTGCTGGCGCCAACCATCGTCTGGATATCGGTGGTCGCTTCTTCTTGCACGGCTTTGACCAGATTTGCATGGGTCACGACGCCGAGCAGGACGCCGTCAAAACGCACGACCGGAAGATCGATCAGCTTTTGATTGTTGAGAATTTCGGTAACGTCTTCCTGTGTAGCAACCGGCTCGACCGCAGCGGCAATCGGCTGCATCAACTCTTCAAGGAGTTGTTGGTGTCTTGCGATCGCAAGGTCTTGTAGGAACACGCGGCCAACCAGGCGCTTGTCTGCATCGACAAGATAAAGACTGCGGGCGGTTTTCATCCGCTTTACCTTGAGCGAGCGGAGCGTCGCGCCAACCGTCATCGCGCCCCGGTAGGCGTCAACCCGCGGATCCATAAGCTGGCCTGCGCTTTTCTCCGGAAATGTCATCAGCATTTCCAGATCGGCCCTGATGGCGGGATCGAGGCTGCCAAGCCGGCGGGCGCGTTCGTCCCCGGAAAGCTGTCCGATCAGTTGGACCGCCTCATTCGGCGGCAACTCGGCCAGGAGTGCGTTCGCTGTCGCATCGGGGAGAAGCGAGAGCAACCGCGCGCCGGTTTCAGGCAGGAGCTTGCGCCATACCGGTGCAAGAACCCGAACGGGTTGCGCGTTCAGCGCAGCCGCGATCGAGTCCGTCGCGTGATTTTCGATTTCGATGGCGGCGTCGGTCGGATGATCGAGAAAGAAACGCCGGTCGAGTAACGTGATTGCTCGTGTCGCGTCACCGCTCATGTCAGGACTCCGGATGCAGGCGGGCGTTGGCTTCGTCGCCGTCAAACAGACGCACGAGGCCCGCCAGACTGACGACGAAAGCCTCCCCGACCTCTGTCCAGATCAAAGCGCCGGTGTCGGGCACGCCGGATTTGGCGGTGATGGTCGTCAGGCCGTTCATCATGTCCTGGCGCGACAGCGCGCCAAGCAACTGGCCGTCGCGGCCCGCCACGGGCAGGCGCAAAAATTCATTCCATGCGGAAACGGACGCGGCCTCGCGCAGCAGCGTGCGCGCGAATAGCGGCTTGAGGCCGGTCTGAATAATGTCCGCGAGCCGCGTCCCCGTGGAATAGCGCAGCAACGCTTCCGCGCGTACTAGGCCGGCTAGGCGTTGGCCGTCGTCGACGACGAAGATCGAGTCGCCCACCGCCCCGGCGCGGGCAACAGAGACAGCATCCTTGACGGTGGCATTGAGCGACCGACTCGGCACCGATAGGTCCATCCAGGCGCCGACACAGTTGCGCGGATAGCGCAGTGATTCCTTCAGGTCGCGCGCAAGCCGGGAGGGCAGTTGCGCAAGAATCGGTTCGCGCCGCTCCACTGGCGTGAGCCGCAAAAGAATCGTCGCGTCCCGGTACGATATTTCACTCAAGATCGCGGCTGCGTTTTCCATCGAGAGATGTTGCAGGCAGCGCGCCGCCGGCCATTTCTCCATCTTTTCAACAATCGGAGTGACAATGCGGGTTGGCAGGGTCTCAAACAGGGCCGCAGCATCCTGCGGCCGCATACCCGCGATCACATTGGCCGAGGATTCCGGTAACCGCTCAAGATAGGCGATAGTCAACACGGGCTCCTTAGTCATGGGGCGAATCCAAATCGACGATTGTCATCGGTTCCGCGGCAAAAATACCGGCCGGAATTCGACGGCGCCCGTCCTTGGTCGCCAACACGAGCATTGTCGCGGTGATTTCAAGAACCTCACCTTCGGTCTCGCCGAAGCGGATAACCTGTCCCGGTTCGATCTCGCGCTTGAGTTCGCGCGCGCCGATCAGGTTCGCCACATAGCCGCGTGCCCCGAGGCCAAACGCGATCGCAAACCCGCCGAGCAATACGCCGGTCGCGGTCGCCAGCACGGTCTCGATGAACCTCACGTCGATGCCGATCTGGTCGAGGCCGATGACCAGCGCAATGACGATGATCGATATCTGCGCAGCCTTGCCGATCAGAAGACCTTGCGCCGTCCGACCCGAGGGGCTCGTGGCGGTAGCGAGGTTGCGCACGATCGCGCCGAGAAAAAACCCGATGACGATTACCAAGACGCCGGCGATGATATTCGGAAGATTTGCGACGATTAGATCGAGCCAGGTCGCAAACGTGGTAAGACCGGCGGCGCGTGCCGCGATCGACGCAAACACAAATAGCGTGAGCCAAAAAATAACTTCGGCTAACGTAGCCAGCATACGCGGCGACAGACGCAATTCCGCCAGCCGCCCGCTACGGAAGACACGATCGAGGATGCGGTTGATATTGCCGCCGGCGCGATTTGTTCCCGCGCGCAGAAGCCGCGCCATCCCCCAGCCGGCTAGCAGAAGAATTGACGCGCCGAGCAGCGTCGGAAGGTAATCGACGGCGTCTGTGAGCGCGCGCATGACAACACGCCGCGCATTTTCGAGAACCGTCGAGACATCATCCATTGCACGCTCCGGCAAGAAGGCTTCTCAATGAACATAATACACGAATAGGCGCTGCCGGTAGACTCTCTGAATTTCGCCGTTCGCGCGGCTCGGGTGCCTAATCGAGCGTGCGGCGGAAGCGCGTGACTGCGATGGTCATGGCCACCAGCATCAGCACGAACAGCGCCGCCGCGTCGTAATGCAGGTTGGCGATCGAGGAGCCCTTCAGCATGACCGAGCGCACGATACGCAGAAAATGTGTGAGCGGAAGCGCCTCGCCGATCCATTGCGCCCACTTCGGCATGCCGGCGAACGGAAACATGAAGCCGGACAAAAGAATGTTCGGCAAAAAGAACATGATCGACATCTGCATAGCCTGTAGCTGGTTCTGCGCCACCGTCGAAAATGTGTAGCCGATCGACAGATTGGTGGCGATGAACAGCGTGGAGAGGCCCGCCAGCACCGCGAGACTCCCGAGGATCGGCACGCCAAACAGCAACACGCCAATGCCGATGATCAGCGCCGCCTGCACGAAGCCGACGATGATATAGGGGATGATCTTGCCGAGCATGATCTCGACCGGCGTGATCGGCATGGACAGCAGGTTTTCCATGGTGCCGCGCTCGATCTCGCGCGTGACCGACAACGCGG
>CAZLWN010000159.1:0-7811 GCA_964563195.1 uncultured Undibacter sp. | reverse complement strand
GTTTGGATCGGCTTGCGGATGCCTCGCTCGCCGGAAAGTTTTATTTCTGGCTGGGGTTTGCCCATTCCTTCCTGGGACATCGGGCGGAGGCGGAACGGACGCTGCGCCGTGGTTTGGAGGAGGCGACGCGGTCCGGCGATGAGGCCGTGGGCGGCAGGGTTCATCGCGCCCTGGCCATGGAATGCGCCTTTTCCGGACGGCCGGTGGAGGAAGCAGTCGACCACGGCCGCCGGGCGATGGCATTGCTGGAGCGGAATGGGGACGCGTTCTGGCTCGCCCAAGCGCTGTTCTCGCTGTGCTACACCTCCTACTACCGGGGCGATTTTGAGACAGTTCTTGACACTGCGGCCCGCCTGAATGTGCTCGGAGAGACCGCAGGGAGCCGCCGCGCTCGCGCCAATGCCGCAACGATAATCGGTCTCACCCATGCGACGCGCGGAGATTGGGCCGAGGGAATCGAGGTGGAGCAGCGGGCGCTCGGTCTTTCGCCCGATAATTTCGAGACGGCCTTTATCCTCGCCTGTTTGGGCAAGGCCTACACCGAGGGCGGCGACGCTGCACAAGCAGTCCCGGTGCTGGTGCAGGCGGTCGATCTGGCCGACCAAGTCCGCTCGCTGCAGTGGCGGTGCTATTTTCGCACCATGTTGGGCGATGCCTATGTGCTGAACGGCGACTTCGACAAGGCGCGGCTCGTGGCTCGCACGGCGTTGGACGGGAGCACCGAGATTCAGTTTCTGCTGGGCGTTGGATGGTCGAAGCAGGTTCTCGGTCGAATCGCTCGCGCCCAAGGGGATATGGCGGAGGCGGGGCGCAATTTCGGTGAGGCAATCGCAACTTTCGGCGCCATTGGCGCGCGATTCGAGCTGGCGCGGACCCACCTCGACCTCGCGACGCTTGCCCAAGCCCAAGGCGACGCTGAAAACTTTCAAAAGCATTTGAAGCATGCCCAGGAGCTATTCTCGGCTTTGCAGACTCCGAAATACGTCGAGCGCGCTAGCCGGCTTGGCGAGCAGTTACGCGTTTCCCCTTCCGGTTGACGGTCAAATTCAAGCTAACCCGTTATCACGCTTTTGCACCCCCGCCCCGGACCCCCTATATGTGCCCGGAATGGAGTAACCCGCCCCCAATGTCCGCCCCCGATGCCACCCCGGCGCCCGCTGTGCCCGCCAAAATCCCCGTCACGGTGCTCACCGGCTATCTCGGCGCTGGCAAGACCACGCTGCTCAACCGCATCCTATCGGAGCCGCACGGTAAGAGGTTCGCCGTCATCGTCAACGAATTCGGCGAGATCGGCATCGACAACGAGCTCATCGTCAACGCCGACGAGGAAGTGTTCGAGATGAACAACGGCTGCATCTGCTGCACCGTGCGCGGCGACCTGGTGCGCATCATCGACGGGCTGATGCGGCGCAAGGGAAAATTCGACGCCATCATCGTCGAGACGACTGGTTTGGCGGACCCCGCGCCGGTGGCGCAGACCTTCTTTATGGACGAGCAGGTGGGCGCCAAGACCAAATTGGACGCGGTCGTCACGGTCGCCGACGCCCTTTGGCTGAAGGAGCGGCTGAAGGATGCGCCCGAGGCCAAGAACCAGATCGCCTTTGCCGACGTGATCCTCATCAACAAGACCGACCTGGTGAGCCCGGAGGATTTGCGCGAGCTCGAGGCGCGCATCCGCGGCTTGAACCCCTACGCTACGCTGCACCGCACCGAGCGCGCGCAAATTGCCCTCGATGCCGTGCTCGGCCGCAATGCTTTCGACCTCGATCGCATCCTCGACCTCGAACCGGCCTTCCTCGCCGCCGAGGAAGCGCACTTGCACGAGCATGAACACGGGGATGATCATCATGATCATGACGGGCATCATCACCACGGCGGGCTGAAGCACTACCACGACGAGGAGATGCAGTCGGTGGCGCTCAAGACCGACAAGCCGCTGAACGCGGACAAGTTTTTCCCCTGGATCCAGGACCTGGTGGCGGTCGAGGGGCCCAACATCCTGCGCTGCAAGGGCATCCTCGCCTTCAAGGACGACCCCGAGCGTTTCGTGTTCCAGGGCGTGCACATGATTCTAGACGGCGACCACCAGCGCGCCTGGGGCGCCGATGAAAAGCGCGCCAGCCGCATCATCTTCATCGGCCGTAACCTGCCCGAAGACCGCATCCGCGCGGGCTTCGAGGCTTGCGTGGTGTAGGGTTGCGCTACGATATCTCGAACACATAAGACTTAACCGCTCGTCCCCGCGGAAGCGGGGACCCAGTTCTTGTCCATGGATTCCCGCTTTCGCGGGAACGAGCGGAGAAAACAATTCGCGCCGCCTCTAGTTGAGGGCGGAGGAAGCTATGTCCGACACCACCGCCCCGTTGCCCTCCCTTGCCGATCGCGTCCGCCCCGTTAACGCCGGCGCGCCTGTCGTCGGCATACACTTCGTCGGCCAAACGCCGGTGTTCGTGCTGGGCGAGGAGGTGCTGCTGTTCGCGCCCGAAAGTGGCGAACGCCGGGTGCAGATCCACGGCGGCGGCATTCTCTGCTCGGCCAGTGACGGCGCCCGCCTCGTCACCGGCGGCGACGACGGCACGCTGGTCGAAACCGATGCTCAGGGCGAGCATCGCGTCCTCGCCACCGACGACAAGCCACGATGGGTTGATCAGGTGGCGCTCGCCCCCGACGGCTCGGTCGCCTGGTCGGCGGGCAAGACCGCGCATGTGCTCACCAAAAAGGGCGAGGAGCGCAGGTTCGAGGCGCTGTCCACGGTGGCGGGTCTGGCCTTTGCGCCGAAAGACTTTCGCCTCGCCATTGCCCATTACAACGGCGCCACGCTCTGGTTCCCCAACGCGCCCGGCACCGCGCCGCAGAAATTCGAATGGAAAGGCTCCCATCTCGGCATCACGGTCAGCCCCGACGGCCGTTTCCTTGTCACCTGCATGCAGGAGCCGGCGCTGCACGGCTGGCGCATCGCCGACGGCCAGCACATGCGCATGTTGGGCTATTCGGCGCGGGTGCGCTCGCTGTCGTGGAGTGCGGATCGCGCGTTCCTCGCCACCTCGGGCTCCGAGCAACTGATCCTCTGGCCATTCGACGGCAAGGACGGCCCCATGGGCCGGCAGCCGAAAATCCTCGCCCGCTCCAAGGCGCGCGTCTCGGTAGTGTCCTGCCACCCGCGCCAGCCGCTGGCGGCGGTCGGCTATGCCGACGGCGCGGTGATGTTTGTGCGCATCGATGACGGCGCGCTGATCGCGGTGCGCGCCGCTGACGGCCAGCCGGTTAGCGCGCTCGGCTGGGACGCGACAGGGCAGACGCTCGCCTTCGGCGCTGAAGCGGGCGAGGCCGGCGTTTTGGTTTTCTAGCGCGAGCTGACGCCGGCTTCCGGCACGGCCGTGCCTACAAAAAGCCATGCGCCAGTGTGACAACTAGCCATAGGGCGCGCGATTGCCCTGCTTGCAGCCGCGGGGCTAGCCTCGGGCGCAATCGATTCACCATTCATGCGGTGCACGGCGCCGGCAGCCCGGGGAATGACATGTCCATCGCAATTACCTGGCGTCGCCTCTGCGCGGCAGCCGTGGTCGGTCTTGCAGTCGCGCTTGGCTCGCTCGCGGCGCCACCGCTGCTCGGTGGCATCACGCTGGCGGCGGCGCAGGTCTCCGAGGATTTCATCTACGCGCTCGAGCCCTATGGCCGGTGGATCCGTCATCGCCGCTTCGGCGAAGTCTGGGTACCCGCCAATCTGCCGCGCGACTGGCGGCCTTACGAATACGGCCATTGGGTCTACACCGACGAGTGGGGCTGGTTCTGGGTCTCCGACCCGGAGGAGGAAGATTGGGGCTGGGTTACCTTCCACTACGGCCGCTGGGTGTTCGAGCGCGGCCTTGGCTGGTTCTGGGTACCGGGCGACGAATGGGCGCCGGCCTGGGTCGATTGGCGCTATGGCGACGGCTATGTCGGCTGGGCGCCGCTGCCACCCGACCCGTACATTGAAGTCTACGAAGCGGATCCACTGTTCTGGGCCTTTGTGGCGGTCCGTTACCTCGCGCAGCCACGCTGGCGGCACTACGCCGTGTCGTCGCGCCATCGCGCCACCTGGCTGCGCCGCAGCCACGTCGTCAATCGCACCTTCGGCGTGCGCGGCGCGCGCCTGGCGGTCAACCCCGGCCTTTCGCCCGCTTTCGTCGCCGCGCAGACGCACCAGTCGTTGCCGGCCTACCGGGTGCGTCCGCGCGTGTTCAGCCGGACGCAAGGCGTGCAGGGCGCCGTGCAAATCCAGCGCGACGACCTACGCGCCGGGCGCAGCGCGAAGCCGCGCGGTCGCAGCAAGAGCAGCGGACGTAACGCAGTTGCCGTGCAGCGCACGACCACTGTGATCAAGCCGTCAGCCGCGGTCACCGCCGCGCCGCAGCGGCTGCAGAAGGGCCAGCGCGGCCATCTCGGCGGCCATCCGCCGCGCGCCGCACAAGGCGCCGCCACTCGACAACAGCAACAACAGACGCCACCGCTGCAACAGCTGCAAAAGCAAACACCGCAAAAGCCGCCGCCACCGACCGTGAAGCCGGTCACACTGCCGCCGGCCGTGAAGCCGGTCACGCCGCCACCGGCCGTGAAGCAGGCTGCGCCGCCACCGGCCATGAAGCGGACAGCGCCGCCGCCGGCCGCGAAGCAAGCCGCGCCGCCGCCGGCCATGAAGCGGGCGGCGCCACCGCCTGTCGTGAAGCAAGCCGTACCGCCGCCGGCCAGGAAGCGGGTCGCGTCGCCACCGGCCGTGAAGCAAGCTGCGCCGCCGCCGAAGCCGGCCGCCACGCCGGCCGCAAAGCCGGCGGCCAAGAAGAAGCCCGAAGACAAGAAGAAGCCCGACGAAACAAAATAAGCGGCTCTCGCCGGCCAAAACATAAAGGGCGGCCGCTTGGCCGCCCTTTGCTGCTGAGCGTTCGGATCAGCGCACGAGCACGTTCTTGAACTGCCAAGGGTCGCGCCGGTCGAGGTCTTCCGGGAACAGGCCGGGCCGGCCGGTGAGCGGCGTCCAGTTGGTATAGGCGCCGACGACGGGGCCGAGATAGGGCAGCTGCACCTCAAGACAACGCCGGTAGTCCATCTCGTCGGCCTCGACGATGCCGGCTGTGGGGTGCTCCAGCGCCCACACCATGCCGGCGAGCACGGCGGAGGTCACCTGTAGGCCGGTGGCGTTCTGGTAAGGCGCAAGGTCCCGGGTTTCGTCGATCGAGAGCTGCGAGCCGTACCAGTAGGCGTTCTTCTTGTGGCCGTAGAGCAAAACGCCGAGCTCGTCGATGCCGTCGGCGATCTCGTGTTCATCCAAAATGTGGAGGTCCGCCTGCCGCTCTCCGGCGCGGCCAAACATCTCATGCAGCGACAGCACCGCGTCGTTGCAGGGGTGGTAGGCGTAGTGGCAGGTCGGCCGGTAGATCAACTTGCGGCCCTGGCGCAGTGTGAAGTAGTCGGCGATCGAGATCGACTCGTTGTGGGTGACCAGGAAGCCGTATTGGCCGCGCGCGGCCGGCGTCCAGGAGCGCACCCTGGTATTGGCGCCGGGCTGCAACATATAGATCGCCGCCTGACAGCCCTTCTGGTGTTTGCGCGCGTTGGCCGGCATCCACTTCTCATGGGTACCCCAGCCGAGCTCGGCCGGCTGCAGGCCCTCGGATATGAAGCCTTCCACCGACCATGTGTTGACGAACACGTCCATCGGCTTGGGCTGCTTGGCGCGCTGGGTGTCGCGCTCGGCGATGTGGATGCCCTTGATGCCAGTCTTCTTGGCGAGCCGGGCCCATTCCTCGCGTGTCTTCGGCTCCTTGAACTTGACGCCGATGTCGCGGGCGATATTGACCAACGCCTTTTTGACGAACCAGGACACCATGCCGGGATTGGCGCCGCAGCAGCTCACCGCGGTGACGCCGCCCGGCCTGCGGCGGCGCGCGGCCAGGATGGTCTCGCGCAGCGCATAGTTCGAACGCGCCTCCGGCCCGAGCTTGGGATCGAAATAGAAGCCGTACCAGGGCTCGACCACCGTATCGATATAGAGCGCGCCGATCTCGCGGCAGAGCTCGATGAGTTCGAGCGAGGAGGTGTCGACCGAGACGTTGACGCAGAAGCCCTGGCCGCTGCCGGCGGTGAGCAGGGGCGTGAGCACGTGCCGGTAATTGTCCTTGGTGACGGCCTGGTGGACGAAGCGGATGCCGCGCTCGTCCAGCAGCTTGCGGTCCTTGTCTTCCGGGTCGATGACCACGAAGCGGGACTTGTCGTAGCTGAAATGGCGCTCGATCAGGGGAAGGGTGCCTTTGCCGATCGAACCGAAGCCAATCATCACGATAGGCCCGTCGATGCGGGCATAAACGGGCCAATCTGTCATTCCGAATCTCTCCAGCGGTCGTTGGGTGATATCCGCCATGGCGCGCAAACGGAAGGGTGGCCGCCCCAAAAACCGGCACGGCGTCCACGAAATTCTGCCCTGTTGGCTAAGCGGCGGCCGCGATCGCCGGCTGTGGCACCGGTCGGCCGCTGGCGCGGATGAGGCCGGCGGCGCCGTCGAGCGTGCCGGGCTTAAGCTCGAGCGCGAGCAGACGGTGGCGTTCGAACGGACCGGGCAGCCGCACGGCCGCGGCCTTCTCAACGGAGAAGCCGAATCGGCTGTAATAGGGCGGATCACCCACTAGCATCACGGCGCCATGACCGAGCCGGTGCGCATCACGTAAAGCGCGGCGCACCAGCGCGGCGCCGATGCCGCGGTTGCGGCAGTCGGCCGCCACCGCCACCGGGCCAAGCAGCAGCGCCGGCTGGCCGGAGGCACATGTCACATGCCAGAGGCGCGCAGTGCCGATAACGCGCCGGCCTTCGGCGGCGACGAGGCTCAAGCCATCCGCGGGCAGCCGGCCTTCGCGCAGCCGCTGCGAGGTATTGCGGGTGCGGGTTTTGCCGAAGGCCTCATCGAGCAGCGCCTCGCGCGCTTTGACGTCGGCCGGGCGTTCGTGACGCAAC
The DNA here is from genome assembly GCA_964563195.1 of uncultured Undibacter sp. Taxonomy (GTDB): domain Bacteria; phylum Pseudomonadota; class Alphaproteobacteria; order Rhizobiales; family Xanthobacteraceae; genus Pseudolabrys. The sequence continues at coordinate 830 of CAZLWN010000159.1, read as the reverse complement.
GTAATCATTTCAGGCCCTTCCCAGCCCCGCCGTGCGCTAAACGCGCGCCAGCGGGACGCATTTCGTCCGCATGAGGGGGAAGGGGAGGCAGGCCAAGCCCGCCTCCCGGCGTGTTCAGATGTGGTAGGTCTTCAAGGGCGAAAAGCCGTTGAAGGCCACCGACGAGTAGGTTGCCGTATAGGCGCCGGTGCCCTCGATCAGCACCTTGTCGCCGATCTCCAGGCTGACCGGGAGCAGGTAAGGCTCCTTCTCGTACAGCACGTCGGCCGAATCGCAGGTCGGTCCCGCCAGCACGCAAGGCGCGGTGGCGTCGCCGTCGCGCGGGGTGCGGATCGGGTAGCGGATCGACTCGTCCATGGTCTCAGCCAGGCCGCCGAACTTGCCGATGTCGAGATAGACCCAGCGCACGTCGTCTTCCTCGCTCTTCTTGGAGACGAGCACGACCTCGCTTTCGATCACGCCGGCATTGCCGACCATGCCGCGGCCCGGCTCGATGATAGTCTCCGGGATGCGGTTGCCGAAGTGCTTGCGCAAGGCACGGAAGATCGCCGTGCCGTAGGTCTTCACCGTCGGCACGTTCTTTGTGTACTTGGTCGGGAAGCCGCCGCCCAAATTTACCATGGTGAGGTTGATGCCGCGTTCGCCACACTCGCGGAACACCGCGGCCGCCGAGGCGAGCGCGCGGTCCCAGGCATGCTGGTTGCGCTGCTGGGAGCCGACATGGAACGAGACCCCGTGAGGCTCGAGCCCGAGCCTGAGGGCGTGCTCCAGCACCTCCACGGCCATGGCCGGCTCGCAGCCGAACTTGCGCGACAGCGGCCAGTCGGCGC
>CAZLWN010000158.1:0-7900 GCA_964563195.1 uncultured Undibacter sp. | reverse complement strand
GCCGGGTAATATTCGCGCTCGACCGCTTCCGCGGTCTCGTCGACGAAGAAGCTGCCGACAAAGGCGGCGATCGTCGGCATCAGGAATAGCGCGCCGGTGACGATGCCGAGGCCGGCCATGATCGAGAGTACCCAGGCAAGTGCGCTCCAGGCTGCGTGCGGCGCCACCCCTGAGGCCTGCTCGGCCCAGGTGGCGCCGTGCTCGGCCAGCGCGGAGAGCAGGCGCTGCAACGCGATGCCGACAATGACGATGAGGATCAGCGCAAGACCTACGGCTTTCAGCAGCACGCTGCGCAAGGCGGGCGTGAACATCTGCGCGAGCGCTTTGACGGCGGCGTCGATCATGTGGAGGAGAGGTAAGGGAGCGAAGCGCCGAGGGCAAGGGCGCCGCGAAGACTCGCTTAAGCGACCGGCGACACCGTTTCCGGCTCGACCGCCGCGTCCGCCGCCGGCACCAGCGACACCATGAGATCGGCATCGGGCATGTCGGCCCAGGCCATGGCCTTGTAGTCGAAGCCGCTGAGCAAAGTCGGCTTGACCACCTCGAAATAGGGCGAGATGTCGAAGTCGCGCGGCGCGTAGAGCGAGGAATGGCGGATCTCCAGGATCTCCTCACGTGCCGCTTCGCTCTCGAACCGCGTCACCTTGGGCAGGATCGGATAGCGCACGGTTTCGAACGCTTGCGCGATCAGCGCCGAGCAGATGATGCGTGTCGGATGCCCGGAGCCAAGCGCGATCATGCGCCGGCGCCAACGCTGCGGCACCGGCAGCGGAAACAGATAGCGCATCAGGTCGATGATGTTTTTCAGATCGTAGTCAAAGCCGATGCGCTCGGCGGCATAAGCGCACACCCGCGTGCGGTCGTCGTCGGTCAGGCCGGTCGGCCGGCAGATGCGGGTGTGATAGCGGGAATATTTCGACAACGGCGCCGCCACGACGCCCTGGCCGATATTGGCTTCCACCAGCACCAGCGGCTCATTCTCGGGCGTGACGCGGTCGCCGATCGGCCCGACATAGAGCGCGGCATGCGACCAGGTGGACTGCGTGAGATATTTGATGACGCCGGAAATATTGTTGCTGCCTTCGACCAGCAGCACGTCGCCGGGTTTGAGTGTCGCGCGCAACGCTTCCGGGTCGCTCGGCGTGAACGGCTCGTAGCCCGGCGCCGGCTTTTCCAGATAATTGGCGAGAACCCGCCCGACCCCGTCGACTATCCAGCCCATAACGCCTGATTCCTTGGCGCCAGTCCTTGACACCTAAGTGCAACGCTGCATGTCGCCCCGCGCGCGTTGTTCCCGCGCCACGTCGGTAAGATTTAACGGGGACTCATTGCAATTTGGTTCATTGGCCGCGCGCCCGCGTAACCGTTTGGTAGCCATGAAATTTGCGGCGCCGCGCGGGTTCAGGCAATCTAGCGGCGCTCACATCAATCATTTGGATACCATGTCGAGGCTTAGCCGCCGTTCGTTCCTCGCCGGTTCCACCGGCCTGCTGGCGGCACCTGCGCTGCGCGCCAGTTCCGCCGCTTCCGAGGTCGACATGGTGATCGTCGGTGCCGGCGCCGCCGGGATCGCCGCTGCCCGCCGCGCCCGTGCCGCCAAGGCGCGCGTGGCGCTGTTCGAGGCCAGCAACCGGATCGGCGGCCGCTGCGTCACCGACACCGCGCTGTTCGGCGTCCCCTTCGATCTCGGCGCCCATTGGATGTACAGTCCCGGCAGCAATCCCGTTGCCGCGCTGGCGCCAAAGACCGGGCTCGAGGTCTATCCGGCCCCGCGCGGGCAGACGGCGCGCGTCGGTCCGCGCAACGCCCGCGACGCCGAGCTGGAGAATTTCCTCAGCGATCTGGTGCGCGCGCGTCGTGCCATCGGCGAGGCCGGCCGCGGCAAGACCGATTTGGCCGCGACGCGCGCGCTGCCGGCCGATCTCGGCAATTGGCGGCAAACGATCGAATTCGCGCTCGGGCCCTATCTGTGCGCCAAGCAGCTCGACCATGTTTCCACCGAGGACCTTGCGCACGCCGGCGCCCGCGACATCGCGGCGTTCTGTCGGCAGGGCTATGGCGCGCTGCTCGCGCAGCTCGCCGCCGGATTGCCGGCGCGGCTTTACAACCCGGTGACCAAGCTCGATTGGGACCGGCGCGGCATCGACGTCTACACAAGCAAGGGCCGGCTGCGCGCGCGCACCGCGATCGTGACGATGTCGACCAATGCGCTGACCGCGGGCAAGCTCGAATTCAAGCCGAAGCTGTCCAAGCGCCATCTCGAGGCCGCGACCAATCTTGCGCTCGGCAGCTTCGACCATATCGGGCTGCTGATGCCGGGCAATCCGCTCGACTTGCAACGCGACGATCTGGTGTTCGAGCAGGCGTCCGACCCGCGTACCGCGGCGCTGCTCGCCAATGTGTCCGGCACCGATCTGCATCTGGTCGAGGTCGCCGGCGATTTCGGGCGCGAGCTCTCGGCGCAAGGCGCACCCGCGATGCTCGATTTCGCGCGCGAGTGGCTCACCTCGCTGTTTGGGTCGGGCGTCAAAAGCGCGATCACGCGCGGCCACGCCACGCGCTGGGACGCGGAGCCGTGGGTGCTCGGCGCCATGTCGGCGGCGACGCCCGGCAATGCCGACGCGCGCCGGCTGCTGCGTGCGCCGATCGGCGGGCGCATATGGTTCGCCGGCGAGGCGGTGCACGAGACCAAATGGGGCACGGTGGCCGGTGCGTGGGAAGCGGGCGAGCGCGCAGCGGTGGCGGCGCTCGACCAGATGGGTATGCTGGAAAAGCCGAAGCCTGAGCGGCCGTCATGGCGCGCGCCGCGCCGCGGCCGGCGGCGCAGGTGACGAGGAGGCGATGCCCATGCGCCCCAAGGCGTTGATTGCTTGGTCGAGCGGCAAGGACTGCGCCTGGGCGCTGCACGAGGCGCGCCGCAGCGGCGACTATGACATCGTCTGCGGCTTGACCACGGTGACCGACACGTTTGCGCGCGTAAGCATGCATGGCGTGCGCGAGGCATTGCTGCTGGCGCAGCTCGCGGCGGCGGATTTATTGCCGATCATCGTGCGCATTCCCTATCCCTGTCCAAACGAAATATATGAGCGCGAGATGGCGGCCGCGACGCAGGCGGCCACGGCGCGCGGCGTCACGCATATTATCTTCGGCGATCTTTTTCTGGAGGACGTGCGCGCCTATCGCGAGCGCCAGCTTGCCGGAACCGGGATGACCCCGGTGTTTCCGCTCTGGCAGCGGCCGACCGGCGCCCTGGCGCTTGAAATGATCGACGCTGGCGTGGAGGCGCATCTGGCGACCGTGGACTTAGCGAAATTGCCCGCCGGTTTTGCCGGGCGGCGCTTCGATGGCGCCTTGCTCGACGCATTGCCCGCCGGCGCCGACCCTTGCGGCGAGAACGGCGAATTCCATTCCTTTGTGTCGGCCGGGCCGATGCTCAAGGACAGGATCGCGGTCAGCGTCGGCGAGACGGTCGAGCGCGACGGCTTTGCGTATGCGGATTTGGTGGCGGCTTAATTTTCTTCCGTTCGTCCCCGCGAAAGCGGGGACCCAGGCTGGATTCCCGCTTGCGCGGGAATGAGCGCTGGAGAGGCGTTACGCCCGTAACACCCCGCCGGTGCGCTTGCTGACCTCGGCGACGATCTTAGCCGCCAGCGCGTCAATCTCTTCGTCGGTCATGGTCTTGTCGCGCGGCTGCAGCGTCACCGCGATGGCGATCGACTTCTTGCCGGGCTCGATGCCCTTGCCTTCGTAGACGTCGAACACTGTCACGTTCGTAATCAATCTCTTATCGACGTTCTGTGTGGCGCGCACGATGTCGGCGGCCTTCACGCTGTTTTCCACCACGAAAGCGAAATCGCGTGTCACCGGCTGGAACGGCGACAATTCGAGCAAGGGCTTCACGCGCGTCGGCCTGGCCTTGGGCTCGGGGATTTTCTCCAGGACCACTTCGAAGCCGACCAGTGGCCCTTCGGCGTCGAGCGCGGCCAACGCGCGCGGATGCAATTCGCCGAAAGCCCCAAGCACGTTCTGCGGGCCGATCTGGATGGTGCCGCTTCGGCCGGGGTGGAACCACGCCGCGCCGGCGGGCACGACCTGCAGCGCCTGCATCGGCGCCCCGGCGGCGGCCAGCACGGCGAAGGCGTCGGCCTTGGCGTCGAAGACGTCGACCGGCTTGTTGGCGCTTGCCCAGTGGCGGCCAAGGCCATCGGGGCGCGCCAGCGCGCGGCGCAGGCCGGTGGCCGCGGTCAATTGATCCTCCGGCCGGTCGCCCTTGAAAATCTGGCCGACCTCGAACAGCGCTACGTCCGCAAAGCCACGGTCGGCATTCTTCTGCGCCGCCATGATCAAACCCGGAAGCAGGCTCGGCCGCATATCGGAGAGTTCGGCCGCAATCGGATTGGCGAGCGCCAACTCCGCTTTGCCGCCGCCGAACAGTTCGGCCTCGCGCCTGGAGACGAACGACCAGGTCACGGCTTCGGTCAGGCCGCGGGCGGCGAGCGCGCGCCGCGCTTTACGGGTGCGGTTTTGAATGGGCGTGAGCACGGCTTTACGCGCCGCCTCGCCGCGCGGAAACGGCGTCGAAGGGACGCGCTCGACGCCGACGATGCGCACCAGTTCTTCGACGATGTCGGCACGGCCATGCACGTCCGGCCGCCACGACGGCACCGCCACCTTGACGCGCTTGGGCTGGCCGGCGGCGAAGAAGCCGAGCTTCTCCAGCACGTGGCGCACCTCATTGATCGGAAGCTTGAGCCCCGTGAGCCGCGGCAATTCGCTCAAAGGGAAATCGATCACCGTTTCCTTCGGCGTCGGATCGCCGGCGACCACGATCTCGGAAGGCTCGCCGCCGGTGAAATCGAGCACCATCTTCGTCGCCAGCTCCAGGCCCGGGATCATGAAGGCGGGATCGACGCCGCGCTCGAAACGGTAGCGCGCGTCGGAATTGATGCCGAGCTTGCGTCCGGTCTGCGCGATGTTGTGCTCGCCCCACAGCGCCGACTCGATCAGTACGTCGGTGGTCGCCGCCGAGCAGCCGCTGGCCTCGCCGCCCATGATGCCGGAGAGCGACTCCACTTCCTGCTCGTCAGCGATCACGCACATGCCTTCGTCGAGCGTGTAGGTCTTGCCATCGAGCGCGAGAAGCGTCTCGCCGTTTCTGGCGCGCCGCACGGTGAGATTGCCGTGCACCTTGGCGGCGTCGAACACATGCAGCGGCCGGCCGCGGTCGAAGGTGATGAAATTGGTGATGTCGACCAGCGCGTTGATGGGGCGCAGGCCGATTGCCGAGAGCCGCTTTTGCAGCCAGTCGGGCGAGGGGCCGTTCTTGATGCCCTTGACCAGCCGCAGGCCGAAGGCCGGGCACAGTTCGGGATTCTCAATCGTGACCTTGACCGGGCAGGGGAAGGCGCCTTTCACCGGCTTGGGCGCGTTATTTTTGTAGGTGCCGATGGAGGCGGCGGCGAGATCGCGCGCGATGCCGTTGACGCCGGTGCAGTCGGGCCGGTTGGGCGTGAGATTGATCTCAATTACCGGCTCGGCCGCGCCCGCCCATTCGACATAAGGCTTGCCGACCGGCGCGTCAGCCGGCAAATCGATGATGCCGTCGTGATCGTCCGAAATCATCAGCTCGGCTTCGGACAGCAGCATGCCGCGGCTTTCCACGCCGCGAATCTTGCCGACCTCCAGCGTCATGTTCTTGCCGGGGATGAAGGCGCCGGGAGCCGCGAACACGCCCTTCATGCCGGCGCGCGCGTTGGGCGCGCCGCACACGACCTGGATGGATTTTCCGTCGCCGGTGTCGACCATGCACACGCGCAGCCGGTCGGCGTTGGGGTGCTTTTCGGCGGAGATAACGGAAGCGATCACGAACGGCTTGAGCAGGCTCGCTCTGTCCTCGACGTTCTCGACCTCGAGCCCGATCATGGTGAGCTTGTCGACGATCTCAGCCAACGAGGCGTCGGTCTCGAGATGCTCCTTCAGCCAGGCGAGGGTGAATTTCATTTTGTCAGCCGGCCGTTAGGCGAACGTAGCGCGAGTGCACCCAGCCGTATCGGCAAGGGCCGGTGTATGAAAGCCGAGCAGGCCAAGGGGTGCTGACGCCGCAATCGCGCCGGTCGGCTGGGTAGACGATTGACAGCCACTTTCCCTTCTTGCCGCAGATGTAAACGGGGTTGCCGTTGTACAGCCGGTCGATCTCCCGATAGCGCTTGCCGCCGGGGCCGCTTCGCACCGAGAGGAAGCCGTCGCCCTTTGGGTCGAGGCCGACGATGACGCCGCTACTGCCGCAGGCATCAAGATCGCCATCGCCGCCGAGCATGATCGGAATGTCGATCTTGCGTTGATGTTGGGCATGACCGGCCAGCGGCGTCAGCGCCCAGGCGGCAGCCGCCACCGCGATCAGCATCCTTCGTTTCATGCGGATCATGCGCTCAATCCTCCGGCCAGCGTCGGGAAGTCGAGCGGCCTGAAGCCGTAATGCGAGAGCCAGCGCACGTCGGCCTCGAAGAAGGCGCGCAGGTCGTGCATGCCGTATTTCAACATGGCGATGCGGTCGATCCCCAAGCCCCAGGCGAAGCCCTGGTACTCCGCCGGGTCGAGACCGCAATTGCGCAAAACATTCGGATGCACCATGCCGCAGCCGAGAATCTCCAGCCAGTCTTCACCCTCGCCGAAACGGATCTCGCCCTTGTCGCGCTTGCACTGGATGTCGACTTCCAGCGACGGCTCGGTGAACGGAAAGAATGACGGGCGGAAGCGCATCTTCACGCTGTCGACCTCGAAGAAGGCTTTGCAGAACTCTTCCAGAATCCATTTCAGGTGGCCGAGATGGGAGCCCTTGTCGATCACCAGGCCCTCGACCTGGTGGAACATGGGCGTGTGGGTCTGGTCGCTATCGCTGCGATAGGTGCGGCCAGGACAGATGACGCGGATCGGCGGTTTCTGCGCCAGCATGGTGCGCACCTGCACCGGCGAGGTGTGCGTGCGCAGCAACAGCCGCGAGCCGTCGGGCTTGGGCGGGAAATAGAAGGTGTCGTGCATGTCCCGCGCCGGGTGGCCTTCCGGGAAATTCAGCTTGGTGAAGTTGTAGTCGTCGGTCTCGATGTCGGGACCTTCGGCGACCGCGAAGCCCATGTCGGCAAAGATGGCGGTGAGCTCGTCGGTCACTTGGCTGATCGGATGCACGCGGCCGGTCTCGGCCGGCGGCTCGCGCACGGGGAGCGTAACATCGACGGTTTCGGTGTTGAGGCGGGCATCGAGTGTGGCGGCGGTAAGCTCGTCCTTACGCGCGGCAATCGCCGCGCTGACGCGGTCCTTCAAGCCGTTGATCGCCGGGCCTTGCACCTTGCGCTCGTCCGGTGTCATGGCGCCCAGCGTCTTGAGCAGCGCCGTCACCGAGCCACTCTTGCCGAGGGCCGAAACGCGCAACGCTTCCAGCGCCGCCTCGTCCTTGGCGGCGGTGACGGCGGTGAGCAGGTCTTTTTCCAGTTGCGCGATGTCGGACATGGATGATGCCTCAGGGTGTCATCGTCCGCGGAAGTGGATGATCCAGTAACCCCTGCGCACGCGAAATATCGAACAGCCGGTGGTTACTGGATGCCCCGCTTTCGCGGGGCATGACAAGTCCCGCGGTGGATGGCTCAGGCCGGCAGCGCCGCCTTGGCCTTTTCCACGATGGCCTGGAACGCCGCCGGCTCGCGGATGGCAAGGTCGGAGAGCACTTTGCGGTCGACCACAATGCCGGCCCTCGACAGCCCGGCGATGAAGCGGCTGTAATTGAGGCCGAAGGGGCGCACCGCGGCGTTCAGACGCTGGATCCAGAGCGCGCGGAACGAGCGCTTGCGGCGCTTGCGGTCGCGGAAGGCGTATTGGTTGGCCTTCTCCACCGCCTGCTTGGCGACGC
>CAZLWN010000157.1:0-8188 GCA_964563195.1 uncultured Undibacter sp. | reverse complement strand
ATCTCGACTTCGAGCAGGCCGCCCGCCTGCGCGACGAGATCAAGCGGCTGCGGCAGACCGAGCTGGCGGTGCTCGACAACCCGACCGCGCGCGACGTGGTGCTGGCGCAGACGAAAGGCTTAGGCTCGCCGCGCCGGAGCGGCGCGAGCCGCGTAGGCGGGCCGCACAAGCCCGAGCTGGACGAAATGGGCATCGGGCTCTCGCACGAGGTGAAGCCGGCGCGCGGGGATTCGCCGCGCAGCAAGATGGGCCGGCCGGGGCAACGAGGCGGGTTCAAGGGCAACCGGCGGCGGTGAAGCGCCCCATAATGTATGCTACGCGCCTGACATCGCTTTCGAGGGGTTCAAGGCTTCCAATGCGACTCTTGTGTGCCGGGGCCTTCCTGCTTTGCCTGTGCGCGGCGGCCTTCGCGCAATCGGCCAAGGATTTCACGCCGGCCGGGGCGTTCATCACGGCGCCCGTGGCCAAGGAACTGGGCCAGGCGCGCGCGAGCGAGTTTACCAAGGCCGCCAGCTCGGCGGGCTTCACGTCCAAAGAGACGCGCCTGATCGCGCGCGCATTGCGTGAAGCCACCATCGCGCTCGTTGACCCATCGGCAATCGCCTGGCGGCAGACATTCAAGACACCGCAAGGGTCCGTGACGGTGAGCACGATCGAGCAGGCCGGATTGATCCGGCGCGCGATGGGCTATCTTCCCTACTCGGATTTTTTCGAACACTACGCGACCATCCGCGTGACCGTCAGCCCGGCCGCGCCGCGCGACTACAAGGTGGTGATCAACGGCCAAGCGTGCCCAACGACTGACAAGGCCACCTATCTGGTCCCGCCCGGCAAGGCCCGTGTCGCGGTCACCCGTAGCGGCAAGCCGCCCTGCGCCTGGGCTGGCACCGTGTCTGGGGCGAAAGAACACGCTGTCGAATGCAGGCTTTAGGACGCTCCTCTCACGCCCGCACAAGCCGGAGCTTGACGAGAAGGGCATCGCGGCGACCACATATATCCCCTTGGGACAAGTACTACAAATTATGGTACGGTTCCCCATGTCTAATTTACGGACATATCTGGCTGAATGTTGCGCTCAAGCCCCCCACTCATGGCGGGCGGGTTCCGTCGTGATGGCGGTTCTGATCAACGGGGCGCTTTTAGTCGGCTTGTATGTAGGATGGCATTTAGAGGCATACCCGATTGCCTATTTTCTCGCGGGCGCGGCCTTAGTCGCGGCTTTAGATATCGTTCTTATTCTTCCATTTAAGTTGTGGAAAGCAGAGCGCGCAAAGCTCAATGAACTAGAAAACAAGCTTCAACCTAAATTGATTTGTTCGTTCAATGATGCCGATCCTGGTTGCAAGCGAAGCAACACTGTCATCACTCAGACTGGCCGGCAATCGCCGTCAGGCGAACTGATAACGGTTCAAGCCAAGTGTGACTGGTACAGAATGAAAGTCGAAACTATCCCCGGCGGATTGCCCCAAACTGGGTGCTGTGCCCGCCTCACAACAATTAAACGCGGGGATAATGTTTTAATGAGCGGAGAATCGCCGCTCCTAAGCTTTGCTCCCGGAGAGCAACCCGACGCCACAAATAAAACTATTCATCCTGACGTACCTGAATTTGTGGATGTGGTGGCGGTTACTTATGGCGAGCAGCCACAAGTTTTTTTACCGCTGCATGGGAATCGGGCATCCAGTTCGGTGGATTGGGCTAATATATTTTCTTTGCCCGGAGACTATTATTTCGAAGTCTCAGTCGTCTCCGAAAAAGCACCAACCGTCAACGCTCGTTTGCTTTTTCATTGGACCTTAAATCCCGCTACATCAAAGGCATCATGGGTAAAAAAGTGAAACCGGCATCAAAGTTTGATCGGCTTTTGCAGATAATGGCTACTCGACCCGAACCTTCGGGAACGCCGCCAGCAAAAGATCAAACATCAGGTAAGGCGTCCGGCGCAGGTTATGGCGATACTCGAACTCGCGAAGGTAAGATTGAAGGTGCTTCTTCGAAACGTGGACGTAAGTCCCCTTGATGCCGCGCTTTACGTTCGCCCAAAACGCTTCAATCGTATTGGTGTGAATGTCGCCGCGTACCCATTCCTCTCTTGAATGATCGACCGTCTCGTGTTCGTAGCCATGCCGCTCGGTCAGTGAGCGATAGCCCGACCATTCATCGGTTCTGATTTTCGAACCGCGCTTCACAAATTTCTTAATGTGAGGAATGAGCGTCCGCGCGGTGCGGTCTTGCACATGGCGCGTCACCACGTCGCCGCCGCGTTCGACAATGCCGAACACGATGGCCTTATCGTCGGTCGATTTGCCGTCAATCTCAGGATCAATGCCGCCGATGAAAGTCTCGTCGGCTTCGACCGTCTTGCCGGGACCGCCGATGGGAAAGTCGCCGTCCACGTAGCCCATGTACTTGCGGATCAGGTTGCACATGCGCCAAGCGGTCTTGTAGGTCACCCCGAGCTGGCGCTGGACCTCCTTGGCTGCCACGCCATTCCGCGAAGCGCAGAATAGGAACATGACGTAGAACCAATCCCGCAGGGGCGTGCGGGTGCTCTCAAAGGGCGTCCCGGCGGTCGGATAGACCTGATATCCACAGTGTTCGCACGTGAATGAGCGACGCCCCTTGGTGCGGTAATAGGTGGCTTCCTTGTGGCACTTGAAGCAGGTCAACCGCTCGCCAAAGCGGGTCCGCATGAGGTGATTTAGGCAGCTATCCTCGTCCGGGAACCGACGCTGAAACTCTCGAATATTGGGGCCTTTGTGAGCCATCTGATTACCCCCTCCTTTCAAGGGGATAACCATTCTATAGCACGTTCTGTTCTACTTGTCTAGAGGGGATATATGCGGCGGCGACGCACGAGGTGAAGGCGGCAAGCGACCGCTTGCCGCGCCGAAGCCCGCAGGGCGAAGGCGGGCGCTCGAAGCTCGGCAAGCCCGGGATGCGGGGTGGGTTTAAGAGCAATCGAAGGCCGTAATGCTGCGCAAGCCCTGGCGTCACTGTATCATTAAATGATACATAGGCTTGACGCCTGTATCAATATATGATACATTAATTTGTGATTAAAGGCTTCAAGGATCGGGACACTGAAGCCGTCTTCAAAGGCGAGAGCCCGAAAGGTTTCCCAAGCGACCTCATCAAAGTCGCGCGCCGCAAGTTGGCTTATCTCGATGCCGCTGTTGATCTGCGCGACCTGCGGGTGCCCCCGGGCAACAAACTTGAAGCGCTCAGCGGCGGCCGCAAAGGACAACATTCGATCAGGGTCAACGACCAGTTCCGGATTTGCTTTTGCTGGACGCCAGAAGGACCGACTGACGTCGAAATGACCGATTATCACTGAGGAGTGCCATCGATGGCCAAGAATCTTCCTCCCCTCCATCCCGGCGAAATCCTGCGCGAGGAATTTCTCGTGCCGCTCGGCCTGTCACCCGGCGCGCTGGCGAAAGCGATGGGCGTGCCACGCACACGGGTTGAGCGCATTGCAGCGGAGTCGATCGGTGTTACCGCCGACACCGCGCTGCGCCTGAGCAAGGCGCTCGGCACCTCGGCGCAGCTCTGGCTCAATCTGCAGAACCGCTTCGACATCGAGACAGCGGAGCGGGCAATCGGCAAGCAGTTGGCTAAGATTGCGCGCGTGAAAAGCCGTGCCGCGGCCTGACTCGGCTCCGGCGCATCTCGCCGCATGGTGAAACCTTCAATCGGCCTCATGCCGAGGAGCGCCCGCCAGGGCGGCCGGGTGAAGGGAAAGAAATACGCTGACGCCCGAGCTCGACGAGATGGGCATCGCGGTGACGCACGAGGTGAAGCCGGCAAGCGACCGCTTGCCGAGCCGAAGCCCGCAGGGCGAAGGCGGGCGGAAGCCCGCCGGATAAGGGAAGCCTCTGGGCTTCCCCTCTTGTCCCGCCCGGAAGCTACGGCGCCGGGGACTGAAATCGCCGCGATGGAGCGCCGCGGGGCGCGCACCCACCGCAGTCAAGCTTGCGCAGACTGCGCGCTTGATTGCCAAGGGTGCCCGCGCTTCGCCAAGCGCGGATCGGTTGGATGCGCCACGCGGCGCTCCGTCCCCTCGGACATTTGTTCGGGGGTCGACTCCCCCGGGCCCCCTGGCTCGAGGGAATCGAGGAAGGCCCCGCCACGGCGGGGAGGAAATACGGCGCACCCGGCGCCGGTAAAGAATACGGGCGATGGCGCTTGCCCGGGCGCACCTCCCCTTGCCGGGCCGCCTGCGCCGTATCACCATCCCGCCTCCCCGGGAATCAAGGAGGTCGTCATGGCCAAGGGTCAGATGAGGGTTCCGAAGGAAAAGAAGAAACCGAAGGCCGACAAGAGCAAGCCCAAGCAGTTGTCGCCCTACAAGCTGGCGCAGATGCAGGGCACGCACGCCGCCAGCCCCTTCACCACCCCGCCCGTCAAGAAGCCCTGATCCGGCTTGTTCTCGCCGCAATCTGGCCAGCGCCGGCAACAGCGGCGCAGCGCGCGCAACGCGCCGACACCTTAGCTTTGCCAAAGTTCCCCCGCATACGCGCAACCAATGCTTAACCGGTTGGCGCCGAAACTGGCGCGAGCAAAAAAATACGTCGGCGCAAACTTGACGGGGGAGATTTTCAGCATGCGGCCAGGCGCTACTCCGCGCGCTGTGCGGGCGATGGTCGCGCTGGCCTGCGCGCTCGCCGCGCTGCCGGCCGCGCAGGCGCAGGATGTGCGCATAACCGCGCCCTCTGCGGCCGAAGATGCGCAGGCGAGCCCGCCGCTGACGCCCGACGAAAGCGCCGTGCTCGGCCAGACGCTGCTGTTCGATCCCGCCGATCTCGCGGCCACGACGCCGGCGCGCCCGCTGCGCGTGCCGAGCCTGTCGAAGCCGCGCGACCTCTCCGTCAACGGCACGGAAAATCCGGACGGCACCCGCAAGGTGGTGGTGAAGCAGCCGCTGGCGGCGACCGATTGGGAGGCCAATGTCGGCGCCGATCTCAAGACCGCGCCGCCGCCGACCGGCTTCGCGCCCGGCAACCCGTATCCGGGAACGGTCGCCGAGCACGGTTCCGGCGCCGCCTGGGCTTCCGTCGGCGTGCCCAACCTCGCCTCGCTCGATGCCCGCCTCGATCCGGCCAACGACCAGGGCAAGCTCGGCGCCACCTTCAAGCATGCGATTCCGATCGGGAAGAAACTCTCGGTGACGGTCCAGGACCGCTATTCGGTGACCGGAACTTTCAGCGCGCCGCTCACCGGACCGCCATCGCCGTCCGCGCTGCCGCTGGCGGCGGCGCCCGCGCCCGCCGATCCAGCCGCGCCGGGGCCGGGGCCGGCGCCGGTCTGGGGCAACGAGAAGTCGGTCAAGCTCGCCATCCAGCCGACCGGCACGACGCTCGGCGCCGGCTTCACCTCGGCCAGCAACGATCCGGTCACCCACAACACGCTGAGCGCCGACCAGAAGCTGTTCGGCCCATTGCATGTGACCACGGCGGTCAGCGATATCGGCCAGCCGGTCACCAACAAGAGCATCACCGCCGGCTTCAAGCTGAACTGGTAACCGCCGCGCGCGCCCCGAAGCCGCCCACAGCCCGCCCAACCTCCGCCTAACTCCCGTGCGGCAATCGGCCCGACGGGGGCGTCAGCGCAAACGTTTTGCGCCTGCGATGGAGTTGACTATGACGGCCATCAGATCCGAGCGGCTTGCGGCGAGCAATAGCGTTGCGAGAAACCCCGGCCCGGAGACAGCCGCCCGCGAGCGGCGCGCGCCGGAAAAACTGGGCGACGTCGACCAGGCGGCGGCTGCCGCCTTCGAGGGTGAGATCCGCGAATTCGTCCGGCGCGACGTCGCCTTCCTGCGCCAGCAACGCACCGACGTTGAACCGGCGGGCGAGCCGGTTTCCAACAATCTCAATGCGCTGATCCGGCGCGTCTCCGGCGCCTCGATGGAGGAAATCGACCGCGTCATCCTCGACCTGCAAGGCGTGCGCGACATGCTGCGCAACGAAGGCGATCGCGTGAGCCGCGAGATCGTCGGCTACGCCAGCCTCAGCCATTCCGCCATGACCGCGATGAAAGTGATCGGCGACAGCCTCAAGCAATGGAAGGACGGCTCCAACGCGCCGCCCCACCCGGAGCGGCGTTCGGCCAATTGAGGCCTTCTGTGACGGCGCGATGTCGTCCGCCGGGTGCCGCGTATGAATTCGGTGGGTAACCGGAGCCTTGCGTCGCAATGAGCTGTGGATAGGTGGGACAACGGAGCGGGGCACCGCTGCCGCCGGGCGCATCGACCTAGTGTGGCGCCGCTCGGAAGCGGCCAATGTCGCATGCGGCCGCTGACCGCGAGTTCGTTTCGACTCGACAACTACGAACGCGCGTCGGGCAATCCTCCCACAAACTTGACCCCGCTTCGGCGGGGTTCTTTGCCGCCCGACGGCAAAAGCGGGGCGTGGCCGCGCGCAATCGCATGCCCCCGCCAGGAGCGGCGATCGGCGACGGTGGCTGCGTTCAGATCAGTTGGCGGCGACGGCTTTGGCGGATTTGCGCGGCAGCGGGTAATCGGCGCTTTCGTAGAGCCGGCGGATGCCGTTGCCGTCGAAGCGCTGCTCCTCGACTTCGAGATAGGCGCCGAGCAGCAATTCAGGCGGCAATTCCTCGATGGCGAAGCGGATGGCTTCCGCCGCAGTGGGAAACCGCTTGTAGCCGATCGGGCGGCGCGACTTGCGGCTGCGGCTGGGGAAAAGCTCGGACGGCGCCCCATAGTTGATCATCGACATTATTCATAGCTCCTCACCGCCTAATATGGCCCGAGAAGAGCGGAAAATCCAGCGCCGCCGCGCAGCGCATAACGGCCCTGCAACCGGAAAAGTAAACGCTATGCCGGAACAGAAAGCGAAACGTCCCGGCATTGTAGCGCCGGATCGCTCGCCGGCAGCGTCTTGCCTATAGAAGCGCCGCAACCGCCCGGATCGACCCGGACGACGCGGCTATTCACCATCATGGATCTCGAGGGCCTGACTGTCGGCGGTTTCGACTTCATCGCGTGTCTAGGACGGTGTCGACCGGCCGTTGCTTCCATTTTTTCTGAGTCATCTGAGTCGCTTAGCGGAAAATGGGCTGCATTCGCGCGCACGGTGTCGCTGTGACTCGAACTCCACACCGCCGGCGTTCCCGCGCGTTCGATTCAAGTTTTGCGTGACGCCATGACTCAGGCTGCGTTACGCACGATGCAAAACTGATTCGCCGAGGCCTCAAGGGATGATTCTCGAAACACTGTTCGGAATGTCGCTTGTGTTGAATGTCTCGCTCGATACGCCGGCCCCCGTTGTCGATTCCGCCGCCTGGCTAATGATGTCGGTGCGCCAGAAGGACGCCGCGCTGTTGCCGCTGGTGCAGCGCGCAACCGAATGCATCCTGCGCAAGGCGTCGGTCGACCCCCGCTACAAGGCAGAGATGCGCGTGGCCGAAATCAATGACTTGATCGTCGACTCGATCGCGGCCTGCCGGCGCCCGGTGCGCGCGATGATCGATGCCCACGACCGCATGTACGGCTATGGCTCGGGCGAGGCGTTCCTGCTCGGCCCCTATCTCGACGTGCTACCGGCCGCAGTCGTCAGGCAGGTGAAAGTCAAGATGCCGGCGCGCTAGCGAGGGCCGCTACGATCATTGGCGCCGACCGCGTGCGCAGAAGACGCAATGCTCAGTTTGCAAATCTGAAATGCATCACGTCGCCGTCGGCGACTACATAGTCCTTGCCCTCCAGCCGCATCTTGCCGGCTTCTTTGGCGCCCGTCTCGCCGCCGCAGGCGATGTAGTCGTCGTAGCTGATGGTCTCGGCGCGGATGAAGCCCTTCTCGAAATCGGTATGGATGGTGCCGGCGGCCTGCGCCGCGCGCTGCCCCCGCGTCACCGTCCAGGCGCGCGCCGCCTTGGGGCCGGCGGTGAAGAAGGTGACGAGGTCGAGCAGCGCATAGCCGGCGCGGATCAGCCGGTTCAAGCCCGGTTCCTTGAGGCCGACCGCCGCCAGATAGTCGGCGCGCTCAGCCGGCGGCAGCACCGCGATTTCAGACTCGATCTTAGCGGAGATAACGACGCTGCCGGCACCTTCCTCTTTCGCGCGCGCTTCCACCCGACGCGAGAAATCGTTGCCGGTGGCGGCAGAACTCTCGTCGACATTGCAGACATAGAGCACCGGCAGCGCGGTGAGCAGGCCGAGCGCGTGGAA
>CAZLWN010000156.1:2911-8242 GCA_964563195.1 uncultured Undibacter sp. | reverse complement strand
TGCTGCCGAACGCCATGGTGGCGACCATGACCTTCCTGCCGTTCATCCTGTCGTCTTCGGTGATGACGCTCACGGCGCTTGACTTCCTCGGCTTCGGGCTGCCGCCCGGCTCGGCATCGCTCGGCGAATTGCTGAGCCAGGGCAAGGCCAATGTGCAGGCGCCATGGCTCGGTCTGACCGGCTTCTTCTCGATCGCCATCATGCTCTCGCTTCTGATCTTCATCGGCGAGGGGGTGCGCGACGCCTTCGATCCCAGAAAGACCTTTCGATGAGTGCTGCCGCCGATAAGCTGCTTTCCGTCCGCGATCTCTCCGTCGCCTTCGGCCATGGCGAACGCGAAGTGCTCGCGGTCGACAAGGTATCGTTCGACATCGGCGCGGGGGAGACGGTGGGGCTGGTCGGTGAATCCGGCTCGGGCAAGTCGGTCACCGCGCTGTCGGTGATGAAGCTGCTGCCTTACCCGGGCGCGCATCACCCGTCCGGCTCGATCAGCTTCAATGGGCGTGAGCTGCTGAGCCTGCCGGAGAACGAGATCCGCGAGGTGCGCGGCAACGACATCACCATCATTTTCCAGGAGCCGATGACCTCGCTTAATCCGCTGCACACCATCGAGAAGCAGCTAAGAGAGATTCTTCTGATTCACCAGGGGCTCACGGGCGACAAGGCGCGCGCCCGCATCGTCGAATTGTTCGACCAGGTCGGCATTCCAGATCCCAAAGGCCGGCTCGGCAGCTATCCGCACCAGCTCTCGGGCGGCCAGCGCCAGCGCGTAATGATCGCCATGGCGCTGGCGAACGAACCCGATCTGCTGATCGCCGACGAACCGACCACCGCGCTCGACGTCACGGTGCAGGCGCAAATCCTGCAATTGCTCAAGGACACGCAAAAGCGGCTCGGCATGTCGATGCTTTTCATCACCCATGACCTCGGCATCGTGCGCAAGCTCGCCGATCGGGTCTGCGTGATGAACACGGGCAAGATCGTCGAGCATGGACCGGTCGAGCGCGTGTTCACAGCGCCCGAGCACCCTTACACGCGGGATCTGCTCGCCGCCGAGCCGAAGCCCGATCCGGCGCCGCCACGTCCCAACGCCCCTATCGTCGTGCAGACCGATGACCTGAAAGTGTGGTTCCCGATCAAGCGCGGCGTGCTGCGCAAGGTGGTCGGCCACATCAAGGCGGTGGATGGCATCAGCGTTGAAGTGCGCAAGGGAGAGACGCTCGGCGTCGTCGGCGAATCCGGTTCGGGAAAAACCACGCTCGGCCTCGCCATCCTGCGGCTGATCTCGTCGGACGGCCCGGTGGTGTTCATGGGCAAGGCCATCCAGGGCCTCACGTTTAAAGAGATGCGGCCATTCCGGCGCAATATGCAGATCGTGTTCCAGGACCCGTACGGCTCGCTCAGCCCGCGCATGTCGGTTTCCGACATCATCGAGGAGGGGCTGTGGGTGCATCACCCCCACCTGAAGAGGAACGAGTGCGAGCGCCGGGTGCTGGCCGCGCTCAACGATGTCGGACTCGATCCCGACACCCGCTACCGCTATCCGCATGAATTCTCCGGCGGCCAGCGCCAGCGCATCGCTCTGGCGCGCGCGCTCGTGCTGGAGCCGACCTTTATCATGCTCGACGAGCCGACCAGCGCGCTCGACATGCTGATCCAGGCCCAGATGGTCGATCTGCTGCGCGACCTGCAGAAGCGCCGCGACCTCACTTACATGTTCATCTCGCACGATCTGCGCGTGGTGGCGGCGCTCGCGAGCAGGCTCTTGGTGCTGCGCCACGGCAAAGTGGTGGAAGACGGAGCGGCCGAGGAACTATTCAAGAATCCGAAAAGCGACTACACACGCGCGCTGTTCGCCGCCGCCTTCAACCTGGAAAGCGCGCCCGAGGGCGTCGTCTCGCAGTAGACGCCGATGCCCGATCACGCCGAGCTCGCCGATCAACCTAGCGATGTCGCGCTGTCGCCGCCCGAGCCACTGGCCAAGGGTTTCTTCGACTACAGGCGTTATCGGCTGACGCTGCAAGGCGCAGCGCAAATGCGCGACGTCGTGCTGGCCGGCAAGGTGGCGGCGGTGCTGCGGATCGATCCGGCCCGCGACGAAATCGAGCTGATCCGCCAGTTCCGGCTGCCGGCTCATCTTGCCAATGGGCGCGGCAATCTAATCGAGACCGTCGCCGGCCGGGTCGAACCGGGCGAGCAGCCCGCCGAGGCGGCGCGCCGCGAATGCACCGAAGAGATCGGTGTGAAGCCGGGCGGGCTGATCGAGCTGTTTACTTATCTAACCACGCCGGGACTGACCGACGAGGAGGTGACGGTCTTTCTCGCCGCCGTCGATGCCTCGCGGGTGCCAGAATGCACCAGCGCCGGGGGCGAGCAAATCGGCATCGTGCGCGTGCCCATCGACGCGGCCATTGATGCCCTGACGCTCGGCACCATGCGCAACGGCCCGCTGGTGATCGCGCTGCAATGGCTCGCGCTCAATCGCGGCCGCGTCACCGAACTCTTGCGTGGGCCAAGCCGGCCTGATCGCGTTCATCACGCACGGCCGGAGTGACGGTCATCACACTAGGTCCTCGCTAGCTATGCCGTCTTGCTAGGAAATGAAGTCGACGGGGCGCGCTGCGCCAGTCAGCGTGCCGCGCTGCCTCCGCCGCCGGCGTGGCTCTGTGCCGAGCGGGAGCCGGTTTGGGCGAGCGTTCCGTTGAAATAGGCCGTAGAGTCGCCGAGCGTCGTGCGGGGCTGGCATTGCGGTGCGCAACTGTACGATTCGCGCGCATCACCCTTGTAGATCACAACCAAATCAGGACCGGACGGGCCGAGCACCTGCACGGAATCGCTGAGGATCACGCGGCCATCGCGATCGAGCGCCATCAGATTGGTGGCGCCGTAGCCCTTGCCGGTCACGACCAGAATGCCCCCGCTTTGGAGCGTCGCGTCAGCGATCATTGGATTTCCAATGACGACGGTGGCGACTCGGTCGGGAACCTTCAACAGTTGGGCCTGGTCAATGTGCACGGTCACGGATTCGGCCCATGCCGGCGCGGGAAGAACTGCGGCGAACAGCGCCCAGGCTAACACACCGAACAATCGCCTTTGACGCTCGCATACCGCTAACATCAAACCCTCCAAGGCACTACTTGCAACATCGCCTGCCGTGAGTCACGGCTGGCATTCGATACTCTGCAGTTAAATGCAGAATGGTGAATGAAGTCTAAAGAGCGCAAAAGCGCAGCGGCCGTGGAATTTTTTCGAGCGCTGGCAAATATGCCGCAAACCGCTACTTTCCCGGTCGAGTCCAAGCTCAATCATCGTGATAGAGCAGTCGATTTAGTTAACGGCCTTCGCATAGCGAAGGAATCGATGCGGTGATTCGGGACGGGCAACCAGCATTTCCTGTAATAGTGAGGTTTTTCGCTATTGAAACATTGATCGCACGCACCACACTTGGTTACCAGGCAATTAACGAAGGAACAACTCTTTGCTGCTTGGATGGGGGCATGGCATGGGGGCGGATCGACCAGACCAAGGCGCAAGCCGAGGAGGAGCACCGCTGCGTGTGGCGGTCTCATGCTTAGATCCATCCGACAGACCCTCGATCGCCTGTCTCGATTGGCTGGTTACGACCGGAATTGGCGAAATCAACCTCGCGGTGTAGATCCACGTAGGTAAACATCGACGTGACACGGACTGTCGGGCGCTCAGCCCTTCGACGATGAACCAAATCTCAAAACGCGCACTAAGACTTTCCGATAAAATTCTATGGTTCATTTTTAAGCGGTTCTAAATTTTCATCTCGATAATGAATAAACGCCAGCGGTGTCGAGCAAATGTCCCTTACTATTTCCCAACATTTCTAACACACTGATCTCAACGGATGGCCGTCATGCGCACAGGAAAGCGGATCTTGATCGTCGATGACCTAAAGACGGCGACGGATAACATCACTCGTATTTTGAAAGACGCCAATTACACGAATATCGACTGCTTTCAGAATGCCGCCAATGCACTCTCGGCACTACGTCAAGAAAAATACGATCTTGTCATCACTGACACGCAAATGGAGCCGATTAGCGGGTCAGAACTTACAAAGCTCATAAGAGCGGATGGGCAGAAGGTTAAGATAATCCTGATCGGATTACTTGGCGAACATGATAAGGGATGGTTCGATGGTGCTGACGCCCACATTACAAAGCCCTTTGAGCCGCGAGATCTCAAGGAAAAAGTGGCAGAGGTACTCTCGACGGTCGCTCAGCTGGCGTCTGGGTGACGCACGTGCGTTACGCATTTAACGCCTACTGGTATGTTGCACTCGGATGTGCAGCCGTCGCCTTCTTTATCGTTAGTCAATACCTTATCAAGCTGGTTAAGTTTTTTTGGGAAGCATACAAGCGTCGTGTCGGCGGCAAGCGTGCGCTTGCACGAATGAGGAATCTCAAGCCCGGAGAACCGCTCGAACCGCAAGCAGCGGTGAGTCCGGAACTGCCTACGCATGTTGGCGCCGAGATTCCGCCGATCTTCGCGCACCGAGAACCGCTTGAAGCTCAAGCAGCTGCGAAACCGGAACTCGAAACGACCCTCGAGCACCAAGAGCAGCTCAAAACCCAACCGGTAGCAAAATCGGAATTGCCTACGCAGGCCGGCACCGAGATCAAGCCGATCCTCGCGCAAGGAGAGTCACTCGAAGCTCAACCGGCAGCGAGCCGGGAACTGCCTGCGCAGGCTGGCACTGAGGTACCGCCGATCCTCGCGCACCAAGAGCTGTTCATCCAACGAGCAGTAGAGCCGGAATTGCCTACGCAGGCCGGCGCCGAGGTCAAGCCGATCCTCGCGCAAGGAGAGCCGCTCGAAGCTCAACCGGCAGCGAGCCGGGAACTGCCTGTGCAGGCTGGCGCCGAGGTCAAGCCGATCCTCGCGCACCGAGAACCGCTTGAAGCCCAAGCAGCTGCGAAACCGGAGCTCGAAACGACCCTCGAGCACCAAGAGCCGCTCAAAACCCAGCGGGCAGCAAAGTCGGAATTGCTTACGCAGGCTGGCACCGAGGTACCGCCGATCCTCGCGCACCGAGAACCGCTTGAAGCCCAAGCAGCTGCAAAACCGGAGCTCGAAACGACCCCCGAGCACCAAGAGCCGCTCAAAACCCAGCGGGTAGCAAAGTCGGAATTGCCTACGCAGGCCGGCACCGAGGTCAAGCCGATCCTCGCGCAAGGAGAGCCGCTCGAAGCTCAACCAGTAGCGAGCCGGGAACTGCCTGTGCAGGCTGGCGCCGAGGTCAAGCCGATCCTCGCGCACCGAGAACCGCTTGAAGCCCAAGCAGCTGCGAAACCGGAGCTC
>CAZLWN010000156.1:0-2811 GCA_964563195.1 uncultured Undibacter sp. | reverse complement strand
ACCCAGCGGGCAGCAAAGTCGGAATTGCTTACGCAGGCTGGCACCGAGGTACCGCTGATCCTCGCGCACCGAGAACCGCTTGAAGCCCAAGCAGCTGCGAAACCGGAGCTCGAAACGACCCTCGAGCACCAAGAGCCGCTCAAAACCCAGCGGGCAGCAAAGTCGGAATTGCTTACGCAGGCTGGCACCGAGGTACCGCCGATCCTCGCGCACCGAGAACCACACGAACACCAACCAGCAGCAATGGCGGAATTGTCTGCACCGGCTGGCGCTGAGGTCCAGCCGATCGACCGGCACCAAGAACTGCTCGAATCCCAACCAGCAATCAACGGAAATGGGTACGGTGCCCGGGAGGACTACGACCGCGTGATTGCGAAGTCCAACGATGCCATCAAGCTCGATCCAAAAGATGCGGTCGTCTATCAGTCCCGTAGCGCCACTCAGGTTGAAATGGTCGACGAGACGGGCGCTGATGTTGACGTGGCGAGACCCAAAGCCATTCAAACACGTAACTCTGGAAAGTACGCCAAGCTCGACCGGCTTGCGGACGCCAGCGAGAAAAAAGCGACCGCGCTGACGCCGAAGGAGGAAGGTACGTCGGAAGACAAGTCGGCGGCGAACGAGGCGCGCGCTGTTAAGGGCTGGCTCGGCGTGAGCATCCGGCCGGTGACCGAGGGGGCCGCCCAGACGCTCAACGTCCAGGCGGAGTACGGCGCGTTGGTTGCCAGCCTCAACAAAAATAGTCCAGCCAAGCCAGCCGGTATTGAGCCGGGTGACGTCGTCGTCAAGTTCGACGGCAAGGAGGTCAAAGATTGGCGTGATCTGCCGCGCATCATCGCCGACACGACGGCCGGAAAGGAGATCGCGATAACGATCATCCGCAAGGGCGAGGAATTGACCAGGGCGGTCAAAGTCGGGCGGCTGGAGGACGCCGACAAGCCGGCGTCGTTCACCTCAAAGAAGGAGAGCGCTCCGCAGGAGAAGCCGATGCTAAAGAAAGCGCGCGGTCTTAATCTTGCGGTCTCCGCCGCTGTTGGCGGCGTGACTTTCGGTCGCCGAAAAGCAACGGCAGGACCGTAGCGATTAGGAACCAGCCGATTGACGTGGCCGAAGCCACCGTCCGAGATTCATCCTCACGGTACTTGCCGGTGCTGTTCGGATATGAAATCACGGATGCCGCGGCATGAAAGATTGGTCGAATGGCTACCAAGCGGCGCCGCCCGCTTATGCGCTAATCCGACTATCGCCAACTTCGCAGCTTCGATTCGTAGTCGATACCATGGGCATCGAAAGCGTGCGCGCGGCAGTAGTATTCGTGCTTGAGAACTTTTTTGGACTCCCCAACTTTCTCGATCATGATCACCTCGATACCTACCGGGGCTGTCTTATGGCATTCCTGGCAGCGGACGGTCTCGGAGAGATAGACATTTTGGCTAATATTGGGATTTTTAGTTGGTAGTTTTCCCAGTAGTTCGCGCATCAACTGCTCCTGATTCTTTTCGATATTTGGCTAAAAACGTAGCCTATATTTTACGCAGTGAGCCAGCATCATTCAAAGCGGACCAAGTTCGAATTGTGGTTGTGAATATTACCTGGCTAATGGCAAATAATTCCTTAGTTTCGGCGGTGACCCTTCACGCTAACCGGTGGATCCGGCTTTCGAACGACTCTGGAGGCATGATTTACAGGGCGTAAAGTGTTGGAAAGGGCGAACAGTACATATTGCAAAGCCGGTTGATCCGGCGATCAGGAAAAGCACTTTTGGCCATCGCATGGATCAACAGCGCGGGCTGGCCAATGCCGCGTGGCCTCTCGACGCCGACTTAGCGACCGAACAGAACCAGGGGGAAGGGTTCTGGTGGCTGAATATATTTTTTTGGCAACCGCATTGTGCTTGTTGCAATCGAGACCGAACGATGCCAACCAAGCCGCGAGTTAACAGAAATCGAACGTTTTTGCGCTTAAACAAGAATTGCCGATAAGAGAAAATTGCCGAATTCATCTCCTTGGAGCATGTCGAATATGGCTGAGGAACTCGACCCCATAAAAACGCTAACGACCGCAAAAGAAAAACTGATTGAGGAGCGTCGTACGCTTGCAATTGCGCTCGCGCTCCGACGACGTCGGTCTGATGATCAGGTCAATGAAACGGGCAGGAGCTTTGTCAACCTCCAAGATATGATCGAGGCTATTGATAGAGCAATTGAACACGAGAAGTGGATCATTGCGGCCTTGGAAGCTGCTCCGGTTCAATAATCTCTCTCGCAGGGGCCGGATGTCTGTTATTGGTTAATTTCTTTAAAAAGTCGAAAACTCAGCCGCTATAGAAAGCTGTCGCGAGAGGTTCGATCAAATCGAATTGCTATGCAATTAGAGTTCGTTACATTGGTTCGTCTTCAGCAAGTATAGTTCCCTTAGGTCTGCTGACTTGGCTTTTTTTTTAGACC
This sequence comes from uncultured Undibacter sp., assembly GCA_964563195.1. Classification (GTDB taxonomy): domain Bacteria; phylum Pseudomonadota; class Alphaproteobacteria; order Rhizobiales; family Xanthobacteraceae; genus Pseudolabrys. The sequence continues at coordinate 364 of CAZLWN010000156.1, read as the reverse complement.
AAGCGCGCCCTCGCCCTTCGGTCGAGAGCGTTCACCGAAATTAAACGGCGCGTTTATCATGACCCCTCACGTTCTACGCAAAATAAATGCCAATGCAGCGAAGCGTGCGCGCAGATTGCGTAATGCCGCGGCCCGGCGCGATGGCTTACAAATCAGTTTCTCTTTGCTTCTTTACTATGCACCGTCGAAATAAAATGCGTCCGTTAAGTACAGCGCGCCGATGCAGACAAGGGCAGCAGTCGTGAATCTCATGGCGGCCTCACAAGGGCGCCCCCGCTAAATCGAACATGCCTTTAGACGATCCCATTCCTAGGGTCTGTACCTAGATAATTGATTGAATAATTTGGACGAACATGATTCACCG